>NZ_JABXXR010000029.1 GCF_013376175.1 Ameyamaea chiangmaiensis
CGCGCCGGCAGGGCATGGGCCGGAATCGCGTCGAAGGCCGCGCGCACCTGCGCCAGCGTCGCGGCGGGGTCGACGTCGCCGGTGATGACCAGCACCGCGTTGTTGGGCGCATACCACGCCTGGTAGAAACCCCGCAGAATGGCGGCATCCGTCTTGTCGAAGGACGGACGTGTGCCCAGCGCGTCGTGCGCGTAGGGGGTGCCGGCGTAGAGAATTCCCTGAAGCTGGGAGATATAGCGGTAGGCGGGACTGGACAGGTCGCGCGAGACTTCCTGTTCGATCGCGCCACGTTCCTTGTCCCAGTCCTCCTGCTTGAGAAGCAGGCCTTTCATGCGCAGCGCCTCGATCTGCAACACGACATCCAGATTGGCCGCCGGGGCCGTATAGAAATACTGCGTGACGTCTTCGGTCGTATCCGCGTTGTAGTCGCCGCCGAGTTGTGCGCCGATGAACGAGAGCTGATCGCGGTCCAGCCCCGCGCTGCCGCGAAACATCATGTGCTCCAGCGCGTGCGCAGTGCCCGGGAAGCCGTCCGGGGCTTCGGCCGAGCCGGTCAGGTAATTGAGCTCGGTCGTCACGACGGGCGCCAGACGATCGCGCACGATGATGACACGCAGGCCGTTTGCCAGTGTCGCGCGTGTGACGTTCGCCGCCTCGGTCGTGTTGGTGCCGGTCGTGCTGGTTCGGGACGGCGCGGGCGTGTCGGCGTGCGCCACGGCGGGCAGGCCGGCGATCAGGGTGGTGCCCAGCAGGGCGAGCGTCAGCGCATACGTCGCGCGGCGAAAGGGCATGATGCGGTCATCTCCGGCAGGATGGCCCCGATGGAGGGCACACAGGGCACGCATGATGCCGCAATCCATCGGAAACTGAACCCCCGGTGTCCCCGTGGTGACAGGCATGCCGGCGAACGGATGGGCGGTCACGAGGCAGGTGGCCTTGCGTTTCGTGGCACGCCGCAATGAAATGTTAAAAAGCGTTCAGGCATGGTAGGTGCCTGCGCAACGTCAGGAGGAAGACGGATGATGCGGCGATTCGATCCCGATGGAAGTGCTGTGCGCGTCCGCGCGGTGATGCAGACCGCGATTGCCCGTCGCCGGGTCGTGGGCGCGCATGTGCTGGCGTCTCTGAACGGCGTCGTGATCGTGGACGAGGTCGCGGGTCTGCGCGATCTGGAACGGGACGAGCCCATGCCGGCGTCGCCGCTGTTCCGGCTGGCCTCGCTCACCAAGCCCGTCACCAGTGCCGTGGCGCTGGGCCTGGCGCGGGAGGGGCGGCTCGATCTCGACGCGCCGATCAGCGCGCTGCTGCCCGGCTTTCAGCCGGCGCTGCCGGACTGTACGGTGCCCGTCATCACGTCGCGCCAGTTGATGCTGCATACGGCCGGGCTGTCGTACGGTTTCTCGTTTCCCCATGACGACAATCCCTATGCCCGGGCTGGCGTGTCGGACGGCCTTGCGGAACCGGGCGTGTCGTTGCGCGACAACCTCGCGCGTCTGGCCTCCGTGCCGCTGCTGTTCGCGCCCGGTACGGGGTGGCAGTATTCGCTCTCGCTCGACGTTCTGGGCGGTGTCCTGGAAGCCGCGACGGGCCAGACGCTCGACGCGTTGGTCCGTGAGCGGATCGGCGCGCCACTGGGCTGGACCCGCAGCGGCTTCGCTCCCGGTGAAGGCGATGACATGGGGCCGGCCTACGTCGACGGGCCCGTGCGTATGGGTGCCCGCCATGTCCTGAAGAGCCCGCTGGGCGGCGGCACGTATGGCGAGGTCGTCTTCGCGCCCGATCGCGCGCTCGACCCGGCGTCCTATCCGTCCGGTGGGGCGGGGATGGTGGGGGATGCGCGGGAGTATCTGGCGTTTCTGGAGATGCTGCGCGTTGGCGGCGGGGACGTTCTGGACCCTCAGGACGCTGCCGTATTCGGTGTGAACGCGACGGGCACGCTGTCCACCACGCCGGGGCGGGAAGGGCTCGGGTTTGGCATCGGCGCCTCGGTCCTGAACGACCCGGATGCGGCGCGCGCGCCTCTGTCCCCGGGCAGCTTTTCCTGGGGGGGGGCGTATGGGCATAGCTGGTTTGTCGATCGGGCATTGGGGCTGAGCGTCGTGATGTTAAGCAACACCACGTTTGCCGGGATGACCGGCCCATACCCGGATGCGGTCCGGGATGCGTTTTTCGTGGATTGAGGGAAACCGGCGTCGTAACGACGATGGTTGGAGAAAAGGAGTCGCATGAGCATCGGCGATCGCGTCAACCAGTTCGATGAGTGGCTGCTCGACCGCGTGTTTCAACCCGTGGCGGACCGGCTTCCTGAACGGCTGACAGCCCTTGAGATCGGCATGAGCTTTCAGCTCGGCGCGTTGCTGCTGTCGGCTGTCTCGATCGGCGCGATGGTCGTCATCGGCCATCTCGGCTTTGGGGACGCGATGTTCAACGTTCTGACCTGGAGTGTCGGTCTGGCGTTTTTCGTCGGCATCAACCGGGTGCGGCCGCTGGTGAAGCCGGGCCACCTGAATCCGCTGCGGCCGATGTTGGCAGGTATGCGACCGCTGTCCATACCGTTTGCGATCTATTCGCTTTGGCAGGGGGTCACGGCACCGCCGGGCTTCGAGCTGGCCATGTGGTTCAATTCACTGGCGAACATGGCCTATGTGCTGGGCACTTACCTGATTTCCTGCACGCCGCGCCCTCCGGGATACCGGCAGGCCCGCAGGGCACCCGCCTTTCGTACCGTTCGGGGTGAGGCATGAGGGCGCGGCCACGCTCCGGCGTCTTAGAAGTCGACGCAGCGCCCCTTGCGTTCCCAGTCGCCGTAGCGCGTGGGTTCCGGGCCGGCGGGGCCGCCAATTTCCGTTGGGCGCTGCCGCGCCTGTTCCGGGACAGTGCTAGTGGCATCCGGGGTCGGCTCGACAGCGGAGGTATCGGGACGGTGCGTTGCTTCGGTCATGGCAGGACGATAACCGCCACACGGGGCACCGACACGCAAAAACAGCGTGAGCTCGTGCTGGGTGTGCCGTCGCCCGCATGGGGGCAGGCATGAGGATTCTGCATGCGATCGCCACGCACGAATTTGCCGGCTCCGAACGATATGTGGCGGAACTGAGCGCCGCGCAGGCGCGTGATCATGACGTAACGGTGCTGTTGCAGGGGCGGACCCGGGACCGCTGCACCGGGGGCGATATCCGCGACGTGCTTGACGGGCAGGTTCGGGTGGCGCGGGCCGGACCGGGCGGCTATTGCCTGGCACTGGGTCGTGCCCTGCGCCAGATCCGTCCCGACATTGTTCACACCCATCTGGGCCGCGCAAGCATGCGGGCCAGACTGCTGTCCGTCGGGCGGGTGCCGACGATTGCGACGCTGCACAACCGCTTCAGCCCCCGCGTCTATGGGGGGCATGACGGCCTGATCTGCGTGGCGCGATGGCAGACCGCTGGGATTCCACCGGGCTTTGACCGGCCGGTCGATGTCATCGGCAACTGGACCTGTGTGCCGTCGATGGACGCGGGCCGGCGTGCCGACCTGCGAGCGCGCTGGGGGTTCACGGACGACACATACGTCTTTGGCGGTGCGGGTCGCTTCGTGTCGGAGAAGGGCTTCGACACGCTTATCCGCGCGTTCGAGCGGCTTCCGGCGCCCAACGTCCGGCTTGTGCTGTTCGGCGATGGTCCCGAGCGTGCCGCGCTGGAAGCGCTTGCCGGGCCGCGTGTCAAGTTCGGTGGCTTTTCGAAATCGCTGCCGACGGATCTGAGCGCGCTCGATGCGTTTGTGCTGCCGTCGCGGTGCGAGCCGTTCGGGTTGGTCCTGCTGGAGGCCATGGCCAACGGGCTGCCGGTGCTGGCCACGCGGGCGGGGGGCGTTCCGGATATTCTGGGCGATCATTCACCCGATCTCGTCCCCCCCGACGACAGCGTCGCGCTGGCCGAGGCCATGCGGCGCCGGATCGGGGTGCTGCGCCGGGACTGGGACATGACGCGCTTTCGCCGCGCCTCGTCCGTCGCGCGGATCGAACAGTTCTACGACCGTGTTCTGGGGCGCGAGAGGGCCGCGGCCGCCGTCCCCCCGCTGGCGGCCTGATCGGCCGGAGCCGTTCAGCGTCTCTCCCGCCAGTTGGCGAGACGGATATAGAGCGACGGCAGCACCAGCAGCGTCAGCATCGTGCACGACACGAGGCCGCCGATGACCACCGTCGCCAGTGGTTTTTCGACTTCGGCGCCTTCGCTTGCTGAAAATGCCATGGGAAAGAAGCCAAGGCAGGCGACGGTCGCGGTCGCCATCACCGGCCGGAAGCGATCGCGCGCGGCGGTCGTGGCCGCGGCCCAGGCATCGAGGCCCGCGCGTCGCTTTTCCCGCACATAGGAAATCAGCACCACGCCATTGAGGGTCGCCACGCCGAACAGGGCGATGAACCCGATTCCGGCCGAGATGCTGAACGGCATGCCCCGCAGATAAAGCGCGATGATGCCGCCCGTCGCCGCGAACGGTAGGTTGACGAACACCAGACCGGCGAGCCACGCGTCGCCCAGCGCAAGGATCAGCAGGCAGAAGATCAGTACCAGCGTGATTGGCACCACGATTTCCAGACGCGCAAGCGCGGTTTGCAGGTTGCGGAACTGTCCGCTCCATTCAAAGCGATACCCCGGCGGTAGGGGCACCTGATCCCGCACGGCGGTCTGCGCGGCCTGTACGAAGGAGCTGAGGTCGCGGCCGCGCACATTGGCCTGGACCATCGTGCGGCGTTCGCCCTGGTTGCGGCGGATGGCGGCAGGACCGCTGTCCAGTGTGATGCGCGCCACCTGCGCGAGTTCGACGACATGGTCGTCGCGCGTCACCACGGGCAGGCGGCGGATCTTGTCGACCGTGTCGCGTGACAGGGGGGCGATGCGCACCTCGGTCGGGATCAGGGCCGAATCGATGGAGACCGGGGGGCCGACATGGCCGCCCACGGCCTCGACCACGTCCAGTACGGCGGTCGTGTCGACGTTCAGCCGCGCGGCGGCGGTCCGGTCGGCGTCGATATGAAGATAGGGAATCGTGCCGACGTCCTGAGGGGCCACGTCCGCCGCGCCGTCGATCCGGCCGACCACGGCGGCCGTTCGCGCGGCCAGCCGGGTGAGCACGTCGATATCGGGTCCATAGATGCCGATGGCGACCTGCGAGCGCACGCCCGACAGCAGATCATCCATGCGCATCTGGATCGGCTGGCTCCATGAATAGAGGGAACCGGGATTGTTTTTCCGCAGGGCGGCGTCGAACGCGCGGACCAGTCCGAGCTGCGTGGTCGCGGTCTTCCACTCAGAACGCGGCTTGAGCAGGACATAGGTATCGGTCTGCTCGCCCCCTTGCGGGTCGGTCGGGATGGCGGACGTGCCCGTGTTGCTGACCAGTGCGCGAACGTCGGGAAAGGCGCGCAGCGTGCGCTCGATCGCCGTGCTGGCCCGCAGCGAGGCATCGAGCGAGATGCCCGGCAAACGCGTCGAGGTGACGATCAGGTCACCTTCCTGAAGCTGCGGGATGAATTCGCCGCCCAGTCGTGTGGCCATCACGAGAGAGAGCAGGAAGATCAGCACCGCGATCGCGCTGATGCGACCGGGGCGCGCGACGCAGAGTGTGGAGGCCGGTGCGAAGCCGCGACGCAGGAACGCGATCAGACGCGTGTCATGTTCCGTGCCGTCGGAATCATGATGGGAGGGCGCGTCGCGGCGCAACAGCATTGCGGCCAGGGCGGGCACGCAGACCAGAGCAAACAGCAGCGACGAGACCAGGGCCAGGATCACGGTCTCGGCCATCGGCCGGAACATGCGCCCCTCGACCCCTTCGAGGGTCAGGATCGGCAGGTACACCAGAATGATGATCAGGATGGCAAACGTCACCGGCCGTGCCACGAGCGCCACGGTTTCGGAAATCCGCTGTTCCAGTGTCTCGCCGGGCCGGCCCCGGCTGCTGAGGACGCTTTCGACGATCACCAGCGCGCTGTCGACGATCATGCCGAAATCGATCGCGCCCAGACTGAGCAGGTTGGCCGAGATGCCCAGATGGTTCATGCCCACCATGGCGCAGACCAGAGAGAACGGGATGACCGCGATGATCACCACTGCCGCGCGCCAGTCGCCGATCACCACCATCAGCACGGCGAACACCAGGGCCGCACCCATCAGCAGGTTGTCACGCACGGTCATGATGGTCTTGTTGGTCAGGGACGCGCGGCTGAAATACGGATCGAGCCGGATGCCCGATGGCAGGGTTCCACGGATATCGGGGAGCGCTTTCTTGATACGGGCGAGCGTCTCGCGCGCGTTCGCACCCTGTTGCAGCAGGACGACGGCGACCACGGCCTCGCCGGAACCGTCACGCGTGACGGCCCCCAGGCGTGGCAGTCGCCCTTCGTGCACCCGGCCCACATCGCGTACGTGGACAACGCCGCCGTCGGGGCCGCTGCGCAACTGGATGTCGCCCAGTTCGGCAAGGTTGTCGATCAGCGACCGGCCGACAATGACGTGCTGTTCGTCGTTATGTTCGATCCACGCGCCGCCGGCGGCCTCGTTGTCCTGATCGACCGCGTGGAACACGTCCGAGACCGACACCCCGAACCGGCGCAGCGCCTGCGGGTCGAGCTCGACCTCGAAGGTCTGCGACGCGCCGCCATTGACGTTGATGTCGACCACCCCGGGGATCAGCCGCAGTTTCGGCGCGACGTTCCAGGTCATGATCCGGTTCAGGGTCGCGAGCGACTGTCCCGGCCCGGTGATCTGGAGTTGCAGGATTTCGCCCATGCCGGTGGCGAGCGGTCCCATCGACACGCTCAGACCATGGACGGGCACCGCCATGCGTGCCTGATCCATGCGTTGGGCCACAAGCTCGCGGTCACGGTATATGTCGGTGCCGTCATTGAACTGGAGATAGAGGACCGCCACGCCGGTGCGCGAGACCGAGCGCATGGTCGTCAGGCCGATGACGCCCGACATGACGCTTTCGATCGGGAACGTGACCAGCCGCTCGACCTCCTGCGCCGGCAGGCCGGGGGCCTGCACCGAGACCAGGACCTGACGCGGCGAGATATCGGGCACCGGCTCGACCGGCAGGGACCGCAGGTCCACGATCCCGGCGATCATCATCAGAACGGCCGCCCCCAGCAGCGCCCCGCGCGCCTGCAGCAGCTTCAGGACAAGCGTCATGGCGTCTAACCCGGCTGCGTATGGTCGGAGGGCGGTGCCAGAAGGGCCTGGGATTTTAGGACGAAACTGCCTTTCGTGACGACCGTCTCGTGGTCGGCGAGGCCTTGTGTGACGACCATCTCGCCATTGAGCGCGGGGCCCGGGGTGATCTTGCGGGCGACGTACTGCTCGGCCCCGATCCGCACGAACACGCAGGCCTGTCCGGCAATGGTCTGCAGGGCCGTCGTGGGGACGATCTGGCCGGCAACCTTCCGGCCCGCGAACAGTCGCGTCTGGACCAGCTGGCCCGCGCGCAGCGACAGATCGGCGTTGGGGACGAGGCTGCGCACCAGGACATGGCGGCTGCCCGGATCGACGCCGCCCTCGATCAGGTCGATCCGGGACACGAGCGGCGGCAGGTCCGGCCGCACCCAGGTCTGCTGGCGATTGCCCGGGGCCAGGCCGGCGGTGTCGAGTTCATCGACCTGCGAGACGACCCACAGGTGCGACAGGTCGTCGACCTCGACCGGCGCCACGGCGCCGCTGGAGACGTCTTCCCCGGCGGATACGCTGACACGCCGCACGATCCCGTCGATCGGGGAGACCACATCGGACCGCACGCCGCGCGACCGCTCGGTCGCGGAGGAAAAGCGTGCCATGCGTTCGCGCTCGTTCCGCACCACTGCCTCGCGGGTCTGGACCATGCCCTGCGCGTCCAGCAAAAGGGACTGGCGGCGCTGCATTTCGCCCACCGAGACGGCCCCGCCCTGCAAGCTGCGCGCGCGCCCATAGGACAGTTCGGCTTGGCGCGCGGTGGCGCGGGCCTGCTGCAGCGCGGCCTCGGCGCTGGCCAGACGCTGCGTCTCGTCGCTCAGGCTGAAATCGTCATAGGTCAGAAGGACCTGCCCGCGACGGACGGATTGGCCGGGGGTGACCAGAACCTCCTCGACCCGACCGGTGCCCACGGGCCGGACCCGCACGACCCGCCGTTCGTCGACCGTCACGTAGCCCGGCGCATCGACGTGGGCCGCGATGGCGCCGGCATGCGAGGTCGCGGTTTCGATGCCCTGCACGCTCAGGGCACTGGTCGCGATCGTGATCGGGGCGGTGGGCCAGTCGTCGGCCCGCGCCGGAGTATGGGGGGCGAGCAGGATCATCGCCGCGGACAGAGGCAGGCAGATGTGCACGAAAGGGGCGAGGGAGCGAATCACGGCGTGCCTCCGGCCATCAGTACCATGCGGACAAGGGCCGCGTGCCAGATCACGTCGGCCTGTGTCGCGCGTTGGCGGGCTTCGAGGGCGGCGCGCCGCGCGCGCAGATATTCGATCACGGGTGTTTCCCCTACCTGCCAGGCGCGTTCGAGGTGGCTGGCGCGGTCGTCCAGCGCGGTTTGCGTCGCGCGGGCGTGCCGCAGGATCTCCAGCGCGGTTCCCAGCTGGGACCGCGTCTGGCGATATTCGACGGTGACCTTGCGGCGCGCCAGTTCCGCATCGCGGTCGGCGGCCCCCATGGCGCGCACTTCCTTCATGACCATCGGCGTGTTCCGGGCCTCGCTGGGCAGCGGCACCTGAAACTGCACGCCGACCTGTGTATCCCACGGACTGCCGTACTGGGCCTGACGCAGCACTTCGACTCCGACCTGCGGGTTGGGCATGTAGGAACGGCGTGCCACGTTGAACGAGGCCTGGGCCTGCCGCGCGGTGGCGCGGGCCATCTCCAGCCGGGGGTCGTGGTCGGGGTTCAGACGCGCGCCGGAGGTCGCGAGGAGCCGACTGTCGATCGCCATCAGATCGGGGACAGAGTCCTGTCCGGTCAGGGTTTCGATTTCGGCGCGCGTCGTCTCCAGCCGCTGCGAACGCTCGGCGATCTGCCCCTCGATGTCTTCGCGCTCGCCGATGACGGCTTCGTGGTCGGTCGTCGCGATCTCGCCGCTGGCCAGTGCCGCGTGTGAACTGCGGGCGAGGCTGTCGAGCAGGTCGCGGGTGGTGCGAAGATTGTCGATTTCCCGATCAAGCAGGGTTGCCGTGCTGGCCAGATCCAGCACCCGCACGGCGGTCAGCAATCGCTCGACCTTGATATGTGCCCGCGCGACGGCTTCGTCCGCCAACGCATTGCGGACGTTGGCGGTGCCCTGCCCCGGCAGCCAGAGCGGCACGCTGATCGCGCCCTGATAGGTAGTGTAGCCGAGCTTGGAGCCGATGAAATGATCGTCGAGATAATCGCCGCTCAGCACCGGGCCGCCAGGGAACCAGGATTCCAGCGCGCTGGCCGTCCGGTGGGCCGCCTGCGCATCAACGGCGGCCGACCGTGCCGACGGGTCGATCGCCCACGCCTGTACGATTGCGTCGTGCAGGCTCTCGGCGCGAGTGGCCGGGCTTGCGAGGACCATACCAAGCACCAGCAGGCATGCCGGCACATGACGTACGTGGGGTCGGCATCGGCAGGACGATGATGGTCGGCTTGGGCGAGGCGCATGTCGTTGCCCGTCCGGGGCCTGCGGTCCGGCGAGTCGGGACGAAGTGAACATGGGGCACTGATACCAGAGGCGGTGCGCTCCGGGATGACAAAATTTGTCCAGTCAATAAATGAGACGGAGCTAGGGCTCCCGCCTCAGTGGTGCCGAAAGGGCGCGAGGCGGAAGTGCCGGGGAACGGTGTTACATGCCGGGCATCGACGGCATCGTCGTCAGGCTCTTGGCCTGCTGGCGGCTCTGGTCGAGCTGGTTCTTCTTGTTCGTATAGGCGCTGATGGCGGCATCGCGGCGCGTCGTGACGCCCTTGCGCGCGGCGTCGAGCCGGCTGGTGACGCCCTGCATGGCGGCCTGACGGCGCGTGTTGACATCATTCTCGCCGGCCTGGCGGGCGCCGTTGAGCATCGATGTGCCAAGGCTCTGCGGGGACTGAACGGCGGTGGTCAACCGCGCGTGCGCGGCCAGAGGGGCACAGAGCGACATGGCGAGGGCGGCGAAAGCGAACTTTTTCATGACGGTAGGGCTATTCCGGACAGTGTGTGACCACACGGTGTCTAGGCATCGGGCCGTCCCCATTTAAGGCGCTCATATTGCGAACTGTAACTGCGATACACAGGGAGGGTGCGTCAGAACAGGATCAGAGACGCCAGTCCGCCCGCGCCCAGCAGCCCCCATAGGGACGTCAGGATCAGTCGCCGCCGGATGGCCTGCCGCGTCAGGAGGACCAGCAGAGGATCACGCGGCGGCGCTGTATCCGTGTCGGGACCGGGTACGGCCGGGCGGTGGCGGTAGGGTGTGTCGTGATCACCGACGCCGACCGCCTGAAGCAGGTCGGCGCGAAACCGGTCGAGCTCCTCGCGCCGGTAGTGGCGGCGCCGATTGACCGGGATGGCGCGCGGACCGATTCGCAGGATGGCAAGCCCCAGCAGCGTCCCCCGCGCCACCCCAAGATGGCGGGCGGCCTCATTGGCGGTGAGCATGGGACGATGGGGCAGGGCGATCGGTTGAGACATCATGGTGGTCCCGTGCGAAGCGGTTTCGTGGGGTGCGGGGCCGGTGGTCGGCGGGGACGGAAAACGTTACGGCAAAGAGAGGGGTTGCGCCATGCCGGCCGGAGACGTGGGATGGCGGCCGTGCAGGCCATGCAGGTGTCCGCCCGCGCCGTCCCGCGCGCGACATGGCATGATGCCGGATGTGGAGGCAGACGAACGGGATGAGTGTCGGAGTGTCGTGTTGGAAGGGAAAAGCCGTCGTGCCGGTCCACGGCCACTCGCGAGGGAAGGGCCATGCCACGATGGCGGTCCGGACGCGCGGCGAACAGTTCCGATGATGGCACGCGGCGATGACGCGGCGACGCCGGTCGCAGCCCCTTCGCAACCCGGCGGCGGGCACAGGCTCTATCCGCATCCGGAGGATCGGCCGCTCTCGGGAAGGCCTGCGCCCGAAAAGCCCTTTCATCCGCGGCTGTATGCCTGTGAGTTTCTGGCGACCGCGATTCTTCTGGCGTGCGGGGTGGCGAGTAACGTCGCCATCGGCTCGCCCCTCAGCCCGGTCGGCAAGGCGTTGGCGCCGTATCCGTCGGTACTGACCGCCGTGCTGGGCTTTTTGTTCGGCTTCAGTTCGACGATAGCCGCTTTCTCACCGTTCGGCCGTGTCAGTGGCGCCCATCTCAGCCCGTCGATCAGTCTTGCATTCATGCTCGGTAGCCGTTTCGCGGTGATTGATACCGTGTGCTTCATGCTGGTGCAGCTTGCCGGGGCGGTGACGGGGTGTGGCCTTGTCGCGGTCAGCGGCTGGATCTGGCCCTCCTGGGGCGCGTGGTGCCATGCGGCGTTTTTCGCGGCCACCTATCCGGATGCGCTGGCGCCCGGGTGGTGGGCGGCGGTGGGGGAGATGGGCACTACGGCCATTCTGGTGGGGCTGGTCCTGTTCTGTGGCGCCAAGCCCCGTCTGCGGGCCTTCACGCCATGGGTGGCCGGGCCGCTGTTTTTCGTTCTCAACCCGTTCGAGGCGTGGCTGTCGGGCGACAGCACCAATCTGGCCCGTTCCTTCGGCCCGGCGGTGTTCGCCCACACCTGGGACGGGTTCTGGGTGTATCTGACAGGCCCGTTCGCAGGCGTGGCCCTGGTGGTGATCCTGATCCGGATCGAGGTCTTCGGCACGCTGCATCTGCACGAAGCGCGCCGCGCCTATTTCGGTCACGACGGGCGTGCGCCCTACCTGTTCCGGTGGGCCTCCCGCCGCAAGGGCGCGTGAGCGCGCGTCATGCCCGGCGGGGGTGGCACCCATGGCCGTGCGTTCTGCAACCGTGCGACGAACACGACGTTTTTCCCTCGAGGTGATCGCCCCGAGAACGTAGCAGTTCTTCACGGGCAACGCGCTAGACAGCGAAAAGGCCATCGGATGACCGAGGAACAGACCCCCCGTCCCATTCTGCACGACCTTCCCATCGGCATCGACGCCAGCGGCGAGCGGGAAGAGTTTGACTCGATGGGCAAGGTCGCGGTTCCGGCCGACCGCTACTGGGGCTCGCAGACGCAGCGATCCCTGCACCATTTTTCCATCGGGCGCGACCGGATGCCCCTCGAGGTCTATCACGCCTACGGCGTGGTCAAGAAGGCCTGCGCGCTGGTCAACGCCGAAAGCGGCCGTCTGCCGCGCTGGAAAGCCGATGCGATCGTCCACGCGGCCGACGAGGCGATCGACGGTCGGCTCGATGCTCATTTCCCGCTGTTCGTATGGCAGACCGGTTCCGGCACGCAGTCGAACATGAACGTGAACGAGGTGCTGTCGAACCGCGCCATCCAGTTGCTGGGCGGCACTCTGGGCTCACAGGTACCGGTGGGGCCGAACGACGACGTCAATATGGGGCAGTCGTCCAACGACAGCTTTCCCAGTGCGATGCATGTGGCGACGGTCGCGATGCTGGACGATCGCCTGCTGCCCGAACTCGACCGGCTGGCCGCCTGTCTCGAGGCGAAGTCGAACGAGTGGATGGATGTGGTCAAGATCGGTCGCACGCATCTCGAAGACGCGGTGCCCCTGTCGGTCGGGCAGGAGTGGTCGGGCTGGGCGGCGCAGCTGCGGGCCGCGCAACAGGCGATCGAGGCCTCGCGCGAGGGGCTGTATGAACTGGCCCTCGGGGGGACAGCGGTCGGCACCGGGCTCAATGCGCCCAAGGGTTTTTCGGTGGCCGTGGCCGCCCGGGTGGCGGAACTGACCGGCAGGCCGTTTCGCACGGCGGCCAACAAGTTCATGGCGCAGGGGTCCCTGGACGCCATGGTGCGGTCGTCGGCCGCACTCCGGGGTCTGGCGGTCGCCCTGATGAAAATTGCCAACGACATGCGCTGGCTGGCGTCGGGTCCGCGGTGCGGGATCGGCGAACTGAAGCTTCCGGACAATGAGCCGGGTTCGTCGATCATGCCGGGCAAGGTCAATCCGACACAGTGTGAGGCGATCGTGATGATCGCCATTCAGGTGATCGGCGACGACACCGCCGTGGCCTTCGCCGGCAGTCAGGGAAACTTCGAACTGAACGCGATGCGGCCGATCATCATCAACAACGTACTCCATTCCATCGCAATTCTGGCCGACGGCATGAAGGCTTTTCGCGCCTTTTCGGTCGAGGGTACGGCGCTGAACCGGGAGCAGATCAGCGCCCATCTCGACCGGTCGCTGATGCTGGTCACCGCCCTGTCGCCGGTCATCGGATATCAGGCCGCAGCCCATATAGCGGAGGATGCGGCGGCTACCGGGTCGACGCTGCGCGAAGCCGCCCTGAGATCGGGTGCGATCGATGCGGAGAAATTCGACCGGATCGTCGTGCCCAGCGACATGATCGGCGAAGGGCTGGCCGGCGCGTAAGGCGTGGCGGAACGGGCGGGCTTGCCGCGCGTGTCGGCGGGGACCACACTGCGCGCACGACTGCCGGCCGCAAGGCGGCGTATTCTCCCGTGCGGTCGGTCCGGACGATCCTGAAACAGTTGAGTAAGACCCGCGATGTTGGACAGACGAACCTTCGCGGCGGGCAGCGTTGCGCTTGCCGCCGGACCGGCCTTCGGGGCGTCGGCGCCTTTCGCCGCGCTTGTGTCGTACGAGCGCGCGTCCGGCGGACGCATCGGTGTGTATGCGCGCAATATGGGGACGGGTCGGACGTTGTCCTGGCGGTCGGGCGAACGCTTCGTGCTGTGCAGCACGTTCAAGGCGTCGCTCGTGGCCCTTGTCCTGCGCCGTGTCGACCAGCATCAGGACGACCTTGCGGCAAACGTTCCGCTGACGTCTGAGGATGTTCCGGACTGGCACGCGCCTGTCGCACGGGAGAACCTGTCACGCGGATTCATGACCGTGCGTGAGATGTGTGATGCCGCCGTGCGATTCAGCGATAACAGCTGTGCCAATCTGTTGTTGCGGCGTGTCGGCGGTCCGCCGGCTGTGACCGCGCTCTGGAGAAGCGTCGGCGACATCGAAAGCCGCCTTGACGACGGCGAGCCCGACGTCAATCGCACGCCGCCCGGCGGGGTGGGCAACACGACGACGCCTTCGGCCATGGCGCACTCGTTCGGGGCATTGGTGCTTGGGGACACTCTCATTGACTCATCGAAACGCCTGCTGACCGGCTGGCTGCTGGCCAACACCACCGGCACGAACCGCCTGAGAGGCGGTCTACCGTCTTCGTGGCGCGTGGCGGACAAGACCGGCAACAATGCCAGGGACGTGGCGGCCGATGTCGCGATCGCGTGGCCACCGGGCGGCGCGCCGGTCATCATCGCCGCCTACACGCGCGGCGGTGCGCCGACAGCCGCTCTGTTCGAGACGGTTTTCAGGGCGGTGGGCCAGGAGGTGGGTGCCACACTGGGATAGCATCGCATTACCGCCTGTTGTCGGGCATTGGCGCGAAACACGGCGTCCGCGCGTCCGGCAATCACGATGGTGTGCTGGTGCGCGCGGATCGCAAGGCAGCTGAGGAATGTGGGCAATCGGTCGTTGCCCTGAGCACGGGGCCGATCGGCAATCTGCGTATCCAGATAGATGATACGGTGCTGGCGACGCGCGCGGGTGCCGACAGGGTGATCAGCCAGCCCGATCAGGTGCTGGAAACGGTCCGGTCCAGGAGGGGCGGATGTTGCGACGACATATGCTCCGGTACGCTTTGTAACCGCGACCGTCACGCCTGTTCGATCGCACGAGCCGCGTCATCGAGAACCGTCGCGATCTTCGCCTCCGCTTCGCAATCCAGGCCGCCCTGACGCAGGCGTAGACGAAGCGCCGTCTTGAGGTTTTCCATGCCGCGCATGACCGGCGCGGACAGGTTCCGCCGTCCACCTTGTCCTTCGGTATCGGCGCTTGCCGCCCGGGCGAGCACGTCGTCCAGCGCTGGCCGGTTCGCGGTGACGAAGGCCTCTCCTTCAGGCGTGATGCCGAAGCTCTTACGGCCGTCTTCACCGGCGGGTCGGATATAACCCGCCTCCTCCAGCCATGTGAGCGTCGGATAGATCACGCCGGGGCTCGGCGTGTAACTGCCGCCGAACGTCTCCTCGATGGTCTTGATAAGTTCGTAGCCATATGTGGGCTTTTGCGAAATCAGGTTGAGGACCAGAAGCCGCATCTCCCCATAATCGAACAGCCGGTTGCGGCCTCCGTGCCGACCGCGGCCGTGATGTCGGCGGGAGCCATGCCCATGTGCGAGGCCTTCGGCAGAGAATGTGTGGCGATCGCGACCGCCGGAATGTCTGTGTTTCATGAGCCCGATATAAATCTCGATATATCGCACGTCAAGATATATCGAGAGTGTTCTTTGCCCCTCAGCCACCGTTGGCGCGGTGTCTGAGGGGCCTGCCATCATGCCGTTCCGCGCGTTCACCCCGAAACGGGGGGGCAGCACGTCGCGTATCCGCCGTGCGTGTCGTTCGCCCGACCGACGATAGATCCCGTGCCGGGCCACGTAACGATCATCGACCGCTGGCCCACGACATGATTACTCCGCTAGGAGAGGCGAGGTATGACACTCGGCGGCAGCTTGGGGCGCATCATCATGCGCCGATCAAGCCGGGGGCCTTCGGTTACGAACGTACCGTCGCCGATGGCATGCAATGGCGAACGTCCGTCGCGATGCGGCGCGGCATGTGCCGCAATCCCTTCGAGAATGACAATCCCGTAAGCGTCGATGATCTCGACGACGCGGCATTCGATGTTGGCCAGACATGCGCTGAGGAGCGGGGCTTTCACCTTGTCAGCCTTACGGCGGCCGAGGCTGAACGTCTCAAACTTGTCTGTGTCCTGGCCCGAGCAGAGACCGATGCCCACGACGGTGTCGAGCATGTCGGCACAGGGAATGGCGACGACACACTCCCGCGTCTCGTTGATGGCGTTCCAGGAATGATTCCACGGACCCGTCGTGATCGCGAAGTGCGCGTTGAAATCCAGCACCATGGTCCATGTGATGGTCATGACGTTGTCTCGCCCGCCACCATGTGTGGTCACGAGCGTCACAGGCCCTGATTCCAGCAATGTGAAAGCTCGGTCCAGGGGAAACGGCTGCATGGCAGTCTCCATCGGCCTGTCGTGTGGCCACAGGAGCGTGGCACACCGTCGATCAGGGCCCCATGCCCAGGCGGCAAGGGACCCCCATCAGCGGAGCGATGTTCGCAGCACCGAAAGACGGGCGACGTGGTGTTTCGGATCACGGCGGTACGCACCACTCATGTCCTTGACCCACGCCGCCATATGCGTTGTCTGCGATCTTAAAGCATCGCCGCTCTACGCCTAGTAATGGACGGAGAGCGAGTCCATCGGAGCCGCTTTCGGCGGCGCGAACTTGGTCAGTTCGATTCCTTCGACAGCAGCTTTGTATTCCTCGCGGGTTGGCATCCTGCCGAGGATCGCCGACAGCACCACGACCGGGGTGGAGGCAAGCAGCGACTCGCCTTTCTTGTCGCCGGAATCCTCAACGACACGCCCTTGGAAGAGACGGGTCGATGTCGCCAGAACGGTGTCGCCCTTTTCGGCCTTCTCCTGGTTGCCCATGCACAGATTGCAGCCCGGGCGCTCCAGATAGAGGATGTTCTCGTATTCGGTCCGGGCGTTCCCTTTCGGCAGAAGGTCGTCGAATTCGAAACCGGAATAGCGCTCCAGCACTTCCCAGTCCCCTTCGGCCTTCAGTTCGTCGATGATGTTGTAGGTCGGTGCGGCAACAACCAGAGGCGCCTTGAATTCCACCTTTCCCTGCGACTTCTCGAGATTATTGAGCATCTGGGCAACGATTTTCACATCGCCCTTGTGCACCATGCAGGAACCCACAAAGCCAAGGTCCACCTTCTTCGTGCCGCCGTAGTACGAAACCGGCCGGATCGTGTCGTGCGTATAACGCTTGGACACATCGGGATTGTTCACGTCCGGGTCGGCGATCATCGGCTCGTCGATCAGATCAAGATCGACGACGACCTCAGCGAAATATTTCGCGTTGGCGTCCGGAGCAAGGGCGGGGTTCTCTCCCGAACGGATCTCGGCAATGCGCCTGTCGGCCTTGGCGATCAGGCCTTTCAGGGTCGCGGCCGCATTGTCCATGCCCTTGTCGATCATGATCTGAATGCGCGACTTGGCGATTTCCAGAGATTCGATCAGCGTCTCGTCCTGCGAAATGCAGATGGACGCCTTGGCTTTCATTTCCGCGGTCCAGTCGGTGAAGGTGAAGGCCTGATCGGCAAGAAGCGTGCCGATATGGACCTCGATCACGCGGCCCTGGAAGACGTTTTCACCACATTGTTTCAGCATCTGCGCCTGGGTTGCGTGCACCACGTCACGGAAGTCCATGTGCGGCTGCATCGTGCCCTTGAACGTCACCTTGACCGATTGCGGGATCGGCATCGTCGCCTCGCCCGTGGCCAGCGCCAGCGCGACGGTCCCGGAATCCGCCCCGAAGGCGACACCCTTGGACATGCGGGTATGGCTGTCGCCGCCGATGATGATCGCCCAGTCGTCGACGGTGATGTCGTTCAGCACCTTGTGGATCACGTCGGTCATCGCGTGATAAACGCCCTTGGGGTCACGCGCGGTGATCAGGCCGAAGTCATTCATGAATTTCATGAGCTTCGGAATGTTCGCCTGTGCCTTCTTGTCCCAGACGGACGCGGTATGACAGCCCGACTGATACGCACCGTCGACGAGGGGCGAGATGACGGTCGCCGCCATCGCCTCGAGCTCCTGCGCGGTCATCAGGCCGGTCGTGTCCTGAGAGCCGACGATGTTCACCTTCACGCGGACATCGGAGCCCGCATGCAGGATCTTGCCCGGCGTCACGCCCACGGCGTTGCGGTTGAAGATCTTTTCGACTGCGGTCAGGCCCTGATCGGCGACCGAAATCTCCTTGTTGGGCGCGAAAACCGGCGTTGCCTCGATCCCCAGCGTCTGGGCGGCGAACGTCTGCAGCTTCTTTCCGAAGACAATGGCATACGAACTGCCCGCCTTCATGAACTCCATCTTCTGGGGCGTGAAGGCTGCGGCGATATCCACGAGCTCTCGGCCGCTCTCGTCGCGAAGTTTCTTGTCCTTTACGTCGATCGTCAGAAGAGTGCCGGTATCGACCGAGTATGTCTGCTCAAGGACCGGGTTGCCGTCGGCGTTCAGGACCGCTTTGCCGTCTTCGCCCGTCTTGCGGACCCAGTTTTTCAGGTTCAGGCCGATGCCGCCCGTGACGTCGACCGTAGTCGCGAAAATGGGCGAGATCCCGTTGGTGCCGGCCACGATCGGGGCAAAATTGACGAAGGGGACGTAGGGGCTGGCCTGCTTGCCGGTCCAGAGCGCCACGTTGTTCACGCCGGACATGCGCGATGACCCGACACCCATCGTGCCTTTTTCGGCGATCATCATCACGCGCCGGTCGGGGTGCTGTTTCTGCAATGCGACGATGTGCTGCTGCGCCTCGGGTGAAATCATGCACTTGCCGTGCAGTTCGCGGTCTGAACGGGAGTGCGCCTGATTACCGGGCGAGAGAAGATCGGTCGAGATATCACCTTCGGCGGCGACGAAGGTCACCACCTTGATCTCATCCTCGACGTTCGGAAGCTTGGTGAAAAACTCCGCTTTCGCATAGCTTTCGAGTACGTCCCGGGCGACCGGGTTGCCCGCCATGTAGGCATCACGCAGTCGGAACATATCCGCGTCGTAGAGGAAGACCTGGGTCTTCAGCACATCGCCCGCCTGCGCGGACAGCGCACCAGCGTCTCCCAGAGCGATGTCAAGCAGCACCTCGACCGAAGGACCACCCTTCATGTGCGACAGTAGTTCCAGGGCAAAGGACGGGGTAATCTCCGGGACAACAACGTTGCCAAGAATGATTTTCTTCAGGAACGCCGCCTTGACGCCCGCAGCACTCGTGGTGCCGGGCAGGGTATTGTAGATGAAGAAGCGGAGAGCATCCGCCCGCTGAGCGTTACCCGCATCCTCGATCAGTGCAATAATGTCACGAACCAGCCCGGCGTCGTCGATCGGCTTGGGAGCGAGCCCCTGAGAGGCTCTGTCCTTGATCTCAGCCAGGTAATCTGAATAGGCGTTCATTGCAATCCCAACGTCTTAGAGGTGTGTGGACCTGTGGCGCGGCCCGAGAACCGGCTGTTGTCAGCATGGCTTTAGGGCTTCGACTGATCCCAGCTACTCCCGTTTTTGTCATTTCAATTTTCCGGCACTGAGAAAGGTGGATGACGACCCCTATGGCCGCGATTTCGGAAATAATTATTTGGGATTATCTCTTCTGAACTATGTAAATAACTATTAAATGCAAAGTTATTCTCATAAATATAAGATAAACATATTAATATTAGCTTTTTCTCATGATTTTTTCATAAATTGCCGGACTCCGTCTTTATGCCGCAGTGTCCCTGCCGCTCAGGTAATGCATAAAGTCTGCTCTAATATCGATTATTTTATAAACGATATCAATCATATAGAACCTCATGATCTGTCTCCCGTATGCTCTGCGCTGGCCAATCGAGAGCTCAGCTATACATGGTCAACGCTGCGGTATTCGTCTGTTCGGCGGGCTCGGTGGATCGTTCCACGGGGCTGACCTCTGGAAAACGCATACCCGATTGATCATCTCTATAGTGCGACTTAGTCGCATTATTATTAACGTCATACTTGGGTGCAGAAGATACGCCCGCACGCGAAGGCTCCTCGAAGGCGGCGCCTATCCTCTCCATACCCGTGCCCACTCCGCAACGACCATCTTCCCGTCGGTCGCCGTTCGACCGGCTACAGGTGGATGGTCTGAACGCGTCGGCCCGAACGAGCGGCTCGCTGATCTCACCGCCCGGCTCTCCAGGACGCGACCTGAATGTCCCGTCGATCGCCCGAATGGTCCGGCGAGCGGTCTTGTCGGGGAACCTGAAGCGCAGGATCCCGTGGAAGCGCACAGCTCACAGGCGCCTCCCGCAGCGCTGATATGCACCACCGAAAAAAATTGTCATTCCGGACGCTGGGTTACCGCCGGAATAGGTTAATAGTGGCAGGCATGGGTGGCTTCTTAACGATTATCTCGGCGGACTGATCCTCGTTCCGTGCGCCGAGCACACCGTTGAGCCACCTGCAGGTTACTCAGCAGACCACAACGCTCTTCATTCGTGCTTTTACTGGAGAATAAAAATGTTCAAGATCAGTCACATGGCCGGTTCCGCCATCGCCGCCCTCCTTGCCTTTCAGGCGGGGCTTTCTCAGGCTGGCGCCTCGCAGATCCGCCACCCCAGCGAGACGATAGCGCTGGTCACCCTGTCGGCCCCGGCGCACGTCCAGGTCCGCCATCCGAGTGACGCCGTCACCGATCAATCCGGCATCCGCCACCCCAGCGAGACGATGACGCTGGCGAGCCTGTCGGCCCCGGCGCATGTTCAGATCCGCCATCCGAGTGACGCCGTAACCGATCAGTCCGGCATCCGTCATCCCAGCGAGACGATAGCGCTGGCGAGCCTGTCGGCCCCGGCGCACGTTCAGATCCGCCATCCGAGTGACGCCGTAACCGATCAGTCCGGCATCCGTCATCCCAGCGTGACGGTCAGCGGTGCAGATACTGTGCGGGTCGCCTGACACTTTCCTTCAGAAAGGTCGCGAAAGGCTTGTCTAAGCTTATCGTGGCCTTTCTCAAAAACCGTATCGCGTTTGAACGGTAAATTCTGAATAACTGTAATTAATCGGAAGGAAATTTATTTTCCGTTAATATCGTCCGGAAATACTGATGCGTGGACATCTTCGTGGCAGAAGTCAAGCTGTTGAGAACGTTTCGATTGCAAGGGCATCAGTGCTTTCTTAATCTTTTCGCACTCAAAGCCACAATTTTTTTTCTGTTCATTTTCAGCGTCGCATCCGCGCAGACGTTGTCAACACACCTGTTCGACCAAGCCTCCGGGCTGACGGACCTGGACCCCGTGGCTCTTCAGGAACTTCCCTCCGGAGCCTTGATAGTGCGCTCTCAGGGGGGAACCTTTCTCTATGACGGAAAGGCGTTTCTGCCGCTTGGAGAGGCTCAGGGGATAACGGGCGATACCGTCTTCAAAGATCTGGTCACCGTGGCTGACGAAAAACTGATAATGGGCGTTCAGGGCGATCGCGTTCTCGTGGCACGCCAACCCGCACCGTTCAGCCTGCAAAAGCTTCATTTCGAAGCCATGCCTGACGATCAACTCCGGCATCCGAATTTCCGGATGATCCGGTCATATGCCCACGGAGCTATCATCCTGGCCGGTGACCGGATTCGGTACATTGATGCCAGTCAAGCCGGAGGGCCGCGCTTTGCCCCGCTGCCGCCCGCTCTGTCCGGGATGGAGCATTTCTCCGGAGAACCTGTTGTGGTGGGCAGCGTCGGGGACACGGCGATGCTCAGTCTCGCCGACGGGAGAGTCTGCGCGTTCGCGTCCGGGCGAACGCGGTGCTGGTCGACCACCGACGGTCTGCCGCCAGAAGAATGGGGCGGCTTCATTTCGGGTGGCGCGTCGAAGGTCATGTGTCGAAGCGGCAAGACATTTGCGACGATCGATATCGCCTCCGGCCACGTTGTCGTGGAATCTTTACCGGATGCATCCACGGCACTCGGCGACCATCCCGAAGTGCTGACGCTTCAGCGTCTGCCAGACGGCGACCTGATCACCCAATCCCAGCATGGGGTGGTTATTCGACATGGCGGTCGATGGACGCCCCTATATCTTTATGACGGCAACAGCATGCTGTGGGCCATGCTTGTCGATCGGGCGGGCTCGCTCTGGCTTGGCATAGCTGGTCATGGCCTGAAACAGTATTTCGGTTTCGGGGAGACCGTCAGCTGGACTCGTGAGACGGGCCTTTCAGAGGGAACAGTCTGGAGCACCTCGCGAGACCGGGAGGGAAATCTCTGGATCGGCACCGACGGCGGTCTGGGTCGCCTCACGCGGCAGGGCACGCTGGAAACAGTCTTTACAGACCAGTCCGCCGAAGTCGTGGTCCCTGACCCGAGCCGGAAACGCGTGTGGTTGCAAGCCAACCGGGAACGCCTTGAAAACATTGATCTTGTGAGTGGACAGCGTAGTCGGGTGCCGGTGACCGGGATCAATACGTTTCGCATTGACCGGAGCGGAGACATCTGGATCGCCACACAGCATGGCCTCTTCCGGTTGGCCCACGATGCTCCAATTGGGTCGCGTCCGGTTGTGTGCAGCGCGACCGACATCGCCTTCACCGATATCGCGTTCGACACCGTCGGCACCGTGTGGCTGACGGGCAGCGGCATCCTATGGCATTTCGTGCCCCGGACAGGCCTGCAGGCCGTTGTTGCGCTATGGCCCCGCGCGCACGTCGAACTGGAGACCCTCGCCATACGCGATTCGAACGACGTCTGGGTGGGCTCGGACGACGGACTGTTCAGGGTAAGTCTGATTGGCGGAAAACCGAGCGTGTCGCTGATATCGACGAGCAAGCTTCCGTCACAGTCGATCAATGCGCTGGCCGTCGATCATGAACACCGTCTCTGGGTTGGCACCTCGAACGGCGTGGGCGTCTATGACGGTGTCCAGTGGCACGGGTTGGACATCACCAATGGCCTCATCGGTAACGACGTTGCGCAGGACGCCATTTATGTGGACGGCGACGACAGCGTATGGATTGGCACCAGCCGCGGATTGTCTCACGTTCAGGATACGGCATCCGTCCTGCGCGTTCGCCCGATCGTGCCCGTCGTTCTTTCCGTGAGCGCGAACAAAATGCCCTATGAGGGGGAGGTGCTGCGAAATGGAAGCGCAGCGCTCACGATCCAGCTCGGCGTGAATGCCTATCCGTCGAGCACGCGGATTGTCTACCGATACAGGTTGGACCATGCCGACGCCCCGTTCACGGAGACGATGCAGGACACCATTGTCTTCCCCAGCCTGCCGCCCGGGGTGCACAACCTGCGGATCGAGGCGATAGACCCCCTGTCACCCCACCCCCCCGTCGAAATGAGCGTCCCCGTCTTCGTTGCCTATCCGTGGTGGCAGCGCCGTTGGTTCCTCGCACTGGCGGTGTGTCTCATGGTGCTGACGGTCTGGCTGCTTGTGCGCCTGCGCACGGCCTATCTGCTCCGACAGCAGCGTCAGCTCAATAATGCCATCAACGACCGCACACGGGAACTCGAGGCGGCCAACCAGGCTCTGGAGAGCGCCCACGCGGTCTTGACCGAGCAGTCGCGCCAACTGACCTTGCAAGCAACCCACGACGAGCTGACCGGACTCCTGAACCGCAGTGCCGTGCAGGCGGCGTTGATGAAGATGCTGACGGTAACTCCGGAAACCGGCCTGACGATTGCGCTGATCGATATCGATCATTTCAAACGGCTGAACGACACGCATGGCCACCTCGTCGGAGACGCTGTCCTCGCCGCACTGGGGAAGCGCCTGCGCTCGGCCGTGCGTTCGACGGAGATAATTGGCCGATATGGTGGGGAGGAGTACGTTCTGGCGATCCCGATCGACGACAGCCTCGGCGTTCAGCGGGTCCGATCAATCATAACGTCTGTCACGGCAGACCCCGTCACCTATAGAAAGAGTGTTTTCTGGATCACCGTCAGTACGGGCGTCACCACCGCCTGGACGAATGACACGTGGGAAAGTGCAATTGAGCGCGCCGACAGATCGCTCTACGCCGCGAAGCAGCAGGGGCGAAACCGGCTCGTCACGTTCGATGAACTTGCCCCGACGCATCCGTAATTCCGCGCCCGGGGTAGATTGGGCGCGTTATGCCGTCTCGACATGGTGGGGAAAGTCTCTCGCCTCATCCCGTTGGGACGCGAACCGTGTGAGCTGATTATCAGAACAAAGTTGAGCGTCCCGCCGGAATGCTGATTCTGTGGCGTTCCAGAACACGCGGCCTGTGAGCCTCCCTGTTCGTGATCGTGTGCTTCAAACGGTCAGCTCTCGGGATAGCGCCTCTGGTAATGCTGTGTTCATAATGTTTCTATGTAGAAAGAATATTTACAGGCCACGATAGGGAAGGCCCGTCGGAATATCGTGTCCGGGTAGACATTGTCGTCGTGTTCGACGCCTTATTGGTCAGGCAGTTTTCCCCAATGATTCCCGTGCGAAGCGGGGTCATCGGGATCGATCGCCAACCTCCGGCGCGCGTTCCGGCCGGATGTCGTATTCATACAACCTGGGTGTCTTTTTCGTGAGGGAAATCGCTGTTGAGCGGGCGCATAGTCGGGCCACTCTGCGCTGCGGCGGTAAGACCTGATTGGGATTGTCATGCAGAAATTTTCCGCGTTTTCCTTGGCCCGGCAGGCGTTGGGCCGTCACCTCGGCTGGCAAGCCCAATGGCGGTCGGTGGCACCGAAATCGAGCTATGACATCATCATTGTCGGTGGCGGGGGTCATGGTCTTGGTGCCGCCTATTATCTGGCCAAGCAGCACGGACTACGCAACATTGCCGTGGTCGAGCGCGGATGGCTGGCGGGCGGCAATACCGCGCGTAATACGACCATCATCCGCTCGAACTACTTGTTCGAACAAAGTTCGTCCTATTACGAGCACGCTCTGAAGCTGTGGGAAGGCCTGTCGGACGAGTTGAACTATAACGTCATGTTCAGTCAGCGCGGCTGCCTGATGGTGGCGCATAATGTGCATGACGTGCAGGTCTTCAAGCGGCACGTCCACGCCAACCGGCTGAACGGCATCGACAACGAATGGCTGACACCTGAGCAGGTCAAGGCCTTCTGTCCGCCGCTGAATATCTCGCCCACTATCCGCTATCCCGTCCTGGGCGGCGCGCTTCAGCGCCGCGCCGGCACTGCCCGCCACGATGCGGTTGCCTGGGGCTATGCCCGTGGGGCGAGCGATCTCGGTGTGGATATCATCGAGAATTGCGAGGTCACGGGTATCGACCGCGATGCGTCGGGCCGGGTGACGGGGGTGCAGACCACGCGCGGGCCGATCCGCGCCAGGAAGGTCGGCGTGTCCGCCGCCGGACACAGTTCGGTGGTCATGGCCATGGCGGGCCTTCGCCTGCCGCTGCAGATCAACCCGCTGCAGGCGCTTGTGTCCGAGCCGGTGAAGCCGGCCTTCCCCTGCGTGGTGATGTCCAACACCATCCACGCCTACATCAGCCAGTCCGACAAGGGGGAGATGGTGATCGGCGCGGGCACCGATTCCTACGTGTCGTATACCCAGCGTGGCGGCCTGCATATTCCGGCCCACACGCTGGAGGCGATCTGCGAACTGGTGCCGGATTTCCGCCGGCTGCGGATGCTGCGGTCGTGGGGCGGCATTACCGACAACACGCCCGACCGCTCGCCAATCACCGCGAAGACGTCCGTGCCGGGGCTGTATGTCAATTGCGGGTGGGGCACTGGCGGGTTCAAGGCGACGCCGGGGGCGGCCAACCTGTTCGCCTGGACGATCGCGCGCGACGAGCCGCACCCGATCAACGCGCCTTTTACTATCGAGCGTTTCCGCGAGGGTACCCTCATCGATGAAGCCGCGGCGGCGGCGGTCGCGCACTGACGCCTCGCGAGACGGAGAAAGACCATGCTGCTGATCGCATGCCCCTATTGCGGCCCGCGCGCCGAAATCGAGTTCGCCTATGGCGGCGAGGCGCACATCGTGCGTCCCGGCCCCGACGTGACCGAGGCGGAATGGGCCACCTTCCTGTATCTGCGCGACAACACCAAGGGCGTGCTGGCCGAGCGCTGGCGCCACGCGCATGGTTGTGGGCGCTTCTTCAACGCGCTGCGCGACACGCGGACCGACCAGTTCGTCGAGACTTATGAGATCGGCACTCCTCGTCCCGACGCCAGACAGGGAAAAGCGGCATGAGCGGCGCCTTTCGCGTATCCGGTCGCGGGCGTGTCGACACGGCCCGGCCGGTCGCCTTTCGCTTTGATGGCCGCATCGTGCGTGGTTACGAAGGCGACACCGTCGCGTCGGCGCTTCTGGCGCACGGCCAGCATCTTATGGGGCGGTCGTTCAAGTACCATCGACCGCGCGGCCCGATCTCGGCAGGGTCCGATGAACCAAACGCACTGATCGGCGTGGGCGAGGGCGGGCGGCACACGCCCAACCTGCGGGCCACTCAAGTCGAGATCCATGCGGGACTTGTGACCGTCAGCCAGAATCGTGGACCGCGCCTGACGTTCGATATTGGGGCGGTCAATACATGGCTGGCACCCCTTTTCCCCGCCGGGTTCTACTACAAGACGTTCATGTGGCCGCGTGGGTTCTGGGACAGGGTCTATGAGCCTGTCATCCGCCGTGCGGCCGGACTGGGCACGGTCGCGACCGCCCCCGATCCGGATCATTACGGCCTGCACTATGCCCATTGCGAGGTGCTGGTGATCGGCGCCGGCCCCGCGGGCCTGACGGCGGCTCTGGCGGCGGGGCGGACGGGTGTGCGGGTCATCCTGTGCGATGAAACGGCTGAACTCGGCGGCACGCTGCTGTCGGACGTGCATAGCCGGATCGACGGCCTTTCAGCCTCCGTATGGGTGGAAAAGGTCGCCGCCGAACTGAGAACGCTGCCCAACGTGCGGGTGATGACCCGTTGCACGGCCTTCAATTATGGCCCGCACAACATGGTGGCGCTCAACCAGCGTTTGACCGAACATCTGTCGGATCCCGACCCGGCGAGCCCGCGCGAACGGATCTGGCAGGTACGGGCGGCTGAAGTCGTGGTGACGGCCGGGGCTCTGGAGCGGCCGCTGGTGTTCGAGGGCAATGACCGGCCGGGCATCCTGCTGGCTACGGCGGCGCGCACCTACCTCAATCGCTACGGCGTGCTCCCCGGCAAGCGCGCTGTGGTCGTGACCGCGGACGATTCCGCCTATCGCGTGGCCATCGAACTGGCCGAAGCGGGCGTGGAGATCGCCGCGATCGCCGATCTGCGTGCCAATGCCGACGCATCGATCGTGGCAGAGGCGAAGGCGAGCGGTATCACCGTCCTGCCGTCGACCACCATCCAGAAAGCCAATGGCGGTCTGCGGGTCAGGAGTGTCGAACTCGCGCCGGTCGCCGCCGACGGCCGTGTTGGGAAGGCTCAGCGTTTCGCCTGCGACTGCGTGCTGATGGCCGGAGGGTTCACCCCAAGCCTGCATATGCACAGCCAGGCGCGCGGCACGATGCGTTTCGATGAAGCACTGGGCGTCTATGTGCCGGACCAGTCCATCGAGCGTCTTCGCTCCGCCGGGTCGTGCCGGGGGCTTTTTGCCCTGCAGGATGTGCTCAGCGATGGCGCGGCGGCAGGCCTAGCGGCGGCCATGGCGGCGGGTGGCCGAGAGACGGCCGCGACGCCCTTGCGGGTGGCGGAG
>NZ_JABXXR010000030.1 GCF_013376175.1 Ameyamaea chiangmaiensis
GGCCAACCTGCGTGCCGAGGGCGGCCACAAACTCGTCTGCAGCGCCGAGCCAAAGCACGTTGCCTTCCCGCGCACCGACCCGGTCGTCATCATGCTGGTCCGTCACGCGGAGCGCGCCCTGCTGGCGCGCGGCACACGCTTTCCGCCCGAGCGACGCACACTCTCCGCGCTGGCCGGCTTCGTCGAGCCCGGCGAAAGCGCGGAGGAGGCCGTCGCACGCGAAGTGCACGAGGAGACAGGCCTGCGCGTCGGCGACATATGTTACCATTCGTCCCAGCCGTGGCCGTTTCCGGGGTCGCTCATGCTCGGCTTCACCGCAGTCGCACGGGACGACGCCCTGACCCTCGACCCGACCGAGATCGCCGAGGCACGCTGGCTTAGCCGCGCCGACCTGCGCGCCCGCCGCGACGAGGATTTCACCCTGCCCGGCCCAGCGGCGATCGCCCGTCGCCTGATCCATGACTGGTTGATCGAAGACGGTGGCCCCGGCCTGTTCTGAACCGCCGGGCCGCTTGCCCTTGGTGCCAATCCGAAACATAAACACGCCGGACTGTCTTTTGCCCGGAAGTCACCCGCGTGCTGCACGAGTTGCCTATCGTCGTCCTGTGTGTGTTCGCCGCCGCGATCGTGCGGGGCTTCTGCGGCTTCGGCTTCGCGCTGCTGGTCGTGATGTCGGCATCGTTCGTGCTGCCCACGAAGGACATCGTGCCGGGCATGCTGCTGCTGGAGGTCGTGGCCGGCCTTCGTCTGCTGCCCTCGATCCGGGGCCACGTTCACTGGCGCTCGATCGCCATCATTATTGCCGCCGCCACCGTGGCGACGCCCGCCGGGGCCTTTATCCTGCGGGTGGCGCCGGCGGCGGCGATGCAGTTCGGCGTGTCGATCCTGGTGCTTCTGGCGTGCGGCATGCTGGCGTCCGGGCGGCGGCTGACCCGCATGCCGACGACGCCCGAAACCGCGATGACGGGCGCGGTGGCGGGCCTTCTGAACGGGTCGGTCGGACTGGCGGGGCCGCCGGTCATCCTGTTCTTCCTCGGCTCGCCGCTGGCGCTGGAGGCGGGACGGGCCTCGATCATCGCCACCTTCCTGGCCATCGACGCGGTGGCTCTGCCGACGATGGCCATGCTCGGCCTGTTCGGTCGGACGACGCTGCTCTTCGCGCTCGGCTCTCTTCCGGCCCTTGTCGTCGGGCTTGCGATCGGCGCGCGGATGCATGACCGGGTCGATCAGGCACGGGCACGCACGGTCGTGCTGGCGGTGCTGGCCGCCATGGCCGTCGCAAACGCCGTCACCAGCGCCGCGACCCTCCTGTCCTGACGCCCGGAGACTGCGACCCGGAGTCTGAGGCCATCCCGTCAACCCGTATCGATCGACCCCCCAGGTGTCCCACGCGGGCACAAGCCTGCCGACACGCAAGGGCGGCACACACACCCAGACCCGTCGCGCGGGCCATGCCGGCGCAGGTGCCGCGCGTATCCAGCGCACTGGGCGTCGATCACGACTGGTGACGTCCCGCGTGCGCTCACGCGGGACGGGCCTTGGGCACGGGTGTCTCCAGCTCATGGGTTTCGGGCATGGCGAGTAGATACAACGCGAACACGGCACATCCGCAGACGCTCAATGCAAGGAATGCCGTGTTGAAGCCGAAATAGGTCGTCAGGAGACCGCTGCCGACATTCGACAGCAGAGCGCCGACCGTGCCCGCCGCCAGGCCTATCCCGATCAGCGTGTTGGGCCGTCCACCACCACGCGAGAGATCGGACAGTCCCGCGAAGAACAGGACAAGCACGATGCCCGACGACAGCCCGTCGAGCATCTGTGCCGCGACGATCGTGGGCCACCCGGCACTGGCGGTCATCAGAAGATCGCGCAGGGGCTGCAACGCGAGCGCCAGCAGAAACAGGGGCTTGCGACGTCGTGTGTCGGCGGACCGCCCGATGACATAGGCGACCGGAACCATCGTGGCCTGCGCGACGATGATGCAGATCGCACTCATGGCCGAGGCACTGCCGAAATGGAACGCGGCGTGGCGTTCGATCATCAGCGGCACCATCGCGCCATTGGCCAGATTGAACAGAAAATAACACAGCAGGAACGTGAACAACGCCCGATGCTCTGGCCCTCCCCCGGCTTCGTCCCCGACGGAGGCGGGCGCGGGCGGCTGGTCGGCCCGGCTGGACAACAGGAGCGCCAGAACGAGCGCCACCGTCGCCAGCCCGCTGATCGCCCACAGCGGCGCGACAGGCGCGACCGTACTGCCCGCGACCCCCATCAGGCAGGCGATCAGAGCATTGCCCAGATGGTTGAATGACTCGTTTCGCCCCATGCGCGCGACATAGCCGCGCGCCCCGGCCGTCTGGCGGCTGATCGCCGCCAGAATCGGCGAAAACAGCGCCCCGGCACCACCGGCCAGACAATGCACGAGGGTGACCTGCCAGAACCCTGGGGAGACGGCGGCCACGGCCACCGCACACGCCGTCAGCACGCAGCAGGCGCCCAGCATGATCCGGCGCCGCGACAGGCTGTCCAGCGCACGGCCGCCGAACAGACGCGCCAGCACCGCACCCGCGCCGCCGGCCGATATCGCAACGCCGGTCGCATCGGCCGACCATCCGTAGGTCGCCAGCAGACCGGCAAGAAAGACACCCAGATTGTCCTGCACGTCGGCAAGAAGGAAACTGAGACCATCCAGAACAAAGGCGTCCTGGCGACGGGCCGCGCCCGTCTCGTGGTGAGTCATGCTATCCCTTTGTCGTCGTGTAAAAGGCAGAAAGGTCGACGCGCCGGCCGCAGATCGAAACCGTCACCGGCCCGGCGCGCCCGCGCGAACAACGCCCGCGGCGGCAAGTGGCTCCCGATTTTGTTCGGACCGATCGTGGAACACGTGCCCATCGCCGGTCGGCGTCGCCTACCCTTCGTTCGAACGCACCGGCGCCATCAGGCGCGCGCACGCTCCAGAGGGTGATTCGCACCGCGCATCACCCGGCCACACGCCTCGGTGCCCAGACGATCGGTGAATGCACCGTCTTCCCACACCATCGTTCCACCGACCATGACCGCCCGCACCACGCCGTCGGGCCGATTGACCACCTGGCGGCAGCTAAATTCGGCCCGGTCGAGACACCGGTGGGTGGCTTCCGGGTCCCAGGCCGACAGGGCGACAGGATCGATCAGGCACAGATCGGCCTGCGCGCCCGGCACGATCCGGCCGGTATTCAGGCCGAAGAACGCGGCCGGCAACCCGGTGAGACGATGAACCGCCCGCGCGACCATGCGCAGGCCACCTTCAGGTGCATCCATCGCCTGCGCGATCTTCAACGTGCGCAGATTGCCGTCATAGAACCCGATATTGGCGAGATGGGCGCCGCTGTCGTTGAAGCCGGGCAGTGTCTGCGGATGAAACAGTAGGGATCGCAGGGTTTTCGGATTTCGGTTGGCGAACACGGTCTCCCACCGAAGATCGGTATCCCATGCCCGCAACAGGTGGAGAAAGAAGGCGGCATCGTCGTTGATCGGATCGGGGCATGTCGCGAAAAACGCGGCCTCGGCCGCATCGCGCGCGCCCGTCCGGCCGCCCGTGGCCTGAAACGTCCGCAGCCGGCGCCACGGACGCTCCAGCGTCTCCCCCGCCCAATGCGCGAGCGGGGCCTCGGCGACGGTCATATCCGCGAGATTGCGGGTCAGCACGACATGCTCCAGACGAAGCGCACGCATCAGCCGCGCCCAGCTCAGCCCCGTCTTGCCCTTCAGCCACATCGTGCGAAACGCCCGAACCCACTCGGGGTCGTCGAGGATGCGACGGCGTCCGTCCCGATCGTCGAGCTCGAGTTCGTTCAGCGCGCGAAAGGCATGGACCTCGTCCGCCACGGGATTGATGGCCCCGTCGCTCCAGATCCGAAAGGGCGACGACAGCGCCTGAAAGCGAAACTGCCCGCCCACAAGGCGCGAGTTCAGGATGCGCGACAACAGCAGGCACAGATGCATGGCCGCGCGGTTGGTCTGCAGATCGAGCGCCGCCAGAACGGTGGTCCGCAAAGGCGTCCGGTGCAAACGTCCGCTGGTCAGAAGAAAACCACGAACCGCCGCCACGATATCGTCCTTGGGCGGGGTGGCCTGCCATAGACGGCCATAGCGCCGGACGATGCCGGTCAGACGCCGGAGTTCGCGGTACGGCGCATACTGGGTCGGTATCTTGCGCCGCTTGTTCGGGGCGTTGGCAAGAAAGTGAAACGGCAGCGCGTCGGTGGAAAACCCGGCAAACCCCTGCGCCATGCCCTGCTCCAGCAGGGCGGCCATGGCGTCGATGTCCCGCCGCGACGGGCGACGGGTGATCGAACCGGTCAGCCCCATCACCTCGATCCGCAGCATCGAGTGTGGAATCATCGGCACCACATTGGGGCCCAGCGGAAGACTCTCGAGATGATCGAGATACCCTTGCGACGTGGTCCACGTGCACGTGTCCGCCACACGCGTCAGGACCGAGCGCGGCATGTTTTCCACCCGCGCGAAACAGTCGACGATCGGATCCTCACCGTCACGTCGCTGGTGGCCGTAAGTGATGCCGATGGAACAGTTGCTCATGACCACGGTCGTGGTGCCATGACGCACGACCTCGCCCAGCCCGGGCGCGAGTTCCACCTCCAGGTCCAGATGGGTGTGGATGTCGAGCAGACCGGGCATCAGCCAAAGGCCATCACATGCGACCTCTCGCGCGTCGGACTGCGACGGCAGTTCGCGCCCCAGCGCCGCGATCCGTCCGTCCCGGACCGCGACATCCATCAAAACCGGCAAGGCGTCCGACCCATCGAACAGGAGGGCGTTACGATAGATCGTAGCGGGCATGCGTGCCTTTCTGGTGCGGCTCACGCGGGGCGGATGACAGTCCCCGGCGACCGGCACGCGATCATGACAAGATATTCATGATCCTAACACGCGGGTGACCGGAAAAGTTTCCGCCCGCGCCTACTGCCCCTCGCGCTCACCCATCAGGGCCCCCATCTCACGCGCCGACGCCCGCCCCTCGTGCGCCAGTCCGGCGATGACGCCCCGGCGATTGGACTCCGGGTGATGCTGGATCATCTTCCATACCCCCTCCATCGCGTCGACCGAAAGACGCACCCCCACGATCGCCCGCAGCATGGCGTCGATATAATCGTCCGGCGCATCGGACACGCGCCAAGGGTCCGCCCGCCCCTCCTCGTTGGCCTGCGTCAGCGTATCAAGATGGCGACGCAACCAGAGGGGATCGCGCTCGATCGTCAGGGTGCCGCGCACGTGGACCGCGACATAATTCCAAGTCGGCACGGCCTTGCCGGTCGCGCGCTTGGTCTCGTACCATCCCGGATGGATGTAGGCCTGCGGCCCCTGAAACACGGCCAGCCCCCCCGTGCCCGCCGCCGCGATCTTCCAGAACGGGTTGCCCAGTGCCACATGGCCTTCCAGCACCAGACCGGTGGGCTCCTCGCGCACGACCATGGGCATGTGCACCGCCTCTGGCCGCCCGTCGGACACGGCGATCAGGGCGCCGAACTGGATGGAACGGAGGGCGGCCAGCAGGACGTCCCGGCGATCTTCCCTGAACTGTTTGGGCGCATACATCAGGACCTCCTATCATGCGGCAGGCACAAGGGGGCCGTCCTGGCGACGAACGGTCGCGGACGACACATTACACGCACACGCGGGTCGCGACACACCCGGCCAGCAGCCCGCGCGCCACGTCGCACGCCGTGCCTGCCAGATCGGCGTCCGGAATCTCCCCCGCTGTCCAGAACGACAGGACGCCACGAAACGCAAAGGCAAGATGGCCGGCCAGACGACTCAGCGCCCCCTGATCGTCGGCAATGGTCAGGCCCTCCCCCTCACCAAGCGCCTGCGCCCACAGAGCGCTGGAGCGGGTCCAGACCTCGCCGGTGACCGGGCCCGCCGTCCCCAGCCACCCGAGGACGGCGCGGTTGACCGTGGGCTCTTCCAGAATGACCGACACCGCCAGATCGAGGGCCAGCATCACACGGCCCTCGGCCTCCGGCGGCACGCAGGAGGCAAGCAGCCGCGCGCGCATGGTGTCGATCCTGCGGGCCGACAGCGCATGCATGATCGCGGCCTTGCTGCCGAACTGGTTGAACGGCGTCGCGAAGCTGACGTCGGCGCGCGCGGCCAGGTCACGCATCGAGAAGTCGGCCTTGCCTTCGCGCAGCAGCGCTTCGGCCGCCTCGATCACGCGCCGACGGCGTGCCAGTCCGCCGGGACTGATGGACGACACGGGAGGCTTGTGTTGCATGGGTAAATTTTTATATCATGATATAAATTAAAGTCATCGAAAGCCGGATCATGTCCTCTCTCGCACACAAAACCTTCCTTATCACGGGCGTCAGCTCAGGTCTCGGTCGCGCCTTCGCCCGGGCGGCGCTTGACGCGGGCCACAAGGTGGTCGGCACGGTCCGGCGCGAGGACGACGCCGATGCGTTCGCGGCCCTCTCGCCGGAACGCGCGCACCCGCTCGTCCTCGACGTGACCGATTTTGCGGCCATTCCCGGGGCCGTCACGGCCACGGAACGTGATGTCGGCCCGATCGACGTGCTGGTCAACAATGCGGGGTATGGGCATGAGGGGGTGCTTGAGGAATCGTCGCTTGACGATCTGCAGCGACAATTCGCGGCCAACGTGTTCGGCCCCGTCGCGCTGATCAAGGCGGTTCTGCCCGGCATGCGCGCGCGTCGGCGCGGTCATATCGTCAACGTCACGTCGATGGGCGGTTTCGTCACCATGCCCGGCATCAGCTTTTACTGCGGCAGCAAATTCGCGCTCGAAGGCATTTCAGAAGCTTTGGGCAAGGAGGTGCGGCCGTTCGGCATCCACGTCACGGCGCTCGCCCCAGGCCAGTTTCGCACCGACTGGGCCGGCCGCTCCATGGACCGCACGCCCCGCAGTCTCCCTGACTATGACTCCGTGATGGACCCGGTCCGCGCCGCGCGACAGGCCAAAAGCGGACATCAGCCCGGCGACCCGGCCAAGGCGGCTCAGGCGCTGCTGGCGCTGATCGACGCGGCCGAGCCGCCGGCGCATCTGTTTCTGGGCGAGGACGCGCTCGCCCTGGTCGATGCGAAGATACAGGCGCTGCGGGCCGAGATCACGTCATGGGCAAGCGTGTCGCGTGACACGGGCTTTCCGACCTGACGACGATCACAGCCTTCCCGCCCGCAGGGCCAACCGTGTCTTACAAATCGGTGGTGAAGGAGAATTTGAACGTGCGGGGCATGCCTTCCAGCAGATAACCGCCGAACGCCGATGCCCAGTACCGCGTGTTGGCCAGGTTATCGACCCCGAAACGCAGTGTGATCGGCGTGTGGTGGGTCACGAACGTATAGCGCGCGCCCACGTCGAAGCGCGTCCATACCGGCAGGTGCAGCGTGTTGGCCTGATTGACCCACTGCTTGCCGGTATTGACGACGCGGCCGATCACCGTCCCGCCCTTGAGGAACGGCAGATCATATTCGAGATTGCCGTTGATCGTGTAGTTCGGAACGCCGATCGCGGTCTTGCCGTCATAGGTGCCACCCGCCGTATGGCGTTGCTCGGCCTGAATGACGGTCCCGCCGCCGTTGAAGCGCAGCCCGTGCACGATCTCGCCATTCAGGTTCAGCTCGATACCGCGGTGGCGCTCAATACCGTCCTCGCGGAAGGCATATTCGCCGGTGTTGCCCACCGCGACGGAATAGGCGTTGGGTTCGGCAATCTGGTAAAACGCAAGGCCTGCGCTGAACCGGCCGGTATCGTATTTGCCTCCGATCTCATACTGGACGGATTTGTAGGGCGGGAAAATCTCGCCAAGATTGATCACGTTCCCCGTCGCCGTCGGTCCCTGTGACAAACCTTCGATACGGTTGAAATACACCGATGTCTGGCGCGTCGGATGGACGACCAGACCCACGACCGGCGTGATGGCATCCTGGTCGTAGGCCGCCGACAACGCGCCGCGTCCCGTCGTGCTGTAATTGTAGCCGTTGATCCGCATGTTCTGATAACGGAACCCGGCCGTCAGGGCGACACGGTCGTGGAACGCGCTCATCGTATCGGAGAAGAACAGGCTGTAGAGACGCGTGCTGTTTGTGGTGTGCGGGTCGTTCACCACGCCACCGGCGAATGTCTCCGCGGGCGGGGCCACGGGCCGCGTGCGATAGATGTTCGTCGCATAACTTGTCAGGGCCATGTCATACGCAGCGCGCGTGTCCTCCCACACGGCCGAACCACCTGCATTGACCTCGTGATGTACGGGCCCGGTGTCGAATTTCGCACGCACGCCCGCGCGCGTGCTTTCGTTTGTCTGCTGGTAGGGCACATACATCGCCCCGGCCGTGGCGTCGCCGGTGGCGGCATTGGACACCGTCGGGTTAGAGTAATTGCCCTTCTCGTCTGACGTCAGCGCGCCGAACGCACCGTAGAGCATCACGTTCCGCGTCAGGTCGTGCTCGACATTGAGCATGCCAAACACGTAGTTCAGATCGTTATAGGCCCAGGTTTGCCCGAAATTGTGTGACGGCGACGGCGCGCGCGGTACCGCGTTCACCGTGCCCAGAAAGATCGCCGGACGGCCGCCATCAACCCCCTGGTTCTGGTAGTTGATGTCCATGGTGACACGCGTGCGATCGTCCAACGAACGCCAGTCGACGTCCGTGCCAACCACGGTCGAATGACGATATTCGCCGCTGATCGCGTCCTCGCCCGACATGCCCGCGACATTCAGGCGCACCCCGAACTGCTTTCCCTGACCGAAGCGTCGCCCCACGTCCAACGCCCCACCACCCATGGCGCTGCTGGTGTAATCACCTGTCAGACGCGTGATGGGGTCGTTCGTCGCCTGCTTGAAGATCAGGTTGATGTTGCCGCCCACGCCCGAACTGCCCGGCGCCGCGCCGTTGAGGAACGCGCTCGCGCCGTTGAGGATCTGCACCTGATCATAAAGTTGCGGCGAGACGAGCTGGCGCGGGGTAATGCCGTACAGACCGTTGATCGAGACATCGTCACCGTAGAGCACGAAACCGCGAATGATGAACATCTCGGAAAAATTGCCGTATCCCAGCGTCGTCCGGACGGACGGATCGTTCTGCAGAACCTCACCCAGGGTCTGCGACTGCTGGTTGAGAATCAGGCTGGCGGTGTAGCTGCGGACGTTGAACGGTACATCCAGTCCCCGTTTCGTGCCCAGTGCGCCGAGTTGACCGCCGCTTCTGACCTCCATCTGGTTTCGCCGCTTTGCCTGGACGAGGATTGTTTCATCCTCCACCGGTCCGGGCGCTGCTGCGGCCGCCGGACGCTGCAAGGTCGTCTCGGCGGCCCGGGCGTGAAGCGCCAGTGCCGGGAAAGCGCTTCCCGCCATCAACAGAGCGAGCGAGGGAAAGACATGACGGGGAGGTAGAGACTTTGACACGGTACCCTCGGAGACAGGCGGTTCCAGACCGGACGTACGGTTCCTATACTGAAATTGCAACTTAGTCGCAACATGAATGCACGGTATATGCACGCGCGTCTGCTCCCGTGTCCCGGACATAGCCGCCAAGCGCTTGACGACGGCCGGAAATGGCGCGATGCCGACCCGGCGTTCTCCGCTGTAAAGGTGCCCGTCATGAAGCCACTCTTCTGCGGCCTGGCCGTCTGCCTGCTCGCGACTCCTGTTTCGGGAGCCAGGCGGGCCTATGCCGCCCATGGTTATCCCGCCCAGGCGGCGTGCTGGACCGCACTTCCGGCCGATGACGAACGGCCCGACGTGACGTGCCTCAGCCTGTCCGAACCCGTGCTGGAGGGACTTCGTCATGCGACCGAGGCACAGGTGACGGCGCGCATGGGTGTCCCCGGCAAGGGGGGAAAGCCCGTCCATTTCGAAAGCGCCAGCCGCGACCCGGGCGCGTTCAGCGGCTTTGTCGATCTCGGCTACACACGCGGCAGGGTCTCGCGCCTTCTGGCGGTGATATCGCAGGTCAAGCCGGATGGCATGGCCGGACCGATGATGACGTGGCGCTGGGACGCACGCACGGGCGCATGCTCGGACTTTCCCGGCTCGACGCATCGCTGTCCCGACGACTGACAGCCGGCGCGACGGTCAGGCACGGCGGACATGCACGATCTCGTGGCGGATGTTGCTCGCCTCCAGGTCTTCGCGCGTTTCGGACGGCAGGTTGCTGTCGGTGATCACCAGATCGAATTCGGACAGTGCCGCCAGACGGTGCAGGGCCGTGCGCCCGAACTTGCTGCTGTCGATCAGCAGCACCCGAAAATCGACCGTCTCCATCAACGTACGCTTCGCCTTCACGATGTCCTGATCCTGATGGAAGGCTGTCAGACCGTGCACCGTGGAACTGGACATGAACAGAATGTTCGCGCGCAACGACTGGGCCGCCTGTTCGCACAAAAGCCCGAAAAACGCGTCGTGGGCGGCAACATACGTGCCGCCGAGGCTGATGACGCGCATCCCGGCTTCGCCACTCAACGTCTGAATCACCCGCAGACCGTTTGAGATCACGGTCAGCGGCTTGAGCGCGGGCAGAAACGGCAGCATCGCGGCAACGGTGGTGGAGTCGTCAAGCACGATGGCCTGCCCGGGCTCGACCAGGGACACCGCCTTTTGCGCGATAGCGTGCTTGCACGCCTCCTCCTGCCGGGAGCGAAAGAAAATCGTGCTCTCGACGAGGGACGACGCGAGGCTCGTTACACCACCGTGCACCTTGCGCACCAGACCCTGCTCGACAAGCTGCTGGATATCACGATGAATGGTCATGCGACTGACCGAGAGAGCCGCGGCAAGTTCATCGATCTGCGCCGTGCCAGCGTCGATCACGGCGTTCAGGATCTGCCTGCGGCGAATCTCGCCCGCACTCTGATCGCCCTGAATATCCATCAAACGGCTACGCTGTGTTCGATCGCCTGTCGTCGTACTCGCCATCCGATCCCAATCCCGCGTTATGAGGGTGCACCAGCCCTTAATATAGACTGATACCCGTCCACATTCCACGCCGAGCGCCCGACGAACAAGCCGCCGACGTCTGGACTGTCGAGATAATCCGGAGCGTTGTCCGGCGAGACGCTGCCGCCATACAGGATCCTGAGCCCGGCGAAGCCGGTCCCCATGTCAACGAGTATGCGACGTATATCCCGGTGCGTCTGCGCAACGAGATCGGCCGGGGCCGGGCGCCCGGTCTCCCCGATCGCCCACACGGGCTCATACGCAAGGACGACGCGATGGGCCTCGTCTGGCCGCACGCCCAGAAGCGCGACCCGGATCTGACGTTCCAGAGTCGCCCGGGCTACACCCCAGGCACGCTCGTCATGATCCTCGCCGATGCAGATCAGGGGGATCAGACCGTGCCGCAACGCGGACAACACCTTCAGATTGACGGTGTGATCGGTCTCTCCGAAATGCTGCCGGCGTTCGGAGTGGCCAAGTTCGACAAGTTGCGCCCCCGCATCGACCAGCATGGGCGCGGAAATCTCCCCGGTCCATGAGCCCTGGTCGGCCCAGTGCATGGTCTGCGCGCCGACCAACACCCCACTGTCACGCAGGATGGTCGCGACCGACGCCAGTGCCGTAAAGGGGGGAATGACGAAAGGCTGAACCGAACCCGGGATATCGACACCCAGCAGGCGTTTCGCAAACTCTGCTGCCTCGGGCAGAGTCTTGTTCATCTTCCAGCTGGTACCGATCCAGTGTCTGGCCTGAGAATTCGTCATTCCGGTGTGCACCTTCTGCCTTACTGTTCGGAATAATGGCCGGATGTCAGGTTCTGGCGGACCCTGTCAGGCAGTTCGGAGATGAACTTCGGCAGGTCTCCATACAACTGGTCGTAGTAATGCCCGACATTGTCCTTCGTGAGCTCGGGCATCGTGAACAGCGCCATCCTGGGAACCTGCTTGCCCTGCAGATGGTCCACCGCCACCTGAACGGCCATGCCCAGTTCCAGCGGCCCGTTCTGCAGGTTGGTCTCGATCAGCGTACCGTCCCGCACCGCACGCATGCCGTCCTTGATGCCGTCAATGCCGACAACCGGAATTTTGCCTGCCAGTCCCCGCTCGCGCAGTGCCTGGATGGCGCCGACCGCCATGTCGTCGTTCTCGGCGATGATGCCGCCCAGCTCAGAACCATAACGCGACAACCAGTCCTGCGTCAGGGAATATGCCTTGGTGCGCAGCCAGTTGCCCGGCTGGATCGCTGCCAGTTCCACGCCCGGATTTTTCGCCAGCACGTTCTTGATGCCCTGCGTGCGGTCGATTTCCGCCGACTGGCCCAGAGGTCCCTGAATGACGACGACCTTGCCCTTGCCGCCCAGGGCCTTGACCATGTGATCGGCCTCCTGCTCGCCCGCCTTCACGTCATCGGGACCGACATAGGCCACCGCGTTCTTCAAGACGGTCTCCGGCACGCTGATATTGGCAAAGAAGACCGGGATTCCCGCCTTGCGTGCTGCATCGACCTCGGGTGCCAGGGTGGACGAATTCACCGGACAGATGATGATCGCATCGACCTTGCGGTTGATATACTGCTGAATATGCGAAACCTGCGTGTTCACGTCTTCATTCGCGGAGTTCCACAACAGCGTCGCGCCGTTCTTCTCCGCGATCGCCTGGGCACCTTTCTGCCCGAGCGAAATGAAGGAACTCATTTCATACACCGTGAAGCCGATCACGGGGTGCTGTGCGTCAGCATGTGCCTGCGAGACAATCGCCGTGCCAGCAAGCATGAGGGCGGCCGCTCCGGCAAGGCGGCGCAGGGACGTAACAAGAGCCATCGATTTCATCCGATTCTTTTTATCGTTCTTGAGAATGTAAGTTGTCTTAACGTTCTTCACCGGCACGGCTGACACTGTCGGCAAACACGGCACCAATGATGATCAGACCTTTGACGATTTCCTGATAGAAGGGGGATACGTTGATGATGTTCAATCCGTTGTCCAGAACACCGATCATCAGAAAACCCATGACCGTTCCAGCGATCGAGCCACGCCCACCGGCGAGGCTGATGCCGCCGATCACCGCCGCCGCGATCGCGTTCAGCTCATACCCGCTGCCGGTCGTCGCGATGCCCGCCGTCGCCCGGGCCGCCAGAAGCAGGCCCGCCATGCCGGCCAGGCCGCCCGAAATCACATAGACAAGCATCTTGACGCGCGCGGTGTTGATGCCCGCGACGCGGGCCGCGTAGCTGTTGCCGCCGACCGCGTAGACATGCATCCCAAAGCGCGTGCGCCCCAGCACGATCCACGAAACCGCCACAACCACCAGCATCACCAGCACAGGCATCGCCAGAAAACCGACCTGCCCGGACAGCATCATGAATTGGTCCGAAAGGCCCGAAATCGGCTGACCATTGCTCAGGACAAACGCGATGCCGGACGCCACCGTCATGTTCCCGAGCGTCGCGACGAACGCCGGCACCCGTGCATAGGCCGTCAGCGCGCCATTGAACGCCCCCACCGCCAGACCGGCCAGAAGTCCCGCGCCGATCGCCTCGGCGCACGGCCATGCCCCGTCGTTCTGGCCGAACATGGCGCCGGCCACGCCCGCCAGACCCACGATACTGCCGACCGACAGGTCGATGCCGCCGGTCAGAATCACAAAGGTCGCACCCGTCGCCAGAAGCGCATTGGCCGACACCTGGATCAGAATGACGTTAAGATTCGAAACCGTCAGGAAGTTGTGATTCGAGATCGCAAGTCCGATAATGAAAACGGACAATATCAGAACCAGCGAATAACGGATCGCGAAACGCATGATCGTTTGGCGATCCCAGTGTGGCAAGCGCGGCCGGCCCGGGGGCGACGGCTGCTTGGCCGAAGGCAGCGTTTCAGTGAGCAACATTGGACGTCTTCCCCATGGCAAGGCGCAGGATCTTTTCCTGATCCAGTTCTTCTTTTGACAATTCACCCATGATCGCACCGCCGCGCAGCACCAGTACTCGGTGCGAGAGGTTGATCAGCTCCGGCATGTCCGACGACGCGAGCAGGATCGCGACACCTTCGGCGGCAAGCTCATTGAACAGGCGGTAGAGTTCCGACCGCGCGCCCACATCGATCCCGCGCGTCGGTTCGTCCAGGATCAACAGCCGCGGCTTCTTGCCGACCAGCCAGCGCGCGAGTGCCACCTTCTGCTGGTTTCCACCCGACAGATGCGCCACTTTCTGTAACGGGCCGGTGCAGGCCACGCGCGTGGCCAACAGGATCTTTTCCGTCTGTTCGCGTCGGCGCGCCGGACTCAGAAAGCCCGCGCCGACCTCAAACCGATCGAGGTAGGGCAACGTCACGTTGTCCATGATCGACATCGCGGTCAGAACGCCCGCGTGCTTGCGATCTTCCGGCACCATCGCCATACCCGCGCGGATTGCCGCGGACGGCGAGCCACTGCGCACCGGCTGCCCGTCAATCGTCACATGACCCGTGCCCGCGCGCGTGCCAAAGATCGCTTCAAGCAATTCGCTCCGACCCGCGCCGACAAGGCCTCCCAGACCCAGGATCTCGCCCGCCCGGACATCAAGCGACACACAGGCATCGTAGCCGCGCACCGTCATGTCCCGCACGGACAGCACGACGGGCGAACCTGCTGGCGCCATCACGCGGTTCGGGAACAATTCGGTCAGTTCGCGGCCAACCATCGCTGCAATGATCTGGTGCTCCGTCTGGCTTCCCGTCGCTTCGTGACTGACGATGTGGCCATCGCGCATAATTGCGACCGTGTCGGAAATCTGTTCGATCTCCTCCATGCGATGGCTGGTGTAGAGAATGCACGCACCCTTGGCGCGCAACATTGCGATCACCTTGAACAACTGCTCCGTCTCGCGCGAAGACAGCGACGAACTCGGCTCATCCATCAGAACGATGCGGGAATCCCACGATGTCGCCTTTAGAATTTCCACCATCTGTGTCTCGGCGACACCCAGTTCCTTCATCGGCGTTTCGGGATCGAGGGTCATCCCCACACCCCGGAGCATCGCGGCCGCCTGCTCGATCATCGCGCGGCGACGCAGGAACCCGCCAAGGCTGACACTTTCGTGACCGACCAGAAGATTCTGCCACAGCCGCATGTCCGGAATCGGGGCTAGTTCCTGCGGGATGATCGAGACACCCAGCGTCTGGGCGTGACGCGGCGAATAGGTCCGGACCAGGTCGCCATGCAGATACAACGCGCCCGAGTCTGGCGCGTGCTGTCCGGAAATAATCCGAAACAGCGTTGATTTACCGGCCCCGTTCTCGCCCGCCAGCACGTTGACGGTGCCTGGGCGGAACCCCACGGTGATGTTCCGCAGCACCGGAACGCCGTCAAAACCCTTTTCGACATTGTCCAGCCGGATGGCCGTTCCCTGACGCGCCTCGACCTCCGGATCCAGGCAGGCGGACGCCGCCTCCATAACGAAGCCCGGCACAGGGGACGGCGCTGATTCAGGCGGCGCGACACGGTTCACCATCTCGGGAAACCTCCTTGTTATTATTATGGCCTGCCCCATCGCCGGACTCGCGAGGCAGCTCTTGGTCCGGGACGTTATCACCAAAAACGTCCTTGACAAGAGAAATTATAACACAACTATGTGCCCAATATAACGCCGCATAACAACACGGCGCGTTCACGCAACGGGGGCCGCAAGAAGCCTCCTGGCACGGAGGTCCGAATGCCGAATCACTACGTCCTCGGGATCGATTGCGGCTCCACCACCGCCAAGACCGTGGTCTTCGATCCCCATGGCCGGCCCGTCGGCATCGGCAAGACCAGGGTCGGCCAGATCACCGATCGCCCCTATCACGTCGAGCGCGATATGGCGGAGGCATGGCACGCAATTGCGAAAACAGTCCGTCTGGCGCTTGACGATGCGGGAATTGACGGACGTTCCATTGCAGGCGTCGGGATCACTGCCCATGGTGACGGCGTCTTCGTGCTCGACCGGGCGGGGGCTCCTCTGGGGCACGGCATCATGTCCCTCGACAGTCGCGCGCGGCAGGTGCATGCGGATTGGGCGGCCGATGGGACGCTCGAAAAATTGATGCCCCTGTCCGGACAGCGCCCGTATCCATATTCGGCACCGACGCTGCTGGCCTGGATGCGCGATCACGAACCCGAGCGCTATCAGGCGATCGGGACGGTGTTCTTTTGCAAAGACTGGCTGCGTCTGTGCCTGACCGGCACGATCGCAACGGATCTGACCGAGGCCAGCAGCGGTTTTACCGATCTCCACACCCAGGATTACAGCACCGACATCCTCGACGTGACGGGCCTTGCCGAGATCCGGCCCGCGTTGCCGCCAATCCTGATGCCGTGCGATCAGGCCGGCACCATCTCCGCCAGTGCTGCGGCACTGACCGGGCTTCTGGCGGGCACCCCCGTTGCGACCGGGCTGCACGACGTCACCGCCGCCGCCGTTGGCCTTGGCAACATCCACGCCGGGGACATGACGATCACGGCCGGCACGTTTTCAATCAACGAGATCTTCTGCGACACCCCCGTCTGGGGAACGGAATGGGCCTGCCGCGCGGGATACCGGCGCGGGCTCTGGAACAGCATGGCCATTTCGCCGACATCATCGACGAATCTCGAATGGCTCGCCCGTCTGTGCTGGCCGGACAACGATGACGCGGTCAGCGCCATGCTCGCCGAGTTGGCGACCGCGCTCAAGCGATCGGACGCGACACATCGCGTGCCGCTCTATCATCCCTTTCTGTTCGGCGCCCCCGTCGACGGACCGTCCAGCGCGGCGTTCTTCGGAATGCACGGCTGGCACACGCGGGCCGATCTGGCACGCAGCGTTCTCGAAGGCATGATCTGCAACCATCGGCTGCATGTCGATGCACTTGCCGCGAACTGGACGGTCGGGCGACTGGGCATCGCCGGTGGCGGATCGGGAGAACCAGCGGTCGCGCAGCGTTTTGCCGACATTCTCGGACGCTCGGTGCACATCGCGAACCAGCCAGCGGCCGGCGCTCTGGAAACCGGCGCACTTGCTGCCGCGATGACCGGCGCGGTCGCGTGCGGACTTCACCCTGATCTCGAAACTGCTGTTTCTGCCTGCAACCTTACCGCGCGCACCTACGCGCCGGATACGGCGCAATCGGCGCGGGACGAAGCCCTCTATAGCCGCTTCCTGGGACTGATGAAGGCCGTCGAGCCCTTCTGGGCCGACCTGGAGCCGGCTTCCGAGACGCCCCCTGCCAATCTTTCTCTCCCTCTCGCACCGGTCGCAGACGTCAGCCGGATGGACATGGCATCATGATCGACCAGCAGACCCCCTCCTTGCGGGACGCCGCCCTTGCGCGACTCCGCACGCCCGTACGCACGCCCGTTCTGATCGTGGGCGGCGGAATCAACGGCGTGGGCGCCTTTCGTGAATTGGCTCTTCAGGGTGTCCCGGCGATCCTTCTCGACAAGGGCGACATTTGCGCAGGTGCCTCGGCGGCGCCGTCGCGTCTGATTCACGGTGGGATCAAATATCTGGAAACCGGCGAATTCCGGCTGGTGGCGCAGTCGACGCTGGAGCGCAACCTTCTGCTGCGCAACGCCCCGCACTATGTTCGGCCCCTTCCCACATACCTCCCCATCCAGTCGTGGTTCGGTGGTCTGTGGCCGTCATTGAAACGGTTCCTGGGACGTTCGGCAAAGATCCGCGATCGTGGCGTCGTGGTTACGGAAGCCGGTCTGTGTATTTACGATGTCCTCGGGCTCCGCTCCCGCGTGATGCCCCTGCATCGCATGTTTATGGGTAAGCGCGCGCACGCTCGTTTCCCGGACATGACGCCCTCCATCATCGCGCTTGGCCGCTATTACGACGCGGCGATCTCGCAGCCAGAGCGTCTGGGCCTCGAATGCGTCACAGACGCCATCCGCGCCTGCCCGGACGCGATCGCCCTGAACCATGTCGATATTACCGGGGTCATTGACGACACCGTCCACGCGCGCGACCGCGTCACCGGCCAGATGCTCGCGATCAAGGCCGATGTCATCATCAACGCCGGCGGGGCCTGGATCGACACGGTTAACCAGACGCTTGGCCTCGAGACGGCCTATATCGGCGGCACGAAGGGTTCACACCTCGTCCTCGATCATCCCGAACTGCTGCGCGAGCTTGATGGCGCGATGGTCTATTTCGGTGTGCAGGACGGTCGTATCTGCCTGGCTTACCCGTTTTTTGGGCACGTGATGGTCGGATCGACCGACATTCACACGGACGCCCCTGACGATGCGATCTGCACGCAGGACGAACAGGACTACATGCTCCGCGCACTGGGAGAGCTTTTTCCCTCGCTCGGCTTTGACAACGCGCAGGTCGTCTACCGCTATGCCGGCGTACGGCCGCTTCCGCGTTCCCAAACGGACAATCCGGGCGACATCAGCCGCGATCACCTGATCCATACAGACCAGTTGCCCGGGGGCACAGCGGTCCTGTCCCTGGTCGGCGGGAAATGGACAACCTTCCGTGGACTGTCCGAGGAAGTCGGCACTCTGGTCCTGTCCCGTCTGGGGCGGGCCCGCACAGTCGGCAGTCGTGATATCCCGATCGGCGGTGGACGCGACTTTCCACGCTCCCCGGTCGCGCGTGCACGGTTTCTCGACGCGCTGCGCGCGCGTTTTTCCCTTCCAGCCGAGCGGGCGGCCACACTGCTTGAGCGATACGGGAGCCTGGCGATCGACATCGCCACCTTCTGTTCGCTCGCGGGAGATGAGCCCCTGACCACCCTCCCCGATTACACGCGGCGTGAGATCGCCTTCATCGCTCGCCGTGAGTTGGTGGGACATCTCGCCGACGTTCTGTTCCGTCGGACCACGCTGGCTCTCGAAGGCCGTCTCACGCCCGCTGTCATCGCGGACGTCGCGGCCGTGGTGTCAGAGACACTCGGCTGGAGTGCCGAACGCCGCGACGACGAAGCAAACTGGTGCTGGCGCCATGCGACCGAACGCCACGGGGTCCGTAACGCATACCGGACCGGGGGACGGCCGCACTTGTCGATCGCCTCCTGACGCGGCGCGATCCGATCTTATTCCTCCACCCCAAAACAACGGAAATACGCACAATGGCCCGCTTTGAAGACAAGATCGCCGCGATGCTCGCCGGCCGGGACACGCCGACAGATTTCATCATCGCCGATGCAAAGGACGCCGACATGGCGGCAGGGCTGAGTGCGACCGGCCTGACCACCGCCCGTCAGGGACGCCGGTTTCGCACCCGCGCTGAATACATCGCGTCCATTCGGGACATCATCCGCCAGGATATCGTCGATATTATGCTGGTGTCGTGTTCCATACTGGAGACGCTTGTCGAGCAGGCTGCCTTCGCCGGCACCGGCGTCCGGTCGGCCATTCGTGCCAACGACACGTCTGACCTCTGGCGGTGCCGCGGTGCGACCTATACCAAGACACCGTCGATACCGTTCCGTTCCGCGGCACTGGCGGGCGCGCAGACCGACCTTGGCCTGTATTCCATGACATTCGTGAACGATGCCGCGATCGATGCGCGCAGTCTCGAACAGTTCCAGCAGTTTCGCACCGATGCGAGTGCCGTGAATTTTCGCTACTTCATGGAAATCTTCAATCCCAATGTCGAAACGGGCATCGACGCCGAACACGTGCCGTTCTTCATCAATGACATGATCATTCGCGCGCTTGCCGGACTTCGGCGCGCGGAACGCCCGGTATTCCTGAAAGTCGCCTATAACGGCCCGGCGGCGATGGAGGAACTTGCGTCTTTCGACCCGGGCATGATCGTCGGCGTCATGGGTGGCGGCAGCGGAACCACACGCGATTGCCTCGAGCTTTTGCATCAGGCCCAACGCTTTGGCGCGCGCGCGGCACTGTTCGGGCGCAAGATCAACGACGCCGCAAGTCCGACGGCCCTCATCGCCGCCATGCGTCACGTTGTCGACGGCGACATGAAGCCCGAGGAGGCGACGCGCTTTTACCACGATGCGCTGGTCAAGGACGGCATCACGCCCCTGCATGCGCTCGACGACGACCTGTCGCTGACCGAATCGGTGCTGCGCCACGCCGCCTGACGCTGCGAAGGGGGAATCACTGCACGCACGCGAAACGCTTTTTCCCCCGACGCGCGATTTAACGAAACGTCCTAAACAGTCATTAAGAACTGGATGAAACATGACCGACCACCCGCGAGCGACGCGTGTCGCTCTGGACCGAATTTTCAACGATCCTGACGAGATCGTTGAAGACGGCGTCCGTGGCTATCTCCTCGCCCACCCGTCGATCCTCAGCGCCACGCCGAACCCGCGTGTGCTTGCCCGCAGCACACGGACGGGGCGTCGCAAGGTCGGCGTGATCACCGGCGGCGGATCCGGTCACGAACCGGCGTTTCTCGGCTATGTTGGCCGGGGAATGCTCGATGCGGTCGCTATCGGCGAGATCTTTTCCTCGCCCACCGCCGCGAGCTTTCTCGATGCCATGCGTGTCGCGGATTCCGGCGCGGGTGTCGCGTGCCTGTTCGGGAACTATGCCGGCGACACGATGAATGTTCGTCTGGCCATGCAGGATGCCGAGAACGACGGGATCGCGGTGGGCACGGTCGTGGCCAATGATGACGTCGCCTCCGCACCACCCGACGAACGACATCGGCGGCGCGGGGTTGCCGGTGAAATCCTGATGTGGAAAGTCGCTGGCGCGCACGCCGAGGAAGGTGCGTCTCTGCAAGACGTCCTGGCGGTTGCCCAACGCGCGATCGACAATACACGCTCTATCGGCATCGGCCTGTCTCCGTGCACGATCGTCGCCAATGGACACCCGAATTTCAACATCGACGCCGGCACTATGGAAGTCGGCATCGGGCACCATGGCGAACCGGGGGTCGAAGTGCGGCCGCTGGAGAGTGCCCGCGACATGGCCGCGCGCATGTGCGACCTCGTTCTGGCCGATCTTGGGCTTGCAAGGGGTGCTGAGGTGACCGTCCTGCTCTCCGGGCTAGGTGCTACCCCGGTTATCGAACTGCATGTCCTCTACGCGGACATTGCCGATCGTCTGGAAAAGCACGGTGTGGTCGTCAAGCACCGCCTGGTCGGCAACTTCTTCACATCACTGGAGATGAAGGGCGCGACACTCACGATCATGAAACTGGACCCCGAGCTCGACCGCCTCATGGCCGCTCCGGCCACCACGATCGGCCTCGTCCAGACCTCCGACGCCATAGACGCTCCGGCGACGGACGCGCCTGCCGCCACCGCGGCCGAAAAGACGGGCATGACCAACCACGTTGATCAGACCGCCTATCGTCCCGAATCGGGCGTGCCGCTCTCGGAGACGACGCAGATCGTGCCCGGGCTTATCCGCGCCATCGTGGGCGCGCGCGAATGGCTGAGCGATATCGACGGCAAGATCGGCGATGGCGATCACGGCATCAACATGGCCAAGGGCTTCTCACGCTGCGGCGATGCGCTCGCCGCCAACGCGCCGCCGCTGCCCGTCGCGCTGAACGCGCTGTCGGATGCGCTGATGGCGGGGATCGGCGGGTCGATGGGACCGCTGTATGGCCGCTTTTTCTCGGGCATGGCACGTCCTCTCGAGGGTGCCGCATTCATCGACGCACGCATGGTGGGCCTGATGCTCGACGGTGCCGAAGCCGGGATCCGGTCGCTGGGTAACGCCGACGTCGGCGACAAGACGCTTATGGACACGCTTGTGCCAGCGGTGCGCGCATTCCACGCCGCGGAAGATCGGGGGCTGGCCGAAGCATTGCTGGCCATGAGCAGCGCGGCCGAACGCGGACGGGATTCGACGATCGACCTGGTGGCGCGCATCGGCCGCGCAAGCCGACTGGGCGAGCGTTCGCGCGGGGTGCTCGACGCGGGTGCCACGTCGTGCTGCCTGATCCTGCAAACCTTCGCCGACGGCCTTGGTACCCTCGTGCGCTGAGGGTCATTCGTTCAATAACAAGCAAGGATAAAGAACGATGAAAGCTCTTTCCGAACTTCTTTCCCTGTCGGGGCAGGTCGCCGTCGTGACAGGCGGCGCCTCGGGCATAGGACTGGCCATCGCGCGGCGCCTCGCCGAACAGGGCGCCCGTCTGTGCCTGATCGACCGCAGCGACACGGTTGCGGCAACCGCAACGTCGCTGGGCGACGGTCATATCGGCGTTCAGGCCGACGTCACCGACGAGGCTGCCATCGTGTCGGCATGCGAAACCGCACTCTCGACCCTTGGGCGCGTGGACATCCTGATCAACAATGCCGGCATCGCGCTAATTGCGCCCGCGGCCGAAACCACGACCGAGACGTGGGACCTGACATTTGCCATCAACATGCGCGCGCCGTTTCTGTTCGCCCGAACCCTCGGCCCCGCCATGTGCGAGCGCGGGCACGGGCGGATCGTCAACATCGCATCGCAGGCGGCACTCGTCGCGCTCGACAAACATGCCGCCTACAGCGCAAGCAAGGCCGGCATACTGGGCCTGACCAAGGTACTTGCCTTCGAGTGGGGACCACGGGGCGTCACCACCAACGCGATCTCGCCCACCGTGGTCGAAACCGAACTCGGCAAGAAGGTCTGGGCGGGCCCTGTGGGCGACGCCTTCCGTGCGGAGGTCCCGACACGGCGCTTCGCGCAGCCTGATGAAATCGCGTGCGCGGTTCTGTATCTCGTCAGCGATGCGGCGGCGATGGTCAACGGCGAGAACTTCGTCATCGACGGCGGCTACACCATTCGCTGATACACTCAAACCGTCCGGGGCACTTTGGATCGCGCCCCGGACTGGTTCTTTTAGTCCTCGCCCTTTATACGATGCCGCAGCATCGGATCGATGTCGGGATCCTTGCCGTAGAATCCATGGAACATCGGCGCATAGTCTTGCGTATGACCGCGCGAGAGCACAAGCTCGCGGAAGCGGTCGCCATTCTCGCGCGTCAGGCCGCCATGCGCCTGGAACCACGCGAACGCATCGTCGGCCAGCATCTGCGTCCACAGATACGCGTAATAGCCGGCCGCATAGCCGTTCGACCAGATATGCAGGAAATAGCTCGATCGATACCGGGGCGGCACCAGAGCCGTATCCAGATCCATGCGGCCCAGCGCCGCCGTCTCGAAGGCATCGACATTCTGCCGTGGCGCCGACGCCGGAAGGCTGTGCCATTCCATATCGAGCTCGGCCGCGGCTATCAGCTCACCCATCGCATAACCCCGATCGAAGCGGGCGGATGACTTGATTTTCTCGACCAGCGCCGCGGGCATCGGCGCGCCCGTCTTGTAGTGACGGGCGTAGTGCGCGAAGACCGCCGGGTCCAGCGCCCAGTGCTCGTTGAACTGGGATGGAAATTCAACGAAGTCACGCGCAACGGCCGTACCGGACAGAGTGGGATAGGTCTGGGCTGCGAAAAGACCATGCAGAGCATGACCGAATTCATGAAACATCGTGATCACGTCTTCGTACGTGATCAGCTGCGGCTGCCCGTCGGGCGCTTTGGGGAAATTGGCGACGTTATAGATCACCGGCTTCGTGCCCAGCAGTGCGGACTGGGTAACGAAGTTCGACATCCACGCGCCGCCGTTCTTGTTGTCGCGCTTGAAATAGTCGAAATACATCAGGCCCAGCGGCGCACCGTCGCGGTCACGCACGTCGAACACCATGACGTCCGGATTATAGACCGGCAGGTCGGTCCGCTGCTGGAACGTGATGCCGTAGAGCTTATTGGCGGCGAAGAACACGCCGTCGCGCAGCACGGTATTCAACTCGAAATACGGTCGCGCCTCGGCGGCATCGAACGAGAACGTCTTCTGGCGAAGACGGTCCGCATAAAAGGACCAGTCCCAAGGACGAAGGTCGGACGGCCCCTTGTCTTCCGCCATCTCCTTGCGCACCGCCGCGGCCTCGCGCTCCTCCTCCTGATGGACGGCAGGCGCGAGCTTGGCGATGAAGTCGCGAACGGTCTGCGGGGATTTCGCCATCTGGTCGAAAAGTTCATACGATGCGAAGTCCGGATACCCGAACAAGGCTGCCTTCTGCGCGCGCAACTGCGCGATCTGGGCGATCGTCGCGCGCGTGTCATTGGCACTGCCGGTTTCCGCGCGCGTCCAGCTTTTGTCGAACAGCGCCTGACGCGTGCCGCGATCGGTCAACTGCGTCAGGGCCGGCTGCTGCGTGGTGTTTTGCAACGACAGCAGCCATTTGCCGTCCTGCTTGCGCTCGCGCGCCGCTTTCGCCGCGCCGTCCACGGTCGCCGCGTCCAGACCGTCCAGCGCCTGCGCGGTGTCCGTCACCAGCGCCGCGTCGCGTGTGGCGGCCAGAAGCTTCTGCTGGAACTGCGTCTGGAGTTGCGACACCTGTGTGTTCAGGGTTCGCAGCGTCGCCTTGTCGTGTTCGGACAACTGCGCGCCCGCGTGCACGAACTGCTGATACCAGACGTCGAGCAGTTGCGCCTGCTCCGCCGTCAGGCCGAGCGCAGCACGACGGGCATACAGCGTCGCCACACGGCGAAACAGCGCCGGATCCAGATAGATCGAGTCCTGGTGCTGCGACAGCTTCGGCGCGATGGCCGTCTCGGTGCGATCCAGCACAGGGTTGGTATTTGCCTGATACACGCCGTAGAAAATCTGCGTGACACGGTCGAGCATCCGGCCCGATCGCTCCATCGCGACAATGGTGTTGTCGAAGGTCGGCGCGGCCTTCTGATGCGCGATGGCCTTCATCTCCGCAGCCTGAATGGCCATGGCCTGCACGAAGGCGGGTTCGTAATCCGTATCGCGGATCAGGTCGAAGCGGGGCGCCTGCATCGGCAGCGTGCTCGGGACCGCCAGCGGATTACCGGTCGCGGCAAGCGCCCGCGGTGCGAGCGGCCCCTGCACGACGAGGGCGGGGGCTACGAAGGTGGACGCGGCACAGAGCGCGCCCAGAAACCAGGCGGTTTTCATCAGGGTATCAGATCCTTGTGTGCGCGGGCGGGGCAAGGGCCGGCCGGCTCGATGGCCGCCGTTATAGGCACCCCGCGCCGGCGCGCAAACACACGGGCGCGCGAAGCCTCTCTACATCGGGGCGAACGCGGGATAGATTGCGCCATCGCCCCCTGACACGGACCTTCCATGCGCCCGCTGCGTCTTGCCTCCCTCGCCCTCTCGGCCCTCCTGACATCGGTGATGACGCCGTACGCGGCGCGTGCGGACGAGCCATCCTATATCATTGAGGATAATGATTTTCTCGGGCCGGGCGGCTCCGACATCCAGTCCACCATTCCCCTGCTGGCCGATCCGCACGTCAGGGTGCTCGGCTTTACGGTGGCGGCGGGCGACGCGTGGGAGAACGAAGAGTCCGCCCATCTACGCCGTTTTCTGGAAATCGCGCACCGGGAGGACGTTCCCGTCGCCGACGGGGCGACGCTGCCGTTGATCAACAGCGTGGCCCTGATGCGCCTGCGCGAACAGCAGTTCGGCACGATCCCGTGGAAAGGGGCCTGGGGCGGCCTCGGGTCGATTGACAAGACACCCGCCACGCAGCCCGCCGTGACCTCGGTTCCCGAAGGCATGCCGACGCTCAGACCCGCGAACGAACCGGCCGCGCTGTTCCTGATCCATCAGGTCCACGCACATCCACATCAGGTGACGATCCTCTGCACCGGACCGATGACCAATCTGGCGCTTGCGATCCGGCTCGACCCCACCTTCGCCTCCACCGCGAAACAGCTGGTGTTCATGGGCGGCCTGATCGATACCGACATGATGACCGTCACCGGCAATGCCGACTTCGCCTCGGACTTCAACCTGATTTTCGATCCCGAGGCCGCCCATATCACGGTCACCGCCGACTGGCCGAAGATCGTCGTGGTTGGCAACGTGTCCAACGACCTGATGATGACGAAAGCCTACATGGCCCAGATCAACGTGAAACCGACGCCCGTCACGCGGTATCTGTCGCAATACTACGCACCCCTGCCGATGTGGGACGAGATGGCCGCCGCCATCGCCGCCGACCCGACACTCGTGACGCATTCGGTCGAGGCCTATATGGACGTCGAGACCACGCGCGGTATCTCCTACGGACATGCCTATGTGTGGCCGAAGGAGACTGCGCCGCTGGCGATGGGTGTGCGGAAGGTGACGCTGGTGCAGACCGTCGACGCCGCGCGTTTTCTGGGCAGCTTCGTCCGGCAGGCCCAGTCGATCGGCGCTTCGGCCACGGCACCCCACACGCCGTGACACTGCACATGGTCAAACTCGCCGTCGGCGTCAGTTCGATCGCCGACATGGCCGAACTGCACGCCCGACAGCCCGGCGACGCGATCATCGTGCGCACCCGCATGTTCCCCAAACAGGCCGAGGCGCTGCTGGCGGGCGGGTCGCTGTTCCGGGTCATCGCCGGCTCGATCCAGTGCCGGCAGCGGATCCTGCGCATCGACACCGGCGAACGCGACGACGGGGTGGCCTGCGCGATCATCGCGCTGGACCGCGCCATCGTGCCCGTCCTGCCGCGCGCGATGCGTCCATTTCAGGGCTGGCGTTATCTCAAGGCCGCCGACGCACCGCCCGATCTGTCGGCCATGGCCAGCAGCACCGGCGACCTGCCGCCCGACCTGCGCCGCGCCCTCGGCGCCCTGTGTCTGCTGTGAAAACCGCCCTTCGTCTGTGCGTGCTCGGCGGTCTTGCCAGTCTGGGCGCGTGTTCCGGCACGCCGGGCAGTGGCGGCAGCGCGTCCTACGGACGTTACTACGAAGCCAACCGCGCCTATCCCGCGCCCGGCCCCGCCAACGATCCGTGGGGCCCATATATCCGCCAGGCCGCACGGCGCTTTTCGTTCCCCGACCAGTGGATTCGCGCCGTGATCCAGCAGGAATCGGGCGGCCACGAATATCTCAACGGTCATCTGACCACCTCGGGCGCGGGCGCGATGGGGCTGATGCAACTCATGCCCGCGACATACGCCGAAATGCAGCAGCGCTTCTCCCTCGGCCCCGATCCGTATGACCCCCGGGACAACATCCTGGCGGGCACGGGATATCTCAATCTTCTGTATGCCAAATACGGTGCGCCGGGCTTTCTCGCCGCCTATAACGCCGGACCGGCCCGACTGGACGACTATCTCGCCACCGGGCGTGACCTGCCCAACGAGACGGTCAACTACGTCGCGTCCATCACGCCCAATCTCGGCACGCAGGCCCCACTGAGCGGCCCTCTGGCCGCGTATGCGAGCAACGAGCCGTCGTCGACGCCGAGCGTTGCCTCCGCGCCGTCCTACGCGCCGCCCCCGTCCGATCAGAACGCGCCGCAATACGCGCAGGCGACCTCCACGGACCAGCTCAACGCCGCCTCGGCCGAGGGCGATCTACCGTCGGACGG
>NZ_JABXXR010000031.1 GCF_013376175.1 Ameyamaea chiangmaiensis
AGCCCCGCAGCCACAGCGGCGGCGCAGAGGATCAGCCGCACACGCGTCTCAAGGTGAAAGCCCGTGCCCATCGCGTGCCACGCCGCCAGCAGCAGCACTGCCGAGCCGAGCACCATATGCGCGTGCCGGAACCGCCGCGCGTCGCCGAACACCCGCCGACGCCACGCGGGGAGTGCCGTCAACACCGCGCCGAGCGCACCCAGTGCCGAACCGACGCCCGCCAGCATGTACCATGGCGCCCCGGGCTCCACATACCGCAGCATAACCGCGAACGGCACGGCGGCGAACATGGCCACGACATGCAGCCCCACGGCCACAGCCGCCCCCGTGCCGAGCCAGCGATGCAGGACCAGAAAGAATTTCCCGCCACAGCGCGGCCATCGCGCCGGACGCGCGCTCAGCGCGAACACCGCCAGAAGCAGCAGGAGACCGATCGTCCCGGCGGCCGCGCCTGCATCCCACATCACGCCGAGACGCGGCGCGCCCCACACAAGAACGAAGCCGAACGCCATGGCGCCTGCCACGCCAAGCGACAGCCCGAACGCCACCAGATCGCGCCTGACGAGACGCTCGCCCTCCGTCACGATCCCGGCCGGGCAACGGTTGTCTCCGGGCGGCCGGCCTCACTCCCCGGTCCCGATACTCCGGACCCGGCGGAATGCCCCTGTCGCCCCGCGCGCCGCGCGCCGGGCCAAAAATATGCGAACGGGCCGAGGGACGGCATGACGAGGCTCCGGCAGCAACCGCGCCAGCGCGGTCCGAGAACCCGGAGTGTAGACCATATCGGTGCCGAATCAATAATGCCGCTTATACCGGACGGTCAGTGATGCCAGGCCGCGCCGGTATAGAAAAACCGGCCCAGGCCCAGCGTAAAGATCAGACATCCATACAGGCTGTGTTCAAGGCAGGTCAGACGCAGCGAGCGATGGCGGTCGTAATCGATCGCGAACAGCAGGCCGCCCAGCAGCGTCATGACCACCGCGACCGGATTGAGAAAGATCACATGAGCGAAGCCGAATGCCACCGCGCTGGCGGCGATCAGGGCGCCGCTGCGCCGCAACAGGGGCCGATAGCGCGTGAACAGGAACGCACGATACAGCATCTCCTGCGGCCAGACCGACAGCACCGGATACAACACCATGATCAGCAACCAGAAGCGCGGGTGCTGACGGGGCAGGATCAGAAACGTCGCAGGCCAGAACCACCACGTGACGAACGCGATCAGGGGCGCCAGGACGGCAAAGCGCAGCCCGATCGCACGCAGTTCCCGCCGTGCGTCATGGGGTTCGACCCGGACGCGACGCAGCGACGCGAACGCCACGGCCGCCCCCACCCACAGCAGCACGAACAACACACCCGCGCGCCGCAGGCCCAGAATCAGCAGCGGACCGCCGCCGTACAGCAGCAGAAACTCCAGCGCCAGCCATGCGCGGCCTGCGCGCCATGGGCGGTTCACGCGGTCAGCCGGAATTCCTCGAACGGCGCGCAGCAGGGCGGCCCGTCGGTGACGTACATCACGCGCCGGTCGAGATCGATCAGCACGCCGTTGCGCGTTTCGACCTTGCGGATGTCGGGCGCGTCGGGATCGACATGCACGCAGATCGAATGCGGATAGGCGAAATGGTCCGACATCAGGGACTTGAGCGTCGTGGCGTCCAGGCTTTGGCTCTGCGCCATGAGGCGGCCGAGACGACTGCCGCGATAGAGCGAACTGGGCCAGACGCGCGGCGCATCGGACGCGACCTTGAGCGCGCAGAAATGGTTGGCATGGCTCAGCACGCCGTCGCGGGGTTCGATATAGGCTTCATGCGTGGCCGAAACCTCGATGTCCATCACTTCGCCGCCCGTGGCGCCGATGATGAAGTTCATGGATGAACTGCGGTCAGTGCCGTTTACCGCCGTGATGGCATGGGAAAAATCGCGCGCATTCAGCACATCGCGCACCCGAAGCCTGAACGGTCGGTGATAGCCCGTGCTACCGTCGCCCTCGGCCATCATGGCATTGATGACCACGCCGATGCCGTGTTCGTTCACGCCCTGCATGCCGCCCACCGTGCCGGCCTCGCCCAGACACAGGAAATCGGGGCCGTCATCGCGCACCACCCGCGTCACGGCCGTCTGCACCCCGGCGAGCCAGTCCCAGGTCTGGCCGAGCCACGTCGTGCCGGTCGCGGAACGCTCCGGCAGAGCGGCGAAACTGGTGCAGCCGTCGACAGCCGCCGCGGACGCCAGCCGAGCCTCGCGGAACAGGCGAATGATCAGTTCGTACCGCACATTGAGCATCAGGATTTCTGCAAGCGTACGGCCCGCACCTTCGGCGACGCCCCGGATTTCCTCCATGAAGCCCGGCTCCATGCGCGCAAGCGGTGTCTCCCACCCAAGCGCGCCGTCCTCGATGGCCTTCGCCGACAGACCAAGCTTGCCGAAACGGTCCGCGTAGAGCGCGATATTGGCATCGATCTGCGACCGTAGCCCCTCGCCCTGCGCGCGACCACGCGCCCGGGGCGTGCCGTTGAGATCGAGAAACGGAACAGCCATGGCGCACAGTCCTTTTCTGATGCCGCACAAACTATTCCCTTCCACCGCAGGGTTTGCAACCCTGCATCGCCGTCCTATGCTCATTTCATATTGATACCGCAATGTATCGTGCGGTTCCGCTCCCTGCTTTCACGAGTTGCCCGCATGAAACTTCTGGTTTTCGGTCTGGTTCTGGTCCTGTCTCTGGCCGTCGCACTGTTCTCACGCGGGGGCAGCCGCCATGACGAGGTCCACGACTATTTCGTCGCGTCGCGACAGTTCGGCTCCCTGCTTCTGTTTTTCCTCAGCGTGGGTGAGTGCTACAGCCTTGGCGTCCTGACCGCGTTTCCCGGCGGCGTGTTCGTGCATGGCCTGTCGTTTGCGATGTGGTTCATGTCCTACATCCTGCTCGCCTTTCCGATCGGCTATTTTCTCGGCCCCCTGATCTGGCGTGCGGCCCAGCGCCACGACCCGGTCACGCTGGCCGACCTGTTCCGTGCCCATTTCGGCTCTCGTGCGCTGGAAATAACCGTGGCCGCGACGGCGATCCTGTTTCTCGTCCCGTGGGGCACGATCCAGTTCATCGGCCTTGCGATGGTCCTGCAGAATCTCGGCATTGGGCTGTCGCCGCGTGTGCTGATGCTGGGGTCCCTGATCCTCTCGTTCGTCTACACGGTGATGTCGGGTATCCGGGCACCGGCTTATGTTTCGATCGTCAAGGATGTGCTGCTGATCGTCGCGATCGTGGCCGTCGGGCTGGCGGCCATCAGCCGCCCGGGCGGCTGGCACGCCATACGCCACGCCGGCGAGGCCATGGCCGCCACCCCGCTGACAGCGCACGAGCTTCGCTTTGCGTTCTCATCGATCCTGTTCCAGGCGCTCGGGCTTCATATCTTTCCCGTGGGCATAGCGTCGTTCTTCACCGCGCGCAGCGCGAAGACCATCCAGCGCGCGATGGTCCTGATGCCGCTCTATATGCTGATGTTTCCGATCCTGATCGTGGTGACGCTCTATGCGCGCAGCGTGCCGGGGCTGGTCGAACAGCCCAATCACGTCTTCATCGACGTCGCGCGCACGCTGTTGTCACCGTTCGCGCTAGGTCTGGTCGCAGGCGGCGCGGCCCTGTCGGGCCTGATCGTGCTCGCGGGGATCTGCCTTGTCATCGGTCCCCTGTTCACCCGCAACATCCTGACCTCCGTGCCGGTCGCCCGGCAAAAGCCCGTCGCCCAGGTCGTCGGGCTGGGCTATCTCGTCTGTTCGATCATCGGGGCGGAAACCGTGTCCTCGCTGGCGGCGACGATGAACAATCTGACCTATTTCGGTATTACCCAGTTTTTGCCGGGCATCCTCGTCATCGGCCGTAAGATGCCCGTTTCCGCGCGTGCCGTTCTTCTGGGCATCGTGGCCGGGGACGTCGTGTCGATCGGCCTGTTCATCGGAAATGTCGACATTGTCGGCCTGAACGACGGTTTTCTCGGTCTCATCGTGAACGTGGCGATTCTGTCAGTATCGGCCCTGATGCGCCGGCACCCGTTGCGACCGGCATAAAGGCAAGCACTGGCCGTTACCAACCCGACAGCCGAACCCGCGACGGACACTGGCGGGGCGCCCACGCTTCTCATCAGGACGCTCTCAATCCCACTCAGGATGGAGGCATTGACCACCGGCCCCAGACACGGCCATGCGTTCCGCACGCGACGACGCCTTGAACTTACTTTTTATATCCGTCGTTTTTCTCAGGATGACAGGCGCGCTGCAAGTTGCATGCCCTGTGTCCCGCGAGCCTCAGCACCGCCTGGAACCCGGGCCATCAGCTCCCGCTGCTCGAAAGGCGCGGCCCGGCGGTCATCGGCCCCGATTTCCAGCCCGACCACACGATCCGTATGGTCGGGCATCGCGGTCAACATGATGACCGGCAACGTGAGGGCGCGCGCAGGCGCCGACACAGGCTGACGCCGCCGTCCTTTCTGAACATCACATCGAGAATGACCAGCTCGACGTTCGCACCCGAACATCTCCTCCCCACCCCCGGCAACCGACACGCGGTCGTTATGCCCCTGAAAAAGGCCGGTCCGCAGGATCAGTATGTCCTGATCATCGCCCACTATCAGGCGATGGGGCATGCGTGTCATCCCGCGCCTTTAACACGGCGCCCCCTGACGTCCGCGGCGTCAAACATTTCCCCGCGGGCGACCGCCCGGCACCGAGGCAGGACGGCCGGTGCGTGTACGGCGTCGATCGTCGCGCGGCGCGTGGCCTGTCAGGCGAGCGAGACACGGCGCAGGGGCATGGTCATGCAGTGCACCGAGCCGCCGCCCTGCGAAAACTGGTCGAGCTCGGGGTCGAGTACGGTCAGCCCCTCCGCCCGCAGCACCGCGTTGATCCGCGTCGAATGACGGGGGCTGATGACGCGCCCCTCGCCCAGCGCCAGAACGTTGCAGCCCATATCCCGGATCACTTCCTTGTAGGACACGGGCAGCAGACGGATCCCCTGGGCGCGCAGCCACGCGATATCCTCGTCCGGCAGCGCGTCGAGACAGGCCAGGGCCAGGTTCTCGGCCACCATCGAGAAAATCACGTCAAGATGCAGGAAATGGTCGGAGAAACGGATGATGCGCGTCGTCCAGCCCTGTTCTTCGAACCAGCGCAGGAACGCCTGCGCGCCCTCGGGCGTGGTGCGGGTGCGGGTGGCGCCGACCACGACCAGGCCCGGCCGAATGATGTGGATGTCGCCACCCTCGACAAAGCCGGTCTCGAAGGTGCGCGCGATCTGGTCGTCGCCGTAAAAGGCGCGGATCGGACCGCGCTCGCCCTGACGCTCCGGCCGGAACATGCGCGTGACCGTCGTGCCGAAGGGCGTGGTCTGCGAACTGTCGCGCGTATAGACCTGATACGGCATGTCGGGGTCGGGCGTCAGGAAATGGCAGGTCACGTCCGCGCCGCGCAGGGCATCGGTCAACTGGGCGAACTGCTGCTCGATCAGGGCCTGATCCTGCTGGACGCCGTCCTCCATGGTCTGGATCGCGATATCGTTGCTCGGAATCCACCGGTAATAGGTGGGCGGGCACAGCAGCACGTCCTGCAGCGTGCCGATTTCGCTGTCGATGAACCAGGTATTGGCGGTAGATGGCATGGGCGTTCTCCGAAAATCTGGGTCGCGATGTCGGGCCAACCTATACCATACGGGCCAGAAAGGCGCGTGCCCGCTCCGTCACGGCCGATGTGAAGAACGTTTCCGGTGGCGCAATCTCCATGATCTGCCCGTCATCCATGAACACGATCCGGTCGGCGATACGGCGCGCGAACCCCATCTCGTGCGTCACGCACAGGGTGGTGATGCCATCACGCGCCAGCGCGTCGATGATCGCCGCCACGCCGGCCACGGCCTCGGGGTCGAGGGCCGCAGTCGGTTCGTCGAACAGGACGACGCGCGGGTCCATGCACAGGGCCCGCGCGATCGCCACGCGCTGCTGCTGGCCGCCGGACAACTGGATCGGGTATTTCGCCGCCTGTTCGGCGATGCCGACCTGCGCCAGTCGGCGCATCGCGCCATCGCGTGCGGCATGTCTGGTCATGCCACGCACCAGACGCGGCGCGAGCATGCAGTTTTCCACCGCGCTCAGGTGCGGAAACAGGTTGTAGTTCTGGAACACGATCCCGACCTCGGCGCGCAGGCGTGCAAGGTCGCAGCGCGCGTCGACCACCGTGCCGTCGATGTGCAGGGTGCCGGAATCATGCGGCTCGATCCGGTTGAAGCATCGGATCAGGGTCGATTTTCCCGATCCCGACGGCCCGAGAATGGCGATCCTCTCGCCCCGCGCCACATCGAACGAGAGACCGCGCAGGACCTCGAACGTGCCATAGGATTTGCGCAGATCGCGAACGCTGATGATCGGGTCAGCCACCATGCGCACCCGCCTTGACCCGGTCGGCCCAGTGGAACCGACGCTCGACGCGCTTTTGCGTCAGCAGCAGCACGCACACCATCGCCACGTAATACACCAGCGCCACGGCGTAGTACTCGGTAAATTCGAAGGTCCGCGCGACATGAATCTGCGTCAGCGCCATCAGTTCCTGCAACGAGATCACCGACGCCAGCGAGGTCGTCTTCAAAAGATTGATGAACTCGTTGATCGTGGGAGGCAGCGCGACCCGAAGGGCCTGCGGAAACAGGACGTGGCGATAGACCTCAAAACGCGTCAGGCCCAGAGCCTCCCCCGCGACCAGCTGTCCCGGGTCGATCGCCCCCAGAGCCGCCCGGTTGATCTCCACCTGATAGGCCGCCTCGTTGAGGGACAGGGCGATCCAGGCGGCGAGGAACGGGCTGAACCAGTCCCCGCGAAAGACGGGAAAGAACTGCGGCAGCGCGTTCCAGACGAACAGGAGTTGCAACAGGGTCGGCACGGCGCGGAACAGGGCGACATACAGCCCCACCGCGCGACGCACGACTCCGCCGGGACGATTGAGGGCCAGCGCCATGGGCATCGAGAGCGCGATGGCCGTTGCGTGCGACAAAAGGGCAATCGCGAGCGTCACCAGCGCCGCGCGCGCGAACCCCACGGACAGCAGGGCCAAGGCAAACGCCCGCACATCAAAGCGTGGCGGGGTGGACAGATCCTGCGTCAGCGCCGTTGCCGCGCGAATATGCCATTTGTCCGCGATCGCCCGCAGCGCGCCGGTCTGGTCAAGATGATCGATCGCGGCCTGAAGTGCCGCGCGATCGGTCGGGTTCTTGCGGATGTAGAGCGCGAAGCTACGGTAATTGTCATCCTGCGGCTGGAGAATGACCGCCACCTTGCCGTGCAGTTGTCGTGCGCGAAACCCGAGTTCCACGTCCTGGCTGACAAAGGCGAACGCCCGGCCCAGCAGGACCTGCTGCACCACCTGCTCCTCGGCCGGGTATTGCTGGATGCGGATTGGGGCGCGGCCCTGCGCCGCCAGCGCCGCGTTCTCACGCTCAAGCCGCGCGGCGTAGCTTGTGCCGGACTGAGTCACCACCATCTGTCCCGACAGGTCGGCCAGTGACCCGATCGGGCGCGTGCCCGCGCGCGCGACCACGACCAGGGCCGTCGGCAGGTAGGACACCGCGTCGAACAGACGCTCCCGCGCCGGCTGCCGCGTCACGCCACTGATGACGATGGCACAACGCCCGGACTCCAGACTTGGAAAAAGCCCCACGAAATCCATGCTGTGCAGCACCATGCGCGCACCCCATGCCTGCGCCACGGCGCGCGCCACATCGATATCGACACCGGCAAGGTCGGACGCATCGGCGCCCGGCACGAAGGTCATGGGCGGAAGCGTCGGATTGGTGCAGACGTCCAGAACACCGTCATGAACCAGCCCGGACGACGGGTCGGCACGCGCGTGCGTCCCCGTCATCAGACCGAAGAGCAACACGGCCGGCAGAAAAACCGTCCGTAGGCGGCCCGGCGGGAAAAGCGATCGAATGGACATCGCAACGGAGTATGCGCGCGAATCCCGCCGTCCGCCACTCACCCGCGACAGATGTCAGAGCACACGCCACACGACCCCACTGCACCGTGCCAGACGGGTAACACCGCAGCAGACGGACAGCGTTACCCCGATCACGCAGACCGCCTTGGGAATCGCTCCCCACCGTGTGGCCAGCAAAACGTATTGGCACCACGTCACGACCGGATCGTGCAGGAGATAGACCCCGTAAGCCAGACGAGTGCCTCGCCCGATCCACGGCGGGAGTATGGTTATGGTGCGCAGGAACAGTCCCGTGATCCCCAGACAGAATCCAACGCAACAGGCAGCGAAGAGTGCCGGCGACCCGACCGCGCGCAGCCCTGCGAACGAGGCCAACGCAAAGACCAGCGCCGCCCGCCAGCCGCGTGCCACCGGTCCGTCACGCCGGAACAACGGGTGTGCGATACCCCCCGCACCGGCGGCACACCCCAGTGCGAACGCCGCCGCATAAAGCCCGACACGGCTTTCCTGCACGAAGAACGGCCCCACATGCCACCACCGTGTCTCGCCAAACAGGATGGCCGCGGGGCAGTAGAGCAGGATGGCTCCGACAAGGATGGCCACAGCGGAGGCAACAGGTCGGGTGAGGAGAATGTCCGGACAGGCCGCGAGAGCGCGGACGGCGACCGGCAGCGCCAATCCCAGACACACAACGCACGCATCGAACAGCAGCAACAACCATAAAAACCACGCCGGACCGGCCGGCCAGCCGAAATCCGTGAACGACGCGGGCCAGAACGCCGGAAATGCACCGTGATATCCTGCCTCACGGGCCGCCGGGTAGTAGGCCACAGGCATGACAAGGGTGACGCAGGCCACGAACGGCACGCCAAGACGCAGGGCGCGATCGAGCAGGTAGGCCCGATATCCCTTGCGTCGCAGTGACGGGAGCACGAACAGTCCGGACACCAGAAACATCAGGGCCATGAAATAGGTATCGTTCAACGCAACGAGCCGATCGAAACCCACCCAACGCTGCGGATCGACGACGGGCGCCGTCGACAGAAGAATGTGGTGTCCGTCGAACCGGCTGAAGCTACAATAGGCAAGCACCGCGTGATGGCAGACCACGGCCAGCGTGACGGAGGCCCGCAGCAGGTCGATCGCAGGATTATGGCTGTCCGTTGTCGCCGTTGACGTCGTGGTCATACTGTCTCCCGCAGAAACGGGCGCGCGCGACAGAGCTGGCCGCCTGCCTGACACCGCGCCACCATCCGTATCGCACGTCTTTCGGATTGGACAGCAAGGGGCGGAGTGTTTCACGCGTCATACGACGATACGGTCGGCCCACAGTCCACGCGCCGGAGGCATCATGACCCGTCTGAGCACCATCATCGCGACCGCCGACGATCCCCGCTGGGCGCGGGTGGTCGCGCGTGACCGGACGGCGGACGGGTCGTTCTGGTATTCCGTCGCCACCACCAGTGTCTATTGCCGGCCATCGTGCCCGTCACGCACCTGCAACCCAAAGAACGTGACGCTGCACGCGACGCTGGCGCAGGCACGGGCGACGGGCTGCCGCGCATGCCGGCGCTGCGACCCCGACGCGGCTGGCACGGACAGGACGCACCCGGCCGTCCTGCGCGCCTGTCGCATGATCGAGGGCGCCGAGGACATACCCGCTCTTCGCGCGCTGGCCGCCCATGTCGGCCTCAGCGCCTGGCATCTCCACCGCCTGTTCAAGGCCGCGACCGGGGTGACGCCGCATGCCTACGCCACGGCCCACCGCCACGGGCGCGTCCGCCACGAACTCGGCCGCGCGACCACCATCACCGACGCCTACGTGGCGGCGGGGTTTGGCTCCGGCGGGCGCTTCTACAGCGACGCGGACGCGGCACTCGGCATGTCGGCCGGCCGGTACCGCGACGGCGGATCGCGCGAGGACATCCAGTTTGCACTCGGTGTCTCGACGCTAGGCCATGTTCTGGTGGCGTCGGCCAGTCGTGGCGTCGCCGCGATCCTGCTGGGCGATGACCCGAAGGCACTGCTGACCGATCTCGCGACCCGGTTTCCCAAGGCACGGCTGACGGGCGACGACCCCGCCTACCGGACGGTGGTGCAGACGGTGATCGCGCTGATCGAGGAACCTGCCGCAGGGCTCGCGCTGCCGCTGGACATACGCGGGACCGCGTTCCAGCATCGTGTCTGGCAGGCACTGCGCGCCATACCCGTCGGCACGACCCTCACCTACACCGACCTTGCGCGCCAGATCGGGGCGCCGGCGGCGGTCCGGGCTGTGGCGTCCGCCTGCGCGGCCAATCCGCTGGCCGTGGCCGTGCCGTGCCATCGCATCGTGCGCGCCGACGGAGGACTGGCGGGGTATGCGTGGGGTGTGGACCGCAAGCGTGCCCTTCTGCAGTGCGAGCGCGCCGCCTCTATTGAGCCGTGTAGCCCCCGTCGATCGACAGGTTCGCGCCGTTGACCATGCCTGCGGCACCGCTTGCCAGATAAAGGATCGCCAGCGCGATCTCGACCGGCTGCGCAAAACGCCGCGTCGGAATCTGGGCTTTTGCACGCTCGCCCTTTTCGCCCGACCATCCGACCAGCGCCATGGGCGTCTCCACCACGGTGGGCGAGACGGCATTGACCGTAACACCGGCCGGCCCCCACTCGATCGCCATGCAGCGGACCATTCCGACCACCCCGGCCTTGGCGGCGCTGTAAGCCGCATGCCCCTCGATGCCCACCACCGCTGCCTGGGATGCCATCATGACGATACGCCCATAGCGTGCGGCCAGCATGACCGGTGCCACGGCGCGGGCAAAGAGATATTGCCCGCGCAGATTAATGGCGATCACGCTGTCCCATTCGCCGGTGGGGATCGCCTCGGCCGGCCCGACATGCCCGATCGCGGCATTATTGACGAGCACGTCGATACGTCCGAACGCGGCGACGATAGCCGCCACGCATGCCTCGATCGCCTGTTCGTCAGTGATGTCGGCGATAAATCCACGCGCGCCGCCGCCCGTCGCTTCCGCCAGGGCGTGGACGCCCCCGTCGCGATCCACGAGCGCCAGCCGCGCGCCGCGTTGGGCGAAAACGCGCGTGATCTCACGCCCGATTCCGCCCGCGGCACCGGTGACGACGACCACGCGATCGTTGAAATCGAAGGCCTGGTCAAAATCGATGGTCGCCATCACCACACTCCTTCGCTCAGTGTTTCCCATAGCCCGCGTGCGCGATCGCATGGTCGGCCGCCGCATTGGCCGACGACAGCGCCTTGTCGAGCGGCACGGACCCTACCAGTGCCGCCGACACCGTCTGGCCAACTTGCGTGCCGATGGCCTGGAACGGCCCGATATCGACGAACTGCGCACCGACATAGGGGCGTGGCTGCGCCGTCTGGCCGTTCGGGTTGGAATGTTCGATGGCCTGCAGGACGAAGTCTGCGAATGGCGCCACGGCCTTGTACTCAGGCGCCTTGTAGGACGAAACACGTGTGCCCGGCGGGATGTTCACCCAGCCGTCGGTTTTCGCCACCAGTTGGATATACTCCTTGGACGTTGCCCACAGGATAAACGTGCGCGCCGCATCGGCATGGGTCGAGGACGCCGGAATCGCAAGGTTCCACGACCACAGCCAGCTTGGGCCTCCCTTGAAACTGCCCGTCGGGTTGGCGGCGAAACCCACCTTGTCGGCGACCTGGCTCTGCTTGGGGTCGTAGACCGTGCCCGCGGCGCTGGTCGCGTCGATCCAGATCGCGCAATGGCCGCCGGTGAACAGGGCAAGGTTTTCGTTGAAACCGTTGCTGCCCGCACCGGGAGGTCCGTCCTTGCGCAGGATATCGACGTAATACTGCAATGCGCCGTGCCACGCGGGCGTGTCGATAGTCGCTTTCCAGTTCATGTCGAACCACTGGCCACCGAAGGCCGTCACCAGCGTCGAGAAATACGCGATATTTTCGCCCCAGCCCGGCTTGCCGCGCAGACAGATGCCATAAACGCCGTTCGCCTTGTCCCTCGTCTTGTCGGCAAACGTGCGGATCTGGTCGTATGTCGGGTCTTCGGGCATCGTGATCCCGGCCTTGTCGAACAGGTCCTTGCGGTACAGCGTCATGACGCTCTCGGCATAGAACGGCAGCGCGTAGACATGGCCGCCATCGCTTACGCTCTCACGCACCGGCGCAATGATATCGTCGATATCGTAGTCGGCGGGAAGGCCGTCGAACGCGTACAACCATTTCTGCTTGGCCCAGATCGGCACTTCGTAGTTGCCGATCGTCAGGATATCGAACTGGCCGCCATGGGTGGCGATATCGGTCGTCACCCGCTGACGCAGTACGTTTTCCTCGAGAATGACCCAGTGCAGATGAATATCAGGATGTGCCTTCTCGAACGTCGTCGAGAGTTTCTGCATCTCGATCATCTGCACGTTGTTGACGGTGGCGATCGTCAGCGTTGTCTCGGCACGGGCGGCGAGCGGCAACGTGAGAATCGTTGCGGCTGTTGTCAGAAGGGCAATACGTTTGAAAGACATGCGACGGAATCCATCTTGTTTTTGTTATTGTGGACCGTTGTAAATACGATGACGACAGATCAGCTCATCCAGTTTCCTCCGTCTATGTTGTAGGTCTGCGCAACAATATAGTCGGCATCGCGCGAGGCCAGGAACACGGCCAGCCCCGCGATCTCGTCCGGGCGCGCCATCCGGCCGAACGGCACCGCCGCACCGACCATGCGCTTCTTCTCTCCGGGCTGAAGATTTTCATACTGGGCGAAACGGCGGTCGACGTCGTCCCAATGCTCGTTGTCCACGACGCCGGGTGCGATCGCATTGACGTTGATCCCGTATTTGATCAGATCGAGGCCGGTGCTCTGGGTCAATGAAATGACCGCGGCCTTCGTCGAGCAATAGATGGCGACCAGCGCTTCGCCGCGTCGGCCGGCCTGGGAGGCAAAATTGACGATCTTGCCGCCATGGCCTTGCGCGATCATCTGCTTGGCGGCCGCCTGAAGGGTAAACAGCAGCCCCTCGACATTGACCGCATACAGACGGCGGTAACTCTCGCGCGTGATCTCCACGGTGGGTGCGAGGTCGAAGATCCCGGCATTGTTCACCAGAATATCGAGTTTTCCGAATCGATCGATCGTATTGTCGATGGCCGCATCAATCGAGTCCTGCGACGTCACGTCGAGCGTCAGCCCCAGATGCCCGTCGCCCAGCGATGCGGCCGCCTGCGTCGCTCCAGCGGCGTTAAGGTCGCCGATCACGACATGAGCACCTTCGTGCGCATAACGCTCGGCGATGGAGCGTCCAATACCGCGCGCGGCTCCGGTGATCAGGGCGACCTTGCCCTTGAGGGGAAATTGTTCGGCCATATAACGGGGTGTCCTTGTTGTCAGGAATGTTGATCCGCGGCATTTTGGTACATGATCAGTACGTCACGCACGGACTGAAGGAGCAGAGCGCGTGGTGTCGCCGCAAGGGTGCCGTCGGCCACGCGATCATACAGACGCGGCAGATACTGGCTGACCAGTGTCGGCGCCAGCGGGGTTTCGCCCAGACGGTTCAGAAGGCCGTCGACCGCGGCCTGCGCGGCCTCGACCGGCCAGTAATACCGGATCCGGTCGCTGTAGCTGAAATGCCGCAGGCGATGGCGAACGGCACTGGTGCCGTGATAATGGCTCTCCCACTGGGCGGGGGCAGCCAGCATCACCGCTTCCATGATGTCGATGAGTGAGCGTCGATTCGGATTCAGAAATCCGTCGATCGCGTCGAGCGCGTACAATGCCTCCCGTAGCGCGAAGGTCAGCGCCGGTCCGACCTTGAGGATCGGAAAGCCGTCGCGCACCAGAGCCGCCAGCGCCGTGCCCGGCTGGTAGTCCGTCGAATGGGCCTCGAAGACCAGACCGGGCATGCCCTCCAGCGCCGCCGTAAGATCACGGGCCCGTTCAGGGCGATAGACCGCAACCGAATCGTGGCCGAATTCCACGCCGGGCTGCACGACGATCGCGATCACGCGTTCAAACGCGTCGGGCGCTATCGCATCGAATGCCTTGCGGTGCAGGCGATAGGTTTCCTCGACAGCCCGTCGTGTCGTCGGAACCAGATGATCCAGCGCCTCGGTCGCGCCGCCCGGTGTCGGCACTTCGGTACCGACGACATAGACCGGCCGACCGGGTGCCTGCGCTTCGGCGCGCGCGGCAAGGCTTGCGGCACGCCGTGCAACCACGACATCGTCCAGATGCGCGGGCTCCCCCTGACATCCCATCGAGGCGTCGAGGTGCAGCTTTTCAAAGCCGGCCCGCGCGTACGCCTCGATCATGACGCCGGCTTTGGCCAGCGCGTCCTCGGGCGGCAGGTGTTTCCACGGATTCGGGCCCAGATGATCACCACCCAGAATGATGCGGCCGCGGTCGTAGCCGACGCGATCAGCCACGCCTTCCACGAAGGTGCGGAAATCGGCGGGCGTCATGCCCGTATAGCCGCCGTCCTGATTGACCTGGTTGCAGGTGGCCTCGATCAGAACGTGATCGTTTGTCTCCAGCGCACGCGTGAGTGCGGCCTCGATGACAAGTTCATGCGCCGAACAGACCGACACAATCCCGTGCGCATGCCCCGACTGGCGCGCGGCGGCGAGTTCCAGCAGCGGACGCACGCTCATGACCAGACCTCCGCCGCCGTTGAAAGACACGCGTCGAGTTCGGCCCGTGTCGAGACGCCTTCCATTGGGCCGCGCGCCGAAACTGCGCGCGCCCCGCTGGCATTCGCGTAACGCAATGCCGTTTCAGGCGCCTCGCCTTCCAGACGCAGGGTGACATAGGTCGCGCCGAAACAGTCGCCCGCGCCGGTCGGGTCGATTTCGCAAACCGACAGTGGTGCGCACGTATGACGGCTGTTCGCCGTGACGACGCTTGCCCCGTGCGCACCACGTTTGATAACGATCTCGCTGATCCCGAGGGCGAGCAGTTCCTCGATCGCGGCGTCCTCGGTCTTGGCTTCGGTCAGCATCAGCAGCTCTGGACCGCTGGGCAGAAAGACGTCGCATGCCTGCAGCATGATATCCATGGCGGCACGCATTTCCGGAATATCGAGCATTTCCTTGCGAAGGTTTGGATCGAACGAAATTCTTCCCCCAGCCTCCTTGACGCGATGGACGGCTTTGACCACGTCATCGATCAGTCGGAATGAAAAAAGCGACGACCCCATGACGTGAAAATGTGCCGTATCGTCTATGATCGCCTCGGCCGCACGCGTCAGCGCCGTTCGCGAACATGCCGCGCCTTGAATATTATAAACGAAGTCCCGCTCACCGTCGGGTCGGTACCGGACGAACGCCGACCCGGTGGCCAGGTCGGGAATTACGTGAACGGCACTGATATCGACGCCGTCGTTCTGCAGGCGTGCGGTGTTGAGGCGGCCGAAATCATCATTGCCCACGGCCGAGATCAGGGCGCAGTTATGTCCCAGCCGCGCAACCTGATCGATGAAGATCGCCGGGGCACCGGACGGATAGGGGCCGTGCAGCGCCATCGGCTGGCGAAAGCCGTATCCCTGCGTATCGGCCATGATTTCAACGACGATTTCTCCGATAGTCGTAATGCGCCCGTCTGGCATTGGTCTGATCATCATCTCACCTGCAGGACACCCGGCGCGCCCGCGTCACGACAGGCGCGCGAAGAGTCGGGAAAAGGGGGCTCGGACACCGGGGAGACCTGCCGGTCCGTCGCATTGACGAAAAGGCGTGTCTCGTCCGCTGGTGTGCTGACGCAGCGAAAGCCGGCCAAACGCAAGGGGTCCGCCGCCAGCGCCCCCAGTGATGCCGTGGTGACGATCTCACTGATCAGGCGCAACGGAATGATCGCTTGCGCGGCGCTGCGCGTGCCATGGTCGGGTCCCATCAGCACCACGGTACGGGCCGCGCGCTCGGCGGCCACGCGCAGGCAGGCCGCCGGAGCACCCAGCGGAAGAACCAGCCCGTCGCGCGTCAGGCCGATAGCCTCGATCATCACGACGTCGAACGGATGGAACGTCACGTTATGCAAGGCGGCGGGGCAATCGTGAACACGCCCCGCCGCATCCAGCGCGCCTCCCAGCATCTCCACGCTGCCCGCTGCCAGACGCCGGGCCATCTGCGCGGCATCAAGCGACATCAGCACGAGACCGAGCGCCGGGCTGTGCGGCAGATGGGCGCTGACGTGGTCGGTCAGGGTGCCGGGCCCCAGCAGCAGTCGTCCCCGTCCAGGCGCCTGACGCGCCGCCTGACGCAGCAGAGCGGGGTCGAAACCACTCGGCGAGACCGCCTGCACGGGTGGCACGTCACGAAGATGGGCAGCACCCGCCGAGCGCAGCACCAATCCTTGTTCTTCCAGATAGGCAAGATCGCTGCGCACCGTGACGGTCGACACGCCGAGCTGCCGGCTGAGGGCATCGACGCGCACGACTCCCTCGCGCCGGATCTGGTCGGCGATGCGAAGGCGGCGTCTGAGCACAAGACTGCGCGTTCCGAGAGCCACTGGTTGGTCCAGCCTTTTTCTTTATCGAAAGACTATGCTTTCGTTGTGAGGAGCATAAGCGCGCTCCGTTCGGCCTCCGCAAGAGCGATTTGCCGCCGACACGCGCTTGTGAGAGTGGCCGCCACGAAAGACTTCGCTTTTGCACGCGTCGCGACGGACCCGCAGGCCAGACGCGACCGCGTCACAGTTGCATATGGCGGAGCGGCCTGCTTCAAGAGACCATCCTTGTGTCGTCGAGTCCCATGTCCATGTTCTCCGCCCTCACCCGCCATCTGCGCCGTGGCCGCCCCGCCCCCTCCACGCCCCTGCCACCCCGGATCGAGGCGATCCGGCGCGACGCGCTGAAAGGGCATGTTCTGGCGCAGGTGCAGTGGGGCGACGTGTTGCTGGAGGGCGCCTATCTGACACGCAACCCGGCTGAGGCACGCCGCTGGTTTGCCATCGCGGCGGACGCGGGTTTTGCACCGGCCCACAACATGCTCGGACGATGTCATCATTTCGGCTGGGGCTGCACCACGGACCTGACGGAAGCCGCCGCCCATTATGGTCGCGCGGGCGAGTTGGGCGATGCGTGGGGGCTCTACAATCTCGGCATTCTGACGATGCGCGGGCGGGGAGTGACTCAGGATCTGGCGACGGCGCTCGCCCTGTTCCGTCGCGCGGCCGCCATGGGCCATGCGAAATCGATGAACCTGATCGGACGCTTTACCGAAGAGGGATGGTGCACGCCGCGCGATCCGCGTCTGGCGCGCGACTGGTATCGGCGTTCGGCCGAAGGGGGCGATTATCGGGGGCAGCATAACCATGCGACCGCGCTGGCCGAGCAGGGCGACGTCGGACGCGCGCTCGACTGGTGGCGGCGTGCGGAGCCCGATGCCACGTCGGATATCCTGCTGGCGATGGCACGTCATCTGACGCAACTGGGCGAGAACGGCGATCCAACGCTACTGACGCGCGTACAGGCACGGCTGAAAGCGATGACCGGCGACGAGACGCCGCCATCGTTCTAGCGACGTTGACGGTACACCAGGGCGATTTCAGCCAGCAACACGAGCGGGCATACACCTTAGACGCTGACCTACGAGAGCCGGAACGACACGGGACCTCCTTCCATCAGGCCGGCGGCACCATAGAAAACAAATACCACACCCTTCGCGACGACCGACAACACGCACAGGTTCACGCGCGACGTCGGAAAGAGCAGGCGCGCCGTATCCGGAATGAAGCGCACCAGCAGCCAGAGCAGACTGAGCAGTGTCGGCGCGCCCAGAACCGCGATGATCGTCCACGGCGACCATCCGAACCCACGCTGAAGCGACCCCATGTCACCGGACAGGGTGAAAGTGCGGATCGGAACATAATCAAGAACATTACCGAGTGTGGCGACAACCAGCCAGAAACCCAGCCTCATGGCGACGTGCCGGTTCCACCGACGCCCAAGACGGTAGAGCAGCACTCCCAACGTCAGGCTGACGATCGCATTGCCCAGCAGCGGGGCCGCCAGCGCGATCAGGCCCACGTCCACACCGCGACCGCTTGCCATGATCGGCGCTTCGTTCACATTCTGGTCCACGTCGCTTTGAATCAACAGCGACGCCGTCGAGAGCGGCGGGACATGGAGGGCAAAGGGGTTGTTTTTCCACCGCAGCGCCCATGCGACGAAGGTATGCGCGTATTCATGCGTGAACATCGCTACCGCATGCGCGACCCACAGGTAGCACGGGAGCCAGATCCACGGACAGAGATTATGAAAAATACTTTTTCTATAATAATTTTTTAGAACGACTCAGCACGAGGGACAACACGCGTCATTCCACAACCAGAGCCCGCGCCACCGCGTACGACGCGCCAAACGAGGTCAGCGGCAGGCACTCGAAGACGGAATGGAAATTCAATGCGCCGGTAAAAAAGTTTGGTGTCGGGATGCCACGGACAGACAAGGCGGACCCGTCCGTCCCACCGCGCATCGGGATGATCTTGGGGGTAATACCCGCCTGCGCGAATGCCGTCCGCAACTGGTCGACGGACCGGCGGTCCTCCCCCATACAGGATGCGATGTTCGCGTAAACATCGGTAATCGTGCACGTCACATGCGCGCGGGGGAACGCCGCCTGTGTGGCGGCCACTGCCTCCAGAAGGGTCGCTTTGCGACCTTCGAAGGCCGCGCGATCGAAATCGCGGATCGATACGGACAACCGTGCGGAGGCCTGATCGGCCGTCATGGCGTTCACCCAGACATATCCGTCGCGCCCCTGCGTACACTCGGGCGTGTCACGCGGATCCAGACGCGCGATCACATCATGGGCGACCAGAATCGGATTAACGAGCACGCCTTTGGCGGTCATCGGGTGCGCCGTCACCCCCTCGATCACGATCGAGGCCTGGGCGGCATTGAAGGTCTCATAGACAAACTCCCCCACCGCACACGCGTCGATGGTGTAGGCCCAATCCACCGGGAACCGCGCGAGATCAAGCGATCGCGCACCACGCAGGCCGATCTCCTCGTCCGGCACGAAGGCGACGACGACGTCGCCATGCGGTACGCGGGTCGCCACCAGTTCGGCCAGGAGTTCCATAATGACGGCGATCGCCGCCTTGTTGTCCGCGCCAAGCACGCTCGTCCCGTCACTGAGCAGGACCTCCTGCCCGCGATAGGCGGCGTAGTCCGGGTGCTCGTCCATACGCAACCACACGGCGCGTTCGCGATTGAGGCACACGTCCTTCCCGTCGAGACGCACGCGCTGCGGGCGGATGACCGGACTGAGCCCGACATCGACCGTGTCGAGATGGGCACAAAACCCGATACGCGGTTTCCGGTCGTCCGACGCCGGCAGCCGTGCGGTGAGCACGCAGTGGGTGTCGAGATGAACCTCTTCAAGCCCCAGCGCGGTCAGTTCGCCATGCAGCAACCGCGCAAGATCCCACTGCCCTGGCGTCGACGGAACCTTGGCGGCCCGCGCGTCACTTTGTGTCGGGATCGCGACGTAGCGGTAAAAGCGCTCGACCAGCCGCTCGATCAGCGCATCATCCATGACAGTCTCCGACAGGCGAACGGGTGAAACCTCAGGCGGGACCGCCGATGATGCGTTCGATGAGTGCGTCATCGACCGGCACCTGTCCGTCGAGCATGAGCATAACGAGGCCATGGATCAAGGCCCAGTCGCGGATCGCCTCCACCCGGTCGCGCGGGCCCGCGAATTCCGCGGTGATGTCCAGCACCGCGTCCGTCCGGCGCTGCGCGAAACCATTGTCCTGTTCCGTCAGCGCGGCGGTGAAGATCAGTCGAAACAACGACGGATTGGCCAGGGCGAAACGGACATAGGCGCGGCCCGTCGCGGCAAATCCCGGCCGGCCGCCACCGGCGCGTTCGAACGCCTCGCGCTGCGCGCGCGACAGACGACGCGCACCTTCCCGCGCCAGCGCCGACAACAAGGCCTCGCGATCGGGAAAATGCCGGTAGACCGACGTCGCGCTGACCCCGACGGCCCGTGCCAGTGCGCGAAGCGAGATCGTCTCCGCGCTCTGAGCGTCCAGCGCACGCAGCCCTTCGGCCAGCAGAGAGGCGGCCAGATCGCCGTGGTGATAGGCGGTGCGCTTCATGTTGACACTGTTCTCATGGGCGGTCATGCTAACAGTGTAAACATAAAGCGCACCGCGAGCAACCCGCGTGCCGGAAAGGTCCGATCATGGAGCCCATAATGTCCCCCCGACGCGCGATGATCACCGAGGTGGGCGTGGCTGTCATCCTGCCGGTGATGCTGTATTACGGCCTGCGGGAGCCGCTGGGCGACACCCACGCGCTGATCGTATCGTCGCTGCCGCCATTGATGCAGGCGGTGTGGGGTTTTGCGCGGGAGCGACGGCTGGACGCCTTGTCTCTTCTGGTGCTGGGCGGTCTGGTCCTGTCGGGACTGGCGATGATCGGCGGCGGATCGTTCCGGTACTTCCAGATCCGCGAAAAGCTGGTGACGCTGATCATCGGACTGGCCTTTCTGGCCTCGGCCCTTTTCGGGCGCCCGCTGGTGCAGTTTCTGGCCGAAGCCACCCTGCGACGTCAGGCACCCGAACGCGCCGCGTGGCTGACGGACCGCCGTGCGCACCCGCCCGTCCGCGACCGGATGATGTGCATGACGGTCGTCTGGGGCGGCGGTCTGGTGCTCGAGGCGACCGTGGCCATCGCTCTGGTCTTCGTCCTCGACCCCGGGCGTTACCTGATCGTGTCGCCTGTGCTCGGCTACGCGAGCATGGCGGCTCTGGGCCTGTGGACGGCCTGGTATCGTCGTCGCATCGCCCACCTGCCCGGGTGAACAGCCCGCATCCGGCAGGCTTCTACCCATCGTGTTTCTGAAAGTGTTAATCTGAGAAACGGTTTTCTTCGACCGTAATGGCCGTGACGCGCATCAGTGATGACAAGGCGCGGTCATTACCTGGAGTGTCTACGCAGGCGCACGACACACGCGCCAGCGCATCGTCGATGGACGCGGCAGAGGCAACGCCCATCCGGTTCCAACGCAAGCGGACGACTGGAAAGCGACTCCCGCACGCACCGACGTCAGGCCAGCGTCGGGGACGACGTGGGCCGGCCGGTCCCGGGCCGCCCATCGCGCGGCGTGTCACTCCGAAAACGCGGCCCACCCACAGGCGGACCGCCTGTCCGTTTTCAGGTCGCGCTCTGCAGGCTCGCCATGACCTGTCCGCAGATTTTCTGCCGCGCGGGAACGTCGGCCTTGTCCAGCGAGACGATCTCGTCCTTGGGGCCAATCAGCAGCGAGGCAACCCCGGACGGATAGTCCATGTTGCCGCTTTCGTTCTTCGGGTCGACGGCGCCCGTGCTCGCCGACAGGCTCTGCAGCATCGGCCAGCCCTGCTCGTACGAGACATAGTGGTTGGCCACGCAGTAGCTCAGCGCCCCGACGCGGTTGATGGTCTTGGCACCCGACACGATCGCGCCGACATTGGCACCTGGCGCCGTTCCGACCGACGCGGGCGCTCCCGGTGCCGCCGGGGTGGTCTGCGCCCGCGCAACAGCGTGAACCGCCAGTAGAGAGACCGCCATCGCGGCGCACCAGAGAAAAACAGGACGCATCGTCAGAACCCCTTCGCAATGGAACGGCGGCGCACAGGCCGCCCCTCGATCCAGCGCACCGCACGTTGCATGCGAACGGTGCAAAGCAGGGCCGAGTGTGTTCCGCGAATGGCCCGAAGACAAGGGCCGGAGCCATGTTCTGACGGCAGTGCGCCCCCGAGAACGCAGGTGTGATCACCGACGCCTGACGCTGTGAAAAGGGGGGCGACGAGCCCCCCGGTCGGCCAGTCGTCAGAACGGTGCGTCGATGTCCACGACGTCGATCAGCTTGTGGTTGACGAACTCCTTGATCCCCAACCCGATCAGCTCGCGCCCGAAGCCCGAGCGCAGCACGCCGCCGAAAGGCAGGTCGGCCTTGACCATCGTCGGATGGTTAACGAACACCATGCCGGTCTCGATCTGCTCGGCAACACGCTCGCCACGCGCCTCGTCCTGCGTGAAGACCGAGCCACCGAGGCCATAGGGCGAATCGTTGGCGATACGCACGGCATCGTCCTCGTCCTTCGCACGGAACAGCATCGAGACGGGGCCGAAGAATTCCTCGCGGCGCGCGGGGTTGTTCTCGTCGATGTTCGTCAGGATCACCGGACGGAAGAACGCGCCCGTGTTGGGCATGGCCAGATCGATTTCCTCGGCCTGCGCACCGGCGGCAACCGCACCTTCGACCTGCTTTTTCAGATCGTCCACCGCACGCTGCGACGACAGAGGCGCCAGAGTGGTGGCCGGGTCCATCGGATCGCCCATCACCAGCGACGCCACGCCCGCACGGTAGCGCTTGACGAAATCGTCATACACCGAATCCACGACGATCATGCGCTTGGCCGACACGCACACCTGTCCGGCGTTCCAATGGCGTCCGAACACCGCCCATTTGACGGTCTTTTCCATGTCGGCGTCGTCGAGCACGATGAATGCGTCGGCGCCGCCGAGTTCCATCGTCGTCTTCTTCAACGCCGCACCCGCCTGCGACGCGACCTTCGCGCCGGCGCCTTCGGAACCGGTCAGTGCCACGCCGCGCACGCGGTGATCCTCGATGATCCGGGCGATCTGGCCATGGGTGGGGAACAGCGTGCGGAACGCGCCGTCCGGCAGCCCGGCCTCGACCATCAGGGTATCCATGATGGCGGCGCACTGCGGCACGTTGGACGCGTGCTTGAGCAGCACCGTGTTACCCGCCGAAAGCTGCGGCGCGATGATGCGCGCGACCTGGTAGAACGGGAAATTCCACGGCTCCACGGCCAGCAGAACGCCCAGCGGCTGGTGGATGATCTTCGCACGGCCCTCGGCCTTGTCGGCGACGGGCAGGTCTTCCGGCGCCAGCAGCTTTTCGGCGTTGCGGGCATAGTATTCGAAAATCGCGGCCGACAGTTCCGTCTCCGCGTGGGCTTCGCCGATCAGCTTGCCCATCTCCAGCGTCAGAAGCCGTGCATACTTGTCGCTGTCGCGGCGCAGGATGTCGGCGGCGTTCTGCATGACCCGCGCGCGCTCGGCGAACGACGTCTCGCGCCATTGCAGGAAGGCGTCCTGCGCGCCATCGAGTGCTGCGTCGACTTCCGCATCCGTCGAATTCGGAAACACCTTGAGTTCTTCATTGGTGAACGGATTAATCGTGGCGTACGCCATGTTCTGTGTCCTTGGAAAAAGGATGGAAACGAAGGGAACACCGCTGCCCCGCCCGTTTCCGGACGCAGGCACGGCTCCCGGGGCCGGACGGCCCCTGATGATCGATCACGTCAGTCTTATGCTGTCTCCTGCATAACCGATCGCTCGCACGAGATCGATACGCGAAAGAATGACAATCGGTTTCATCCCCGGCGCGATCGGCCGGGGGTCTCCCCGCTCAGCGCGACAGGTCGGTGACCACGGACAGCATCACCGAAATAGCCGGCGAGATCGCTGCGACCGGCGTGCGCTCGTTAAGCCCGTGCATGAAGCTATCGGACGATTTTATGAACAACGGGCTTATGCCATAGCTGGGCACATGATGGGCGCGCGACCACATGCTGTCGCTGGCACCGGAATCCTGGGCTGCAAACACGGGAACACCCGGAAACGCCGCGGCCATGGCCTTGTCGATCGCGGCGACGACATCAGGCCGCATTGGCGATGCGTCGGTGGAGACCGACCCCGCGGTCGTGTCGGTAAACGTGATGGCTGGATCGGCGGCCGCTTTTTTCAACTCTGCCATGATCTGGTCGCGGGGGTGGCCGGGAAAAATCCGACAGTTGATGTTCGCCTCGGCGCGTTGCGGCAGGGCGTTGAGCGCGTGACCACCCGATATCATCGTGACCACGCAGGTCGTCCCGATCTTGCCGATCATGGCCGGATCGGCCGACAGGGTGGCGATGGCGTGCGGGTCCGCCGGATTGGCGGCAAAGGCCCGCATCGCGGCGGCGGTCGCGGGCTGTTCCCACTTGGCCGCATTGACGAAATAGCTTCGTGTCAGCGGATTGATCTCGGGCGTGAAGCGGTGCTGCTGAATCCGCAAAAGTGCGGCGGCCATCTCGTCGATCGCGTTGACCGCGCGCGGCTCCGAGGAATGGCCGCCCGGGTTCGTCACCACCATCTGGAAATCGGCGTAGCTTTTTTCGGCCCCGGCCCAGGTGAAATAGGCGGGCTTGCCGCTCTTCTCGTCGATCACGCCGTTGGCCCCGTCCACGTTCAGCACGAGTTCGGCATTGCTGAGTTTATCGGCGATGATGGCGCCGGTTTTCATCGTCGTCTCCTCGTCGCCGGAGAATTCGATGATGATGTCGCGACGCGGCGTGTAACCCTCGCGTCGCAACTCCAGCAGGCTGGCGATCGCGATCGCGTCGTCGAGCTTCATGTCGGTGGCACCACGGCCGAACAGATAGCCGTTTTCCACCACGGGCGTGAACGGGTCGCGCTGCCAGTCCGCGCGCCGGGCCTCGACCACGTCCATATGACCCGAAATGACCAGCGGCTTGAGCGACGGGTCGCGGCCGTGCCAGCGCGCGATCAGATAGGCCGTATCGTCTACCGGCGTCACCGTAATGTCGCCCGGCGCGAAACCACCCGCGACCAGGGCCTCCCGGAACAGGGCCGCGACCTGCGGCGTCTGGTTGCCCGGACCGGCGACCGAACGCAGGGCAATCGCCTGCTTCGCCAGATCGAGCGCCTGCGCGTCCGCCTCGGGATGCGGGGCTGGCGCCGCCTTCACCCCGAACGTGATCATGGCGGCTGTAGCGGCCATCAGGGCGGTGCGGCGAATCGGCATGGTCACTCCTTGGTTCGGTTCCCCACCGTAACCTTTCGGACTGCGACTGCCCACCCCGCGCGGCGCCCCGTCCGACCGGGTCGGCGGGGGCATGTTCGTGCCGAGCGTGCCCCCGACGGGGCTCGCCCGTCCACCGCGCGTCCCATCTTTCGAAAAGGCGGGCCGCGTGGCCGGGGGATCCCGTCCCTCACGCGCGGACGCGATACACCCCCGCGCGCCTGTGCTATGGCGTGCGGATGCCGCCCACGCCCTCCCCCACACGCTGCCGCTGGGCATCGACCGACCCCCTGCTGCGCGACTATCACGACACGGAATGGGGTGTGCCGGTGCATGACGCGCGTCTGTTGTGGGAAACGCTGTGTCTGGAGAGTTTCCAGGCCGGCCTGTCCTGGCTGATCGTGCTGCGGCGTCGTGACGGGTTCCGGCGCGCGTTCGCGGGATTCGATCCCGATCAGGTCGCGCGATTCGACGAGGCCGACGTCGATCGGCTGATGGACGATGCCGGCATCATCCGGGCGCGGGCCAAGATCGTGGCCACGATCGGTAACGCGCGGGCCTTTTGCGCCATGCGCGACCGTGGCGAGGATTTCGCCCGCTTCGCCTGGGGCCTGGTGCCCGATGCGCCCATCGTCAATCGCACCGGCACTGTGCTGGCGCAGTCCCCGGACTCCGTCGCCCTGTCGAAGGCGCTCAAGGCGCGCGGGTTCACGTTCGTCGGGCCGGTCATCGTCTATGCGTGGATGCAGGCGGTCGGGATGGTCGACGATCACGATCCTGCCTGCTTTCGACATGCTGGCGGCCACGCCCCCTCGACCACGACCGGCAATCCGGCCTAGCCTGATCGTGCCATCGGAGCAGGAACCCCGACCCACCATGCGTTGCGCCGCCTTTCGACGCCTGCCCCCGCTGGCCGTCCTGACGCTGGGCGGGTGTGCCATGAACGGCGCGCCCAGCTTTCCCGTCGTGGGCGCCTACTTCCCGGCCTGGATGATCTGCGGCCTGATCGGGGTCGCCGTCGCGGTCGTGCTCCGGGTCATGTTCGTGATAACGGGCGTGGACGCCGTACTCAGCCTGCGGCTGTTTACGTATGTCGCGCTCGGCACGGTCGCCGCACTGCTTGTGTGGATGGTGGTATTCGGACCATGACGGGCAGCGCCGACCCTCCAACGCGCCGCCGTCTGCCGCGCCCGGGCATCGTCATCGCGGCCGTGTGCATCGCGCTGGCCATACTGGTCGGGCTGCATGCCGCCCACCTCGACCGTCATCATCCCTCGTCCGACAACGCCATGATCGACGCCGAACTGGTGCATGTGGCGTCCACGGTCGGTGGGCGGCTGATCGATCTGCCGGTTCGGGTCAACCAGCATGTTCGTCGTGGCGATCTGCTCTATCGCCTCGATCCCGAGCCCTATGCGCTGACGGTGCGCCAGACCGAAGCCGACCTTGCCCTGGCTACGGCCGAGGTCGAGAACCAGCGTCGCATGGTCGCGATCAAGACCGCCAACGCGGCGTCGGCACAGGCGCAGGTGACCCGCGCCCTGACCAACCGCGATCTGGCCGCCCGCACGGTCGACCGTCTGGGCCCGCTGGCCGCGCACGCCTATATCCCGCGTCAGGAATACGATCAGGCCCGGACCAGCCTGCGCGATGCGGATATCTCACTCGCCCAGGCGCGCCAGCAGGCGCTGGCCGCCGACATCGCCATCGGCGATCTGGACAGCGCGCTGGCCGCACAGGCCGCACGCCGGGTAGCGGTCGAGCATGCACGTTACAGCCTGCGCCAGACACAGGTTTTCGCACCCCAGGACGGATATGTGACCAGCCTGACCGTGCGGCCGGGCGAAGTCCTCGCCCCGTCGCAGGTTCTGTTCACGCTGGTCGTCGATGACGACTGGACCGCCGTTGCCGACCTGCGCGAGGGCGATCTTGCGTTCGTGCAACCCGGCGCCTGCGCCACGGTCTTTTCGATGATCGACCGCACGACGCCCATGCGCGGACATGTCGAGAGCATCGGCCGTGGCGTGCTGTCGCCGGAATCGGCCGGGCTGGCGCGCGGATTGCCACTGGTGCCACGCGAGATGGACTGGGTGCACGTGGCCCAGCGCTTCCCGGTGCGCGTGCGGCTCGACCCTGCTGCGGCGCCACTGCTGCGCATGGGGGCGACGGCGACGGTCGAGATCGGCTATGGCGCGGCCTGCCGCTGACCTGTTCGCACCGTTGCGCGCGCCGGCCGATACGGGCCGGCTGACCCTGCGGCGGCTGTGGGCGCTGCTGTGCGAT
>NZ_JABXXR010000032.1 GCF_013376175.1 Ameyamaea chiangmaiensis
GACGTTCGACCAGCGGCGAGTCCGCATCCGCCGGGGGGGCGTCGGCCGCCCACTTCGCGCCGCGTGCGAACACGAAGCCCTTCACTGCCGTCGTGTCCTTGATCGAGACGGGCACACCTTCGAGCGGGCGTGCCGTGCCGGCCTTCCATGCCGCTTCGGCCGCCCGCGCGGCCGCGAGCGCGTCGTCGTGGTGGATTTCGCAGAACGGATTGAGCACCGGGCCGACGGCGTCCGCGCGGGCCAGAACGTCGTGCATCACCTCGACGGGCGACAGCTCCCCCTTGGCATAGAGGTCGAGCATCCGGCCCGCGTCGAGTTCACACACAGAGGTCATCGCTGCGTTCGTCCTTCCCATCGTGATCCGCGTTGGGCCCCGATCAGGCCTGAGGCGCTGAGAAAAGCCTAAAGGATTGGGGCAAGACCCCAGAAGCGACTTTATGTTCCTATGTGGAAACATTATGTTGCCGATATGACGTGGGAACAAGATCGCGGGCCGAGTGCGTCCGCCCGACCGGGACCGTCGCGTCCGACCGACGCCGTGGACGACCAGGACGCCGGCCTGCCCAGCGGCAGGCTGCCGATGCCGCCGTTCGGCGCCCTGCGGGCGTTCGAGGCGTATGGTCGCGCCGGGGGCGTGCGCCGCGCGGCGGAGGTTCTGGGCGTCAGCCATACGATCGTCTCGCGGCATCTGCGTGCCCTGGAGGACTGGGTCGGCACCGGCCTGATCGATCGGGCGACGGGCACCCTGACCGCCAGCGGCCGGGCCTATCATCAGGACATCACGGTCGCCCTGCGCGCGCTGTCACGCGCCAGTGTCCAGTTCATGCCCAAGGACGAGGGACCGACGCGCGTGACCTGCGTCTCCGGTATGGCGCAGGCGTGGCTGGCCGGGCGGCTGAGCGCGTTTCGCGCGCGGTATCCCGGACAGGAACTGGTCCTGCGGCCGCTCGACCGACTGCCGGATTTCGATCATGATGCCATCACCGCCGACATCCGTTACGTCCGTCAGGAAGGGCTTGGCCTCCTGCCGGACGACCTGACGATTCTCGAGATCGCGCGGCCGCCGATGTTTCCGGTGGCCAGCCCCGCCGTGGCGGCCGAGGTGACCGGGCGCATACGCTGTGCCGCCGACCTGATGACCGAGGGCCTGCTGACGGCCGAGGACAATCATGAATGGCGGAATTTCTTCGTCCAGCACCAGGTGCCGACGCCGTCCTTCCAGTCGTCCGGCAGTCTTGGCCATGCGAGCCTGACGCTGGCCGCCGCGCGGCACGGGCAGGGTGTGGCGCTGGCGAACGTCTATCTCACGTATGACGATCTCGTGAAGGGCCATCTGGTGCCGATCTTCGCGCCTGACATCAAATACGAAGAGATCACGATGGGTGCGTATTTCCTGGTCGCGCCGGTGACACACTGGCGCCGGCCGGGCTTCATCGCGTTCCGCAACTGGTTGTTGCAGGAGATCTCTGCTTTCGACCGGTTGTGCGCGTCGACTCTGCACCTGCCACACGGCATACGCCTGTCGCCCAGGGTGGTGCGCCGGGGCGGCTGACGGGGCTCGGGGCATCGGTCGAGCGGTCAGGCGACCAGGAACGTCTCGATCGTCTGCTGAAGTTCACGGATATCAAAGGGTTTCAAGACCACGCGGACGGACGGGTCGGTTGCCGCCATGGTCATCAGCCCGGCATCCGCATATCCGGTCATGAACAATACGCGCAGGCCGGGCTGGCGTGTCCGGGCCTCGCCCGCGATGTCGAGCCCGCTGACACCGCCGGGCAGGCGCAGATCAGTGATCAGCAGGTCGATGGGCCCACTGTCGCGCAACAGGGCCAGGGCCTGTGGTCCGGTGCCGGCTTCCAGCAGACGATAGCCGAAATCCTCGACCACGTCGCCCACCAGCATCCGGATGGTCCATTCATCGTCGACAACGAGGATAACCCTGTCCTGCATCGCAGTCTCCATGTCGCGCCGACACCGGCGGCGGGGGGTGTCTATGCAACGGGCGCCCCCGCTTGTCGAGCGCGGCCTTTGCACGGCGCCCCACGTGCAGTCGACACGAAACCAGCGGCATGCCAGAGCAGTTATGCAGTCTTGCCCGATGCCGGGTCCGGGATTGCGACCTGTTCATCCAGCTGCCTGTCTTCTGATCGAGAGCCCATGACCCGACATATGGTGGCACGCGCCAATCTTCTTGTAATGGGTGTGCTGATGGCCCTTCTGGGCCTGATTTCCGGCGCGATCTGGATCGAGATTTCCGCCGCGCGCGACACGCGCCTCTGGACGCAGCACACCAACGATGTCCTTCTTACCCTTCAGGACATCGGCATCACCATGCGCGACGCCGAACGCGGGCAACGCGGCTTTCTGCTCACCGGCCGTCCCGACTACATCAAACCGTACGATCAGGCTCTGGCGCACGTGACGCGGCTGACCGGTCAGTTGCAGCGGTTGACGGCCGACGACGCGGTGGCCATGCTGACCATCGTTTCTCTCGAAGCGACCATCCAGCGCAAGCTCGCCGAACTGGCCGAGACGATCGCCATCCGCAAGGTCGCCGGGTCGGACAAGGCCCTCGACCTCGTCAACAGCGATCTTGGTCAGCGGTTGATGATCCAGATCGATGATTCTATCCGCGTCTTGCGCCGCCACGAGAGCCAGATCCTCGAAAACCGCCAGATCACGGCCGATCGCCGGGCATCGCGCATGCGTTGGCTCATGCTGGCTGTGACGGTCGTATCGGCACTGGCGCTGCTCTGGGCGGCACGCACGCTGACCCGCGCCTGGGCCGATTCCATACAGCGCGGGGCACTGCAAAAGGCGCTCGCTCAGCAGTTGCGCTCCACGCTGGATAATCTGACGCAAGGGGTCGCCGTGTTCTCGGCAGAGGCCACGCTGGTCAACTGGAACGCGCGTTTCCAGGAGGTACTGGGACTGCCGAAAGCGTTACTGCGCGAGGGCATGACCTATGTCGCGCTGGCTGACTATCTGGCAGAGGCCGAGGGCGGAACGTTCCTCGAAACCGAGGAGCAGATCCGCATCGGCCGGTCCCTTCATGGTGCGACGGTCGGTTTCGAGCGCACGCGCCTCAACGGGCCGACGCTCGAGTTTCGCCGATCGGCTGTGCCCGGTGGCGGTTTCGTTCTGACGGTCACGGATATGACCAAGCGCGCGCAGGCCGAAAGCGTGTTGCGTGAATCGCAAAAGATGCAGGCCATCGGGCAGCTGACCGGCGGCATCGCGCATGATTTCAACAACCTCCTGACGGTCATCCTCGGCAATCTCGCGCTGGTGCAGTCCCGCCTGGACGACCAGCCCCGCCTGCAGGAAAAGCTCGGCCGGGCGACGTGGGCGGCGCAACGGGGCGCGACCCTTACCCAGCAACTGCTCGCCTTCGCCCGCAAACAGCCGTTGTCGCCGCTGCCGATCGACCTGTCGCACGATCTGCCCAACCTCGTGCCCCTGCTCAGCCGGACACTGGGTGAACACATCGACGTGCGCTATGTGGAGCGCGCGGGCCTCTGGCTGGCGATGGCCGATGCCGCCCAGCTGGAGAACGCCGTGCTCAATCTGGCGCTCAACGCCCGCGACGCGATGCCTAATGGTGGCCATCTGACGATCGAGACGGCCAACGTCGTGCTCGACGATGACTACGCCACCCGTCATGCCGAGGTGGCACCGGGCGACTACGCCATGGTGGCGGTGTCCGACACCGGCCATGGCATGTCGCCCGAGGTCCAGGCGCGCGTGTTCGAGCCGTTTTTCACCACCAAGCCCGAAGGCAAGGGAACGGGTCTTGGCCTGGCGATGGTGTTCGGGTTCGTCAAGCAGTCCGGCGGCCACGTGAAGATCTATTCCGAGGTGGGCGAAGGCACGACCGTGCGCCTCTATCTGCCGCGCGCGACCGCCGCCGTGCAGGTCGCCGCGCCCGTGGCGCCGGTCGAACTGCCGCGCATCGCCGCCACGATCCTGGTGGTCGAGGACGAGGCCGACGTACGCCAGATCACGGTCGAGATCCTGCGTGATTTCGGCTATCGCGTGCTGGAAGCTGCCGATGGGGCCGAGGGTATGCGTATCCTGGGCACGCAGGTCGGCGCGATCGACCTTCTGCTGACCGACGTCGTGCTGCCGGGCGACATACGCGGTCGCGACCTGGCCGAGCGACTGTCGGCCATGCGGCCGGAGGTGCCGATCCTGTTCATGTCCGGTTACACCGAAAACTCGATCGTCCATCACGGCCGGCTGGACGACGGGGTGAACCTGATCGGCAAGCCTTTCACGCGCGAACAGTTGGCCCGACGGATCGCAGGCCTGCTGACGGCGGGCCCGGCCGCGTCCTCGGTCGCCCTTCCACGGGACGAAAACGTCGTCGAGTTACGGCAGGTCTCGGGCGGGTCGGACGTCTGATCGCCGCGAGATCCCGTCAGATGCTCGGAATGTCAGCGGCGACGATCAGGCGGGTGGAGGCCTCGAGGTCTTCGACCAAGCGTTCGGCCTGACGTTCGATCGTCCGTTCAAACACCGTGCGGACATCGCGGGCATTACCGAATTGCCCGTCACGGTCGGCATGCATGCGCGCGAACAGTACCGCCAGACCCGACAGTGCCCCGTCATCGACCTCGAGTTTCTGGCGGCCACACATCGTGCGGAAGATGTCGACCATTTCGTCAGCCGTGTAGTCTTCGAACGTCACCTGTCGGGTGAAGCGCGACTTCAGACCCGGGTTCGTGTCGATGAACGTCCGCATCGGGCCGGTGTAGCCGGCAACGATGACGGCCAGGCGATCGCGGTTGTCCTCCATGGACTTCAGCAGGGTGTCGATGGCCTCCTGCCCGAAATCGTTCTGCGCGCTGCCATCCAGCGTGTAGGCCTCGTCGATGAACAGGACGCCATCCAGCGCGGATTCGATGGACTCGCGCGTCTTGATGGCGGTCTGGCCAATATAGCCAGCCACCAGACCGGCACGATCGGTTTCGATCACATGGCCCTTGCGCAGCAGGCCCAGCCCCATGAGAATCCGGCCCAGAAGGCGCGCGACCGTGGTCTTGCCGGTGCCGGGATTGCCAACAAACACCATATGCAGCCCGACCGGCAGCGGATCGAGGCCGTCGCGCAAGCGTCGCGCATTCAGGCGCACAAGATTGACGAGCTTGCGCATCTCCGCCTTTACCTCGCGCAGGCCGGTCATGGCGTCCAGTTCGGCCAGCAGCGTCTCGACGTCGCCCGTGCTGTCCTGGTTGAGCGGGGGGAAGTCCTCCGCCACGATGGTCTGCAGCGTCTCGCGGCTGGCATTGGGCAGGGCCGCCACACGCTGGGCCTGCCGCTCCACGACCTGCTCGAACAATCGACGCATGTCGCGGGCATTTCCAAAATGCGCGCCGCGATTACGCCAGATATCGCCAATGACTTTTTCGGCCTGTGCTGCCGCAGCAGCCGGAAGCGTCATGTCGGCGTCCTTGAAGTTCGCGCCCAGGATCAGCGCCAGTTCATCGGGGGTGTAGTCGTCGAAATGGATGGTGCGTGTAAAACGTGACTCCAGGCCCGGGTTCGACTGAAGAAAGAGGCGCATCGGGTCGGTGTAGCCCGCCACGATGACGGCGATCCGGTCGCGTTTATCCTCCATCGCCTTGAGCAGCGTATCAATCGCCTCGCGGCCGAAATCGCGTTCACTCTTGGAGGCAAGGGTGTAGGCCTCGTCGATGAACAATACCCCGTCGAGTGCCTCCTCAATCTTTTCGAGCGTTTTCGGCGCCGTCTGGCCGATATACTCGGCCACCAGGGCCGCGCGGTCCACTTCGACCACATGGCCCTTCTTCAGCAGGCCAAGATTAGCGTAAATGCTGCCGACGATGCGCGCGACCGTCGTCTTTCCGGTGCCCGGATTGCCGGTAAACACTAGATGCAGGGACGTCTTGCTGGCTGCCAGGCCGGCTTTTTCGCGCTGCCGCCGTACCTTGGCGAAGTCGGCAAGTTGGCGAACCTCCGCCTTGACCGTGCTCAGACCGATCAGGCGGTCCAGTTTGCGGGTCGTGACATTGTCCATCACCTCGCCGTCCGGCACGGCGACACCGTTTACCGAGCAGTCCCTCAGCGCGGCCGGCAACTGCCCCTCGACCTTGATGAGAGAGTTGATATCGCCGTCGTGGCCCGGCATCGTGATGGTCGTCGCCGTGGCCGACAGCGATGCGCGCAGCATCCACAGTGGGGGCGCCGCGCACTCCTGCACCGTCGAGTCGACAATCGTAATGACACTGCCTTGCTGGGCGTCGATCGCACGGCTGGCGTTGGGCCCAAGACGCGACCGTCTGATGCCCACCTGTGCCTTGTCCGCGGCGAACACCAAAGGCTTTTTTTCTAGAGTGCCGCTGATTGTGCAGTCGTCGAGCATAACGATGCCGCCATCGGAGGAGACGGCGTTCGAGTGCGAATCCGTAATGGTGGACCGTAGCACCTTCACCGAGCCCGTGCAGTTGTAGATCGAGGAGGAGCCCGAAGCTGCCAGTGTGCAATCAACAATATCGGCGGTTGATCCGCTGAAGCAGCTGACGTGCTTTTTGCCGTTATTGCGAAAGGTGCATTGCTGGAAGGTTGCGGTTGACTGTTTTTCCACCCTCGCCGCGCTGTAATTCTCTTTTGGAGAGCAGCCTTCAAAAACGCATGTTTTGAAGGCGACGCGGCTTTCGCCGTGTACCCAGAGGGCCGATCGCGTGTGACCTGCGAACGTGGAATCCGCTGCCGACAGGGACGATCCCTCATCCACTTCAAGGCCATTGGTGGTCGCCCCGTCGACATGGCAGGACTGCATATCGATGCGGGAGTTGCCGGTCGCCCAGACGGACGCACCCCGACTGTTTTTCACCGTGCACTCCGCGAGGTCGAGCTTTGACCGGCTGGCGGCTACAAGGGCTGGAAACGTCTTGCCGCCGCCTGAAACCGCGCACTGGATGACGCGCACATGCGCGCTGTCTTTGGCATTGAGCGCGTTGGTACCGTTGGAAGACAGAGTGCAGGACCGTATGAGAATTTCGGTACCGGCGTCCATTGGTGTGATGCGTCCGTCCGTTGCCAGTTTTTCGACCAGGCAGGTTCCGCGCAGTGTGATGATGCCGCGCAGGATCGTGCGGTCGGCATGGGCACCGACAAGATTGACGGATTTCAGGTTGATTTCGCCGACAGTATGTTCACCTTCCGAAAAGTGGATGGTGTCGCCAATCTGTACCTGATTGATGATGTCGGCGATCGATCGTTTTGAAAACAGACCGCGTCCGACTTTCCAGTGGGTCACACATCTCTCCTGTCATGGGAAGCGTGCCGGGCGGAGAGAGGCGTGGTCGTATGTGTGGTCTGGTCAGACGTCCGGGTCGTGTGGCCCTGTGACGCAGAGCGTAGCGGCATCGCTGGATGCAGGGGAAGACGACAGACAGGCACGCGTGATCAATCCGGCAATGGCATCATCGCGTGATACTGTACGCAATAGTCATTCGGGGCAATATGTAAACGAAACAACGGGATGGCTGGTATCACCCCATTGTCCAAGTCCTGCTGGCCGATCAGATGCCGGCGGTCACCGTGCCGAGCACCGCAAGGCTGCCACCGATCTGGTTAGTGGGCAGCGTTCCTGTGAGGGGATGCATCCTCTGGGCACGCAAGTCTGCACGATTGACCTTCTACTGACCGATGTCTGACGGCGGCGATAACATTGCGGACATTGTCAGTTGTGCCAAATAGTCATGAGCCACCCTTACGGTTCTAGCCAAGCTGTTGTATTGATGTGCAGCATGGTGTGTGTTGGCAAGTCGCTTGAGTCCAGTCCTGCGTAGACATCGTAGTCACCTGCATCTACCCGCCACGCATGACGTTGTGTATCAAAACGCGCGATGCTGCGGCGAGGTATGTTAATTGTGACATCGCGGGACGTATGTCCGGCAAGAAAGATACGCGCCCAACCCACCAGACGTTTTGTTCCGTGTGGTGGTCTGACATAAAACTGGACGACCGTCGTGCCGTCTTTTTTTGATCTGTTGAGGGCTGTTGCAGAAGCCTGCAGGCCGTTTGCATGTATCTGCGTTATCCCGAAGTCACTGTAGGACAGGCCGAAACCGAACGGGAATTGGGGTTTCAGGTTTTGTCGCTCCATCCATCGATAGCCGACGTCTGAACCTTCCGTGTAAAATACGTTCTGGTCCTGTTTCATCTGGATGGAGATCGCATCGTCAAAGCCTGCCCCGGGTATTTCCGGACGCGGGAGCTGCGAGGTATCCACCGGAAACGTCAACGGCAAGTGACCCGAGGGGTTCACATCGCCGTCGACAATCCGCGCAATGGCTTCACCGCCGGCCGAGCCGGGGTACCACGCTTCGACAAGACCGGCGATGTTGGTCAGCCATGGCATCTCCGGGATAACGTTGTTTTCCAAGACAACGATCGTATGAGGATTGGCATGTGCAACCTGCTCAATCAGAGCATCCTGGTGGTCCGGCAAAGTCATGGATGCCGCATCCGCACCTTCATGCGACCATTGGGTTACGAAAACGATCGCGACATCGGCGTGCGCGGCCAGATCTGACACGCGTCGCAGATCGGCACCGTCGTCGTACGTTACGTGTCCTTTGTTCTGTTCCTGAAACTGGCGGAGCCATTTTACCGGCGGATCTGGGAGGTACGTTTTTGGGCCATACCAGACGCGGGGGCCCGGATCGGGCGCCACGTTTCCGCCTATCGGGATCACATTTGCCGATCCTCCGCCCTCAAGAACGCCCAGATCGGCGTGGCCTCCAAAAACGGCGACGTTCTGACCGGACATGAGTGGAAGAATACTGTCCTGATTTTTAAGTAGGACGATGCCTTGCTCGGCGACGGTCAGGGCAACGGCTCTATCGTGGGAAACGTCCAGAGGACGGCGATAAATCGGGTTGTCAAAAAGTCCTACAGCAAACATCGAGCGCAGAACTCTGTGCGCAACGTCATCAATACGGGAGGTCGGTATATTTTTAGACCGAACAGCCTCCTTTAGAGGCTCTCCAAAAAAATGTCGCGAATCGTAGGCGGTACCGGCTGACTCCTGATCTAGGCCAGCCATCATGGCTCTCGTGGTGGAGTGGGTTCCTCCCCAATCTCCCATGACGAATCCAGGGTATTTCCAGTCGTGCTTGAGCGTATCCGTCAGGAGATAAGAATTTTCCGACGTGTATGTGTCATTGAGTCGATTATAACTCGTCATGACCGAGCCAGGATGACCGATCTCGATGCCAATTTCGAAAGCAAGCAGGTCGCTCTCGCGAAGCGCACCTTCCTCGATGTTTGAACTGGCCAACATGCGGCTGGTTTCGAAGTCATTGACTGCGAAATGCTTGATCGTGGATAGAACATGCTGTGACTGGATGCCATCGATCATAGCACCGACTATTGACCCGGCCAGTAACGGATCCTCGCCAGCATATTCAAAGTTGCGGCCGCCACGCGGGTCACGCGTCAAATTCACCCCGCCGGCAAGTAGCACATTAAAACCAAGGCGGCGTGCTTCATCACCAATCATGACGCCGGCTTCGCGTGAGGTATCCATGGACCACGACGCTGCCATGGATTCGCCAGAGGGAAGTGCGATTGCGCCTGTATCGTAACGACGTGAGATGCCAAGACCTGCATTGGTCTCAATTAATGCAGGAATGGAAAGGCGTGTATTGGGTGCCAGGTAAGCTGCAGATTGCAGTGCCTCAGGCGGTGCGACGACACCGTAAGCCGTGGTCCCGTTGGCGGTTTGGGCCAAACGTAGCTTTTCATCGGTTGTCATGGCGGAGACAAGTGCCGATGCACGGGCATCAGGCGAACGGGTATGGTCTTTCCAAGCTTCAACGGGCGCCCCGGCACTGGCCGGAGTGCCAGCTATGCTCAGAAGGGAGACGCTGAACGGTAGCGAAAGGAAGGCGTATTTAATGGCATTTGAACGCAATGATACGTATTCCTCAGCATAGGCCCTGCCTGAAGGAGATTTCTCCGCTCGGCAGGGCCCTGGATTTATAAAGCCTTGCGGTGAATGTTAGAAGCCGGCAGTTACCGTGCCAACCATCGCGAAGCCTCCGCCGATTTGGTAAGTGGGCGCCGAACCGGAAATCGTCGTGCCATAAATACCCTTTGTGGTTTTGGCATTGGAGGACAGTCCTGATGCTCCCGCGTAGTAAATATTATTGCCAATATTAAGGAAGTTGAGTTGCAGCTGTGGGCGGGTCACTTCAAGTCCTGAAATATGGAAAGATTTCATTCGATAACCAACCGTAATGTCAGATGTCACATAGCCCGGCACGCTTTCATCGTTAATGAATGTGCTGTAGCGCTTGCCGATATAGTTCAGATTGAAAGTACCGAAATACGTACCGTTATCATAGGAAAGTCCGATTGCACCCGTCCAGGTCGGGGTGTTGACCAGAGTTTTGCCGGCTGTTTGCAGCAAATCTCCGTTTTTGCGGAAATTGTTGTTCGTGATGGCATGAACATAGGCACCCGATAAATACGGGCTGAAGTGATGCCACGGGCGCATACCCAACTCAATCTGGGCGCCACGGGTGGTGACACCACCCAAATTAATCGGAGCATTCACTAATGCGCCGTTCACATAAGACGTGGACAGAACGTCATGGTTGGTCAGGTTGTAATTAAACCCGGCAACATAGACGTTCACGAGCCCCTTGTGGCGGTAGCCAATTTCTTCGCCAATGGAATATTCGGGTTTAATATTCTCGGGGTGCGACTGAATTGGATTGGGCGAGGACGCATCATAGATGTCGATGTAGGCTTCACTGCGGTCGGGTGCTTTGAAGGCTGTCGTGCCGTTAATGTAAATTTGGTCATTGGGTGTGATGTCGAAGCTGGCCGAGAACTGCGGCAGGGGCACAGCGTAGTTACCACCGTTCTTGTAAGGGTTTGCCCCTGGGATCAGGTTGCTGACCCAGCGTTGCATCATGACTTCCTTGAAGCCAGCATTGATTTTAAGCCGATCATGAAAGAATTTAAGAGTGTCATCGAGATACAGCGCATTCAGCTGCTGCCTGTACACGATGTCCCAGCCAGAAATTACGCGCCCAAGAGAGTCCGTCACGCCGTAGCGACCCCAGGCGTTCGCCGGTAGGCCTTGAGCACTGGCTGCGGCATAATTAGCGCGTTCGGTGGAGTTCAGATAGGAGTACATGTAGCCAGCTCTGAACGTGTTGCGTCCGTACGTCCATGTCAGTCCGTTCATAAGTGCAAGCTGAGACTGATATTGAGGGTCGACAACTTCTACAGTCTGTTTGCCATTAGCCCCCACGTCGGGCAGGCTGAGGGGAGCAAGTTTTTCCGTTCCGTAATAGCTGTTGGTCGGGCTGATGGCTTCGGGGTAGTTGGCGTCTTTGATGATACTGACGAAATACGGTGTTACGTCCCAACTGAGGCCCTTGGCAAGATGAAGGTGCACCGGCGCCGCAATGGACATGGTCGAGTTACGGCGCCGCACGAGCTGCCAGTAGCTGCCCGTCCCAGCGGTATAGTCCGTATTGTAGTACAACGATGATGTGCCGTCGGCTTCAAACGCGGCCTTTGTAGGGGTCTTGCCGCCATTGCCGTTGATTCCGGCAGTTGAATAGCTTCCCCAGAAGAAGTCGACTGTCGCCTTGTTGTCGTGACCCCACTCTTTGACCAGTTTCGCATCGACATGGTGGCGTGCAAGAGAGCCAGGTGTCTGCCAAAATTGGTTGTACGAGTAAGAATAAGAAGCGAACGCACGAATTCCTGTGTGACCGATCTCACCCGTGTCGAAACGCACGAATTCTTTCTTCATGTTATAGGTGCCATAACTGGATTCCAGCATCCCGCCCATATGATGCGAGGGGTCGCGGACAGTCGTTCGGATTTCGGCACCAACGGCGTTGTAATTGGGGCTGGAAATATCCGGCGATCCTTCAATGACCGCTACAGATGTAATGTTTTCTGAATCGGGGCTCTGTCCAACCGGATCGACACCGAGGTAGATGTTGTCGATCAACGGTACTCCATCGACCAACATGCCGATTTGCGTATTGTTCATGCCACGAATGGTCAGGTTCCCGGACACCTGGCCGTACGGATCGCTGCGGGCATATGCCACGGCCGGCATGGACGCCAGCAGCGCGAGCGGGGTCGTATTCGATGGACGTTTGGCAATAAAGTCGCGTGTCACGGCACTGATGGATTTAGGTGCAGTTTGCACCGCCAGCATGCCGCCACCCGGTGTGGTGTTTGTGACACCGGTTGAGGAATGAATGCCGCCCGTTACGGTGACGTCCTCGTTGGCAGGAGGCGCAGGGTGCGCAACAGCGTGCCGTTTGGGCGTCTGTGTGGCGCGTGCGTGACTATTCGCAGGTGAGCGATGGTCTGGCTGGGCCGCTCTGGCAGGAGTCGCCGTTCCGATACCATAGGTATAGACGGCGCTGGCCAGAATGGTGGTGCAGGCCAGCCGCTTGCTCATGCGCACAAGGGATGTCCGCGGCCCGAGCACCGTCAGGGCCAAGCCGACTGCTTGCAGGGTCGTCTGGCCGTCACGGAACCGATCAAGGCGCATCAGCGCATTCTCCCCTCTACTTCGGACGGTGGCGCCAGCGCGGGCGACGGTCCGGTAAGCGTTGCGCGGCGGGACAGGCCACCGCACGTCAGAGGGTAGGGGCAAACGTTTCGGTGTCGTAGTAACTTATGGTTCCGTGTGGAAACATTCCATCACCACGACCGTGCGGGCATACCGGCAGGCCGGGTTTCGGGGCGTTGGGGCACGCGACCCGCCATCGCGGCACGACCGTCCGACGACGGTCGTGCCGGGGGCTTTCACCCCATGCGCCACTCAGGCTCGCGCGCCGCGATCCAGCGCTTGATCGCCAGTTGGGCCGTCAGATCGGGGTTGGCGTCGGCATAGGCCGTGGCGCCGTTCTGGCCGGTATACAGGCTCATCCCCTCGCGCGCGGCCTCGCGTTCCAGGGTGGCGCACGCGGCGTGCGTGGCGAACCGCCACTCCGCGACCAGTGAGGGCGTGGTCAGCATCGGCAGGACCACGGCCAGCGACGTGGAGGCCGCGATCGAAATCGCACGCAGCCCGTTGGCCAGCGGGGCCTGTGGCGGGCGGCTGTGGAACTGGCCATAAAATGCCGGAAAGGATGGCAGGCTGCTGGCGGCCGCGTTGTTGTCGGCGGCCGCGCCCGACCGCTCGAGCGTGAACAGCGCGGGATAACCGGCCTGCGCCAGTTGCGCCAGACGATCGTCCGGCACGGCGGCGCGGGGCACCTGGATGACGTCCACGGCATTGGTGTTGAGCGCGTCCAGCGCGGACTCGGGCGTCGCCAGTCCCGCGACCGGTACGGGACGCACACCCAGCAGCGACAGCGCCACCAGTGTCGGAAGTTCGAGTCCGGTCGGCGTCGAGACGCCCACGCGCACCGGCCGGTCCCGCAGAAGATTGCGCAGCGAGCGATGGAAATCCGCCCGCCCGATCACGATCGTATCGGCCTGACCGACGATCAAAGGCACCCAGCGGCTGAAATCGAAATGAACACGTGCATCACCGGCAAGCGAGGCCAGGATCGCCGATCCCGGAACGATCAGGGCGGTATTGCCATCGGGCGTCACGCGCGCGTCGAACAGGTTGGCCGCCGTAACGCCGTCGCGTCCGCTGCTGGTGGTGATGTCGATGGGCTGCGGTGCCTTGAGGGCCTGCGTCAACGGGTCGGACAGGGTGTCGGCCCAGTGCGCCACCTTGCTGTCGCGTCCACCGCCCACGATCAGGGCGGGACTTGCGATATCGCCCGACGGCGCGACCAGCATGTCGCCAGCGTGGCCGCGGGCGGTCGCGCGACGCGCGGCCGCTACGGGCATGACAACCGCCCCAAGTGCGCCCAGGCGCAGAAGATGGCGGCGGGAGAGTGGCGATCGGGGCCGGTTGGGTGTGTCAGACGGCATGGTGTCGATCGGTTCGGGGCAAAACCTGTCCTTTCGAGGAAACTCCAGAAAGCGGGCGCGCAATGTCCCAAATGCGGCGCGGTTGTAGCAAACTATGTCACAAAAGGGGACAGGAAAGTCGTGCCGCGCATACCCTGGACCGCCCTCAGGGCCAGCGGACCTCGGGCGGCAGGCTCATGAGGATGGCTTCGGTGTTGCCGCCGGTCTTCAGTCCGAACAGCGTGCCGCGATCATGGATCAGGTTGAATTCGACGTAGCGTCCGCGCCGCACCAGCTGCGCCTCGCGCTGTTCGGGCGTCCAGGGCGTCATCACCCGGCCGCGCACGATGGCGGGATAGGCCTCCAGGAACGCCAGGCCGACATCGCGCGTGAAGGCGAAATCCGCGTCCGCGTCCCCGGTGTCGAGGCGGTCATAGAAAATCCCGCCCAGACCGCGCGGTTCCCCCCGGTGCGGCAGGAAGAAATAACGGTCGCACCACTCCTTGAAGCGGGGATAATACGCCGGATCATGGGCCGCGCAGGCGCGCTCGAACGCGGCGTGGAACGCGCGCGCGTCGGCTTGTGCCTCGTCCGCGTCGGGGAACATCGGGGTGATGTCGCCACCGCCGCCGAACCAGCCCGTGGTGGTGACGATCATGCGCGTGTTGAAATGCGCGGCGGGGACCAGCGGATTGGCCATGTGCGCGACCAGACTGATGCCTGTCGCGAAAAAGCGCGGATCCTCGGCCGCGCCGGGTATGGCGGCACGGAATTCGGGGCTGAATTCCCCCTCGACGGTCGAGACGTTGACGCCCACCTTTTCGAACACGCGGCCGCGCATCAGGCTCATCACGCCGCCACCGCCAGGGGTGCCGTCGGGGTTGGGGTCGCGGGTCCAGGGCGTGCGTTCGAAGCGCCCGGCCTCGGTGCGGTTCAGCACCGGACTTCCGGCCGTCACGGCCTCGTCCTCGATCGCCTCGAACGCCGCGCAGATCCGGTCGCGCAGGTTTTCGAACCAGGCACGTGCTTCCGGGCGCAGCGTATCGTGCGGAAGGGTGGGGCGTGTGGGGGGCGTCATGGGTGCGCGTGTCTCGCTGGGCTGGGGCGGAACGGGGGTTACGGGTGCCCGCTCTTGCCCTTTTATGCAAGGAGACATTACCCATCGTGCCGGAATCGGCTAGAGGGAGCGTTGCAGACGGCGCGCGTCCGCGTGGGCGCGCCGTGACAACCCCAGACGCCCGCATCCCGGGCATGCAAACCCATAAGGACCAGGCGATCCGGTGGCGAAGAACACAGACCTGCACGAGACCCGCCAGACCGTGACCTATACCGGGGTCGCGGGCTGGATCGATCGCCGCCTGCCCGTCCTGACCGGGTTTCGCGCGGAATACATCACCTACCGCATGCCGGCGAACCTGAACTGGCTGTGGAATTTCGGCGCGATCCTGACGGTGGTGCTGATGGTGATGCTGGCGACGGGGCTGTTCCTGGCCATTCACTACACGCCATCGGCCGCGGACGCGTTCGCCTCGGTCGAGGCCATCGACCGGCAGGTGCCCAGCGGGTGGCTCTTGCGGTCCATTCACATGACCGGGGCAAGCCTGTTCATGGCCGCCCTGTATATCCATCTGTTTCGCGGCCTCTATTACGGCTCGTACAAACAGCCGCGCGAACTGCTGTGGATCACGGGCCTCGTGCTGCTGTGCATGGTGATGCTGACGGCGTTCGCGGGTTACGTGCTGCCGTGGGGGCAGATGTCCTATTGGGGGGCGGACGTGGTCGGCAAGGCGGTCGGCGCCGTGCCGGGCATCGGCGGCTGGCTGGAGCATTTCCTGCAAGGCGGTGATGCGCCGGGCGACGTATCGCTGCACCGCCTGTTCATTTTGCATTTCTTCATGGCGTTTGCGGTGCTGGGCGTGGTGGTGGTGCATGTGGCGGTGCTGCACGTCGCCGGATCGGGCAACCCCAAGGGTATCGAGCCGCCGGCCGCGACCGTGCCGTTCCACCCCTATTACTCGGCCAAGGATGCGGCCGGACTGGTTTTGTTCATCACGGTGTTCGCGGTGCTGGTGTTCTTCTTCCCCGCGATCGTGGCCGAGCCGGAGAACTATCGCCCGGCCAACCCGATGCACACCCCCGCCGATATCGAGCCCGAGTGGTACTTCCTGCCGTTCTACGGCATCCTTCAGTCGGTTCCGTCGAAGTTCGGGGGGCTGGTCGTGTCGGTCGGGGCGATCGGGCTGCTGTTTCTGGCACCGTGGCTCGACACCTCGCCGGTGCGCTCGGCGCGCTATCGCCCGGTGTATCGTCTGGGGATTGTCGGACTGGTGGTGGCGTTCGTCACGCTGGGGCTTGTTGGCCGCCATCATGCCGAGGGCATCTGGATGATCGTGGGGCGGATTGCGACGCTGGTGTATTACGGCCACTTCCTGCTGGTCATGCCATGGTCGACGCGCCGCGAACGAACGCTGCCCGCCGGGGTGGAGGGGACGCCATGAGCCGCCTGCACGGCCTTGCCGCGGCCCTCGCGGTGCTGGGGGGTGTCTCCGGGGTGCGGGCCGAGGTCCCCACCACCCGCGCGCCGACACCCGCGCATGTCTGGAGTTTCGACGGGCCAATGGGCCGGTTCGACATGGCCAGCGTCCAGCGCGGCTATGCGGTCTACAATCAGGTCTGCTCCGCCTGCCACGGCATGGCGGCGGTGACCTACGGCGATCTGGCCGGCATCGGTCTGAACGAGGCGCAGGTGCGCCAGATTGCGGCGTCCCACAAGGTGCCCGGTCCGCTGGACGACGACGGCCATCCTACCCGCCGTCCGGCCACGCCGAACGATCATCTGCTCAGCCCGTTTCCCAACCCGCAGGCGGCCATGCGGGCCAACTCCGGCGTCGTGCCCCCCGACCAGTCGCGGCTGGCGATGGTGTTCCCCGGCGGCCCGAGCCGTATCTACGCGCTTCTGACCAGCTACGGCCCCGCGCCGGCCGGCATGACGATCGCGCCGGGACACGCCTATAACCCTTATTTCGATGGGCGGCAGACCGCCATGCCGCAGCCGCTGCGCGATCATCAGGTGACGTATGCCGACGGCACGGACGCCACGCTGGCGCGCGAGGCCGAGGACGTGACCAACTTCCTCGCCTGGGCCGCGTGGCCGCATCTGGCGGAACGGCACCGGATCGGCGCGCGCATCGTGCTCTATCTGGTGTTCCTGTTCGTCCTGACGATCCTTCTCAAACGCAAGGTCTGGTCCCATGTCCACTGACACCCCCACCATCGAGCCGGTGATCGGCATCATCGGCGGCTCCGGCCTTTATGAGATCGACGGCCTGACGGACAAGGAATGGCGCACGGTGGAGACCCCCTGGGGCGCGCCGTCCGATCAGCTTCTGTTCGGGCGACTGGCCGGCGTGCGCTGCGTGTTCCTGCCGCGCCATGGGCGCGGGCACCCGATCCCGCCGTCTCGTCTGAACTATCGCGCCAATATCGATGCGCTGAAGCGGTCGGGTGTGACCGACATCCTGTCGCTGTCGGCCGTGGGGTCGCTGAAGGAGGAACTGCCGCCAGGGCATTTCGTCATCGTCGACCAGTTCATCGACCGGTCCTTCGCGCGTGAGAAGAGCTTCTTCGACACCGGTTGCGTGGCCCACGTCTCGGTTGCCGATCCGGTGTGCCCGCGCATCGGCGACGTGGCGCAGACGCAGGGCGAGGCGCTGGGCCTGGCGATCGTGCGGGGCGGCACGTATCTGGTGATGGAGGGGCCGCAGTTCTCGACCAAGGCCGAGAGCGCGCTGTACCGCCAGTGGGGCTGTTCGGTGATTGGCATGACCAACATGCCCGAGGCCAAGCTCGCCCGCGAGGCGGAGATCTGTTACGCCACCGTCGCGATGGTGACCGATTACGACTGCTGGCATCCCGACCACGACAGCGTGACGGTCGATGCGGTGGTCAAGGTCATGAGCGCCAACGCCGCCAATGCCAAGGCCCTGGTCAAGGCGATGATCCCCGAACTGGGCAAGACCCGCGGGTTGTGCCCGGCGGGGTGTGATCGTGCGCTGGAATACGCGCTGATCACGGCGCCAGACGCGCGCGATCCGGCGTTGCTGGAAAAACTAGACGCCGTGGCCGGTCGCGTCCTGCGGCGCTGACGATGACGGTACGGAGCGCGCTGATCGCACGCGCCGTACCGGTCGCCGACCGGCGGCGACCGATCAGAATTCCGCCGAGAACGTGAAGTGGTAGACGCGCGGCAGTCCGGCATACAGGCTGGAGGCCGCGCCCGACGTGCCGCTGGGCGCACCGGTGTAGACCGAGGCCCAGTAGCGCTCGTTCGTCGCGTTGCTGACCCCGAAGCGCACGACCCAGGGAAAGCGGGCGACGCGAAAGGCGTACCGCGTGCCCAGTTCCAGCGTCGTATACGACCCGGTGTGCAGCGTGTTGGTCACGTTGGCCGCGCGGTTGCCCATGTAATGCACGCCCGCGTTGAACGCCCAGCGCGAGGCGAACGCGCCGAGCGTCGCCGGCAGGCGATAGTCCAGCAGCGTGCTGGCCTGCAGCGGTGCCGCGCCCACGATTTCCTTGTTATTGAGTGAGGGGGTCGCCGCGTCGACCAGTTCGGCATCCAACCATGTCATGCCGGCCAGCACGGACAGGTTCGGCAGGACCTCGCCCGAGATCTGGGCCTCCACGCCGTAATTGCGCTGTGTTCCGCCGTAGGTGTAGGTCTGGCAATTGGTGAGGGCCGTGCAGCCTGTTGGATTGGCAGCGGGGACATACAGAGCGTAGGGCGACGTGATTCGGAAACCTGCCACATTGACCTGTATCTTCTGGTAACGCAGCTTGTAGCCGACCTCGTATTCCTCTGAATGTGCGATCGGAAGGGCAATGTTCGTGTTGGTATAGCTGCCGCTGTTGGGCGTGACCGGCCCCGCCTCGACCGAACGGCCATAGGTGAAATACAGCGTCTGGTTATCGGTCGGTTTGTACATCAGGCTGGTCGTCGGGCTGAATGCCGCCGACGTTGAAAAGGTTTTCCGCAGCGGGCTTTTCGCGTTCAGCGCGCCCTGCTGGTCGATCCAGCTCCAGGACAGGGTGCCCATGATGGACCAGTGCCTGTCGAACCGCAGCGTGTCGCCGACGATGAACGACTGGCTGGTGACGCTGCTGGATTTGTAGCGGCCGCGATAATACGGCTGCGTTCCGCTGGACGGCGACGCGCCATACATGTTGTACGTCCCCAGTGTCTGGCTGCTGGTGACGGCGGCGACCGGGTTGTAATTGCCCATCATGTAGCCGTTGGTGCCGATGACCAGATCGTGCCGGATCGGCCCCGTGTACACCCTGCCGTTGACATAGGCCATGTTGCTGCCGACGCGGAAATCGTCCGCCGTGGTCGTCGCCGTTGCCTTGGACGTGAACCAGCCGTTGCTGCCGGTCAGGCCGTGGCACGTCGCGCTGCCGTCGCACAGCGTATCGGTGACGCCAAAGGACTGCCGCGCGGCATCCTGATACAGCCCACCGAGCGTGAAGCTCCAGTCCTTGTTGATCTCGTGCTTGATCTTGGCGAGGAACGTATTGGTTTCCATATGGTAACCACTCCATTCCGGCGCCAGGCGATTGCTCAGATCCGGGGCCTCCGGCAGTTTGGTGCCCCCCACGCCCGTCGCCAGAATGCCGAACGCCGGCGCATCGCCGCGCTGGTCGTAGGTATAGTGGCTTGCGTCGAGTTCGATGACGGTCTTGTCGTCGAGGTGGATGTCGAAATCGCCGCTGACCATTTCGCGGCGCATCCAGCTTCCCTGCGTGTAGCCGGTGCCATCGGCGTGCAGCAGGTTCAGGCGATAGCCGAACCAGCCGTTCCGGCCGACGCGGCCGGAGATGTCGCCGTTGACCGTCGGCGTGCCGATCGAATCCACGCCCACCGACAGCCGCTCCGTCCGGCGATCGGTGGGACGCTTGAGGGTGTATTCGAACACGCCCGCCGGGTTTTCGGGTCCATACATCGCACCGGCCAGACCGTTGAGAACCTGAAGGTTGTCGATCCATTCGGCGGGATACGGGGTTGTCGAGACGACGTTCAGTCCGTCGAGGCGCGAATTGGAAACGACATCGGCCTCAAAACCGCGCGACTGCGGGCGCGAGGTGTTGGGATCGCCACGGACCTCCAGCTGCACCGACGGCAGATACTGCGCCAGATCGTTCAGGTTGCGGATCTGTTGGTTGACCACGACGTCATGCGTCACACCCATGATCGAATAGGGCGTGTCCAGCGTGTCGCGGTTGCCCAGCGGGCCGAGATACACGCTCTTGTTCATGTAGCGCGCGCTGGTGCCGTCGGCGACATGGTGGCCGCGCACCGTCACGGTCTCGCCGTTCGAGCCGTCCAGAACACCCGCGATGGGGGCTGCCGCCGTCTTCTGTGGCGCGGGGCGGCGGGTGATGGTGGGATGAGCGTGACCGGCTTTCGTGGACGTCGCAACGGGCGTGCCCGTCGCCGCCAGCGCCGTTGTCGTCAGCAGAAGCGCGCCAAACGTTCCGGAGACGAAAGAGAGGGGGAGACGTTCATGCATGGATCTGGCGTGTCCGCGATTACGGTTCAGGAACAGGATGGGGGCACGTTCTGCCAGTTCCGCCCGAATGCGTCTATATACGGTTTGTCATAAACCTATATACGGGGGAATATAATCAACCGGTGATGCAGAAATAAGACAGGTCTGGTGATGACGCGGTCATGAGTCCCGCGCGTCGTTTCGAACCCATTACCTTTGCGACGCCCGTAAGCATGGGCCGCCGTCATATCTGTAGTTCGACGTGGGCGTCCCTTCGTCGTCACACCAGCGGCGCATGGCCGATGACCGCGTATACCGTGTCCTGCCAGGCCGGCAGGTCTTCGGGCGGCGTGACCTCGCCGGTGTCCAGGGCTGTGAGTCCCGCGCGTTCCATCAGGATGCCGACCAGACGCTGGCGGTCGGGCCCTTCCAGCGCCTGCCACATCGCCACCGCCTTGCGCGGCTCGAACCGGTCGGTGAACGTGACGACCAGAGGTGCGCCGGGCTTGAGAACCCGCGCCACGTCACGCAGGACCGCCACGGGTTGCGTCAGGTATGCGATCCCGTCGCACAGGCAGGCGGCGTCGAACGCGTGGTCGGCGAAGGGCAGCCCTGGATCGGCGTTCAGGTCATGGGCCACGGCTTCGTCGATGCGATCGTTGGCGTTGAGCGCGACCAGATTGAGACCGACGCCCAGCACGCGTTCGAACGGTGTGTCCTTGGGAAAATGGCTGTCCTCGCCCGCCATCAGATCGAGGACCACGCCGTCTTCGGGCAGAAGGGTCTTGTAGAGCGCCGTGACGGCCGCCGCCGCTCCGCCGTCCATCAGGGTTTCGGGCGCGCGGAGTGGCCGGGCGGCATAGAAGTCGGCGTCGTCGCTGGTGTCGGCACGGGTGAACGCGGACGGATGGAACCCGGCGAGGTCCGCGCCGGGCGCACGCGCGCCCGGACCGGTGGGCGTGCTGTCCGCTGTGTCTGACGGGCGGGTCATGCCGGGTCTCCGTTGCTGCGCCGCTGATGGAGGTGTTCTACCGCGCCGCGACGCGGGTGCAAGGGGCGCGGGCGGGGATGGCGGTCATTGCGGGGGCGTTGCGGTGCGTGCAGACTGGGACGCCGGCCACACGGCCGCACCCCCTGTTGTGGTCCACGCCGGGAGAGACCGTGACGATGCCCGACGACTTGCGTTCCCCCCACGCGCCGGGACCGGCCCATGCCGCGCTGGCGCACACCCTGACCCCGGGCCTGGTGGGGCTGATTTCGGTCGGCGGTGTCATCGGCGCGGGACTGTTCGTGGGCTCGGCGGCCATCATCGCGCGTACCGGGCCGGTGGTGCTGGTGTCCTACACCGTGGTGGCGGTACTGGTGATCCTGCTGATGCGCATGCTGGGCGAAATGAGCGTCGCGTCCCCGCGTGTCGGCTCGTTCGTCGGGCATGTGCGGCTGGGGCTCGGGGCGGAGGCCGGGTTCGTGGTGGGCTGGACCTACTGGCTGGCGTGGACGGTGACGGCGGCATCCGAAGTGATCGCCGGTGGGCTGTTGCTGCGCGCCCTGACGGGGCTGCCGGTGCTGGCGGGGGACGCGATGCTGTTGCTGGCGGCGGGGGCGGCGAACCTGATCTCGGCGCGGGCGTACGCGCGGGCCGAAGCTGTTCTGTCGCTGATCAAGCTTGTGGCCATCGGCGGGTTCATTCTGGTCGGCGCGCTGGCGTTCACGGGCGTGTTCCATCCCGCGCGGGCCGATCTGTCGCGACTGGTGCGCGCGGGCGGCTTTGCCCCGCATGGCCTTCTGGCGGCGGTGGCGATCGTGCCGACGCTCGTGCAGACGCTGGTCGGGTTTGAGATCGCGACCGTCGCGGCGGCGGAATCGATCGATCCGGTGCGCAGCGTGACCTATGCCGCGCGCAGTCTCGTGCTGCGCGTGTCGGCGTTCTATGTGCTCTCGCTGTTCATGGTGATGTGCATCGTGCCGTGGCGCGATGTGGTCGTCGGCCAGTCCCCGTTCGCGCTGGCGCTGCGCCGGCTGGGACTGGCGTGGGCGGATATGGCGATGACGGCGGTGGTGTTCGTCGCCGTCGCGTCCTGCCTGAATTCGGCGCTGTATGTTGCATCGCGCGTGCAGGTGGAGATGGCCGGGGCGGGCGACGCGCCGGCGGCGCTGGCGGCGACAAACCGGCGCCGGGTGCCCGTGCGGGCGATCGGCCTGACCATGGCCGGGGTGCTGGCCATTGTCGGCAGCGCGATCGCCTCGCCCGATACGGTGTACATGGTCGTGCTGAGCTGTGCCGGCACGTTGGCGCTGTTTGATTACGTGCTGGCGGCGCTGGCGCAGATCCGGTTGCGGCGCGCCATGGACCGGGCGGGCGAGAGACCGGTGTTCGCCATGTGGTGCTTCCCGTGGCTGTCCTGGGTGGTGGTCGCGGCGATCGGTGTCGTTCTGATCGACATGGCGGTGCAAGGCGAATCGCGGCGGGAATTGCTCTATAGTGGCGTCGCATTCGCGGTGATCGCCCTGACCGGCGGTCTGTGGCGTCGGCGCCGTGTCGCGCCCGGCGCAGCCGGGTAGAACGTTCAGTCCGCCGTGTCCGCCGCGTGCTTGCCGGCCGCAGGGTAGGCCGCCAGATAGTCGGCCAGTGCCGCGGCCTGCTGGCGGATTTCGGGAATGGCGATCGACTCGAACAGAACACCCAGACGCGGCGGCCCGAGCGCAAACAGACCGGGCACCGGTACACCCCCGGCGTCGCGCACCTGTCCGGCGTCGGTACAGTCCAGGCCCTGATCGGCGAAGCCCGACGCGATCTGACCCGATCTGAACATGGCTGCCAGAAGCGGCGAGGCGACATGCCGGTACGCCAGGCTGGCGCCCGTGCAATTGACCACGCGGGCCCCCGTCAGCGTGCGTGCGCCGCCGCGAGTGCGCAGATGCACCGCCATGCCGTCCGGTGTCGTCATGACCTCGGTCACATGGCCGTCGAGGATACGCAGGGATCCGGCCGCGCGGTCGGCGTCGATCCGGTCGGCGACCTCCGGCGCCATGCGGTGGCGCAGGATGTCCCAGCGCCGCTGCAGGCAGCGACGAAACCGGCGACGCTCCACATCGGGAAGCGCGTTCCAGAGTGCGTTGGTCACCGGACGCAGGCTGTCGACGGCCGTCCGCCACGCAACCCCGGCGGCCATCGCGGCCCGGAATGCGCGGAGATAGGCCCGGACGGTCGGGGGTGTGTCGCCGGGCGAAACCACCGGTGGCGGCAGGCTCGCGCACGG
>NZ_JABXXR010000033.1 GCF_013376175.1 Ameyamaea chiangmaiensis
GGCGCGGTCTGGGCGGCGGACACCGGGTGCGGCGCCGTGCGGGCATGTCGGTTGGCGGGGTGCGCGGACGCCGGTGCGGTTGCCGCGACCGCAGGCCGAACGACGACGAAAGCCAGTCCGGTCGAGGCCATCAGCAGCGCGACCGTGCCAAGTCCGGAACGAGTTTGACCGACAGGCTTCATCATCGGATCCTTTCTGAATCTGCAAAACATCCGTGCGGACGCTGTTTCATAATGAATTCGCATCGATACACAACGCTGCAGCGGTGTCCACCGATAATGACCATTTTTTGACGCTTAAAGCCCATATCCACATATTATGTCGCGAAAGCCGATATTTTTGCCACAGTGTCCTGGAAGGTATCTTTGTTACTTGGGCACTAGAAAAAAGAAAAAATAGCCAGACAATCGGATTTTCTGATCGTCTGGCTATCGTATCAAAATGACTGAACGATCACGTTCCGGCAAAAAGAGTCGCGACGGACGGGACATCGCCAATGATCGCCTGCGCTTTCAGCTCATCGCAGAAATCGTTGATCATGGACGTATTGGCGTCGAGACCCGCGGCATCCCAGTCAGGATCGAACGCGCGCGCGATTGTCGCGAAATCGTTCAGCAGCCATGGCGTCGTGTCAGCATACTTCACTCTCTTTGCTGACCACATCGCCTTGGAGCGGTCGAGAAGCGCGCAGACCTCGTCCTCCACATCGTCGTAACGTGCTACGACGTCGGACCGCAAACCAAGAATGTGCATTCCTGGAACGTAGCGAACCTGCTGATAATAGGCGAGTTCCGCCGTCTTGAAGTCAGGCGTCAGGTGACGAAACGGCGAGGACGCGTCAAAGAATCCCGGCGGCAGGAACGGCGTGAACACGGCGTCCAGAAAGCCTTCGTTCAGAAGATCCATCAGCGGCCTTTCGTCTGGAGCCGCCTCGATCACCCCGGGACGCCCGAACCCCGAAAGCCGATCGACCACAGGATGGGATTCCGTCAGACGACCAGCGTACCAGCGCGCGTTTTCAACGCCAATTCCCTCGCGCCGAAGAATGGCCCGCGTCCACGTGTTGCCCGAATCAGGCCAGCCGGTTACACCGATCGCCCGGCCGCGAAGGTCGGCGACCGTATCAGCGCCATGACTCTTGCGTGTCAGGATGCAGCGATGTCGAAAACCACGCATCAGAAAATAGGGAACACCGTGATCGCGTGCGGTGCCCGCCGCATGGTCGCGGACATACCGGCTGAATGAAAGTTCCGCGCCCTCGTAGTCCGGGTTGCCATCAACGGTAGGCAGCAGGGTTCCAACGGGCGTAACCCGTATGTCATAACGATCGGACGTCACCTCCCCGAGCAGGATCGGCGTCAGATAATCCCAGTCTCGCAGGGCAAGTCTGATAACAGGTCTCATCGCGTGTACTCCGCTGTAAGGGCCGCATCGGGCGCGTCCGTCACCGCGTTTGCCGTCTCGCGCTGTCCACGGCCTGGCACGACGAACGCGTAGGACCCGACGCCAATAACAACGACACAGGCCGCACCCAGGGCCGCACCGAGAAACGAGCCGGTTCGTTGCAACAGAAAACCGGTCAACGCCGGTGCGCAGGCCCCGGCGAGGTTGGCGGCCAGATTCACACTTGCGCCGACCGCCCCCACGTTGTCACGCCCCGCGACAAACCCGATCAACGACACTCCGGTCGGTGTCGAAATCGCAAGCCCGGTCGCCGAACAGGTAAGACAACCCAGCACAATCAAGGGAGAATGCGAATAAGCCGCCCCGACGAGAGCCAGCGACGCACACAGCGACACGCTCAGCACAAGCTTGCGTACTGACACGGGATCGCGCCCGGCGGCGACACAGGCATCGACGATATAGCCCGCGACGATCGCCTCACCGACGACGGCGACAAGCCAGGGGAGTGCCGTATAATACCCGGCATGCACCGTGCTGACGCCAAGCTGCATCTCGATCAGGCGCGGCATCCACGCCGAGAGCAGATAAAAAACGTAGGTATAAGCGGCAAAGCCGACCGCGACCCCGGCGACGGGCCGTGTGGGAACCATGGCGCGCAGGGACGTCGCGATTGAGACACGCGCCTGTGGGCGCCCGGCCACATGTCCTTCGCGCGGGTAGACCAGCGCGAACAGCCCCGCGCAGAAAAGTGACATCCCCGCTGTCACCACGAAACACGCGCGCCAGCCCCACATGGCCAGCACACCCGCGATCAACGGAACCCCGAACACGAACGAAAGCTTGGAGCCGGAGTCGAGGCAACTCATGGCCCGTCCACGCTCGGAAGCACTGAAATGAAGAGCGACCCCCCGCCACATGGCCGGATAAATCGGCGCCTCGGCGAGACCGAGTAACAAGCGCACAAGTCCCAGGGCGAGAAGCGATCCGACAGTCGCACTCATCAGGCTTGAGACAGCCCAGACCAGAATGCTGGCGATGACCGGAAGACGCGTCCCGAAACGGTCGACGATCACGCCGGCCGGTATCTGCGCGAGGGCGTAGCTCCAGAAGAACGCCGACAACACGGTGCCCAGCTGCGTATCGGAAAGATGAAGATCGTGCGCGATCGGGGTCGCGATCACGGACAGGTTCACACGATCCAGATAGCCGACAAAGCCGCAAAATCCGAACAGCGCAGCTAGGGTCCACCGCCGTCGGGACTGCGGAGCGAGAGCAGGAGACGACATCGGCATGGCAGTCCTTTCTACCCCTTCATCCGCGTGGAGAACGGTGCACACTGTGTATACAGAAGCGCCTCATATCGTAAGCGAAAAAATAACGCCTGCGCGCCTGTTATCTAATGTGGCACCAATAACAAAGCTATATCAATATGATAGGATTTTTCCGTTCCGCATGCCCTACGATTTTTTTGTTTGAAGTTCCACATACGTCACGTATACACAGCGCATGACCGCAACCTGGAAGCGCTCGACGACCAACCGGCGCCTCGGCGCGATCGGAACGCTATCCGTCTCGCTTGCGCTGGTCAGCCCGACACTTGTCCTCGCCGCGAACGGGCAGGCCGTGGCAAGTCTGACGTCGTGGCCAATCTGGAGTGTGTTCCTGCTCGGCGCGTTCACCGTCGCCTTGGTCGCGTACAGCATCGCGCGCATGGTGGCGTCGTTCCGAAGCGGCCATGACGCCTATCACATCGTCACCCTCTCGCTGGGCGAGCGCATCGGGCGCGGGACAGGCCTGATCCTGTTCGGCGCCTATCTGTGCTTTGCGCTGGCGACGCCGTCGGCTGGCACCGCGTTCCTTGCGGACCTGTGCGGGATCAAAACACTGTCCCGGGTCGCGTGGGGATCATGCGCGGGCGCGATGACGATCGCCGCCCTCCTGGTTCTGCGTCTTCGCGGCACATCGGTGGCACGGGCGCTTCTGATCATCGAGGGGGGTGGCATCGCCCTTCTGGTCCTGCTGGCCTGTGCCATACTGTTCGGTCACGGCCAGGGGGATGGACCGGTCGCGGCACCACCGGGCGGAGTCGGCGGCGGTCTCATGTCCGCGTTGGTCGTCGCATTCCTGTCGTGGGCAGGCTTTGAATCCTGCCTGTCCCTGACGTCGGACACGCGCAACCCACAGGTTGACATCCCGCGCTCCCTCTACGCCACGGTCGCGCTGACCGCGGTCCTGTTCGTCGGCATGTTCTGGGTGATCGAACGCGGGTTCGCCGAACGCCTCGGCGGCGCACGGGCACTTGTGAACACACCGGACACCCTCAGCGCGCTGGGCGTGTCCTATCTTGGACCCTGGAGCGCCCGGGCGTTCGGCATCGCCGCGCTGGCCTCCTCGTTCGCCGGTCTCGTCGCCCCCATGACGGCGGCCACACACCTGTTGTCCTCCTTGATACCGGCCCGGCGGCACGGCCTCGCGCTGCCGATCGTCGGCGGCGTCGTGCTGTGCGGTCAAGTGCTGATCCCATGGGTCCTCGGCCCCCGACTGCCGCCGGTTCTGGCGTATGGTCTTCTGGCGTCGTGCGGCGCCATCTGCATCATGGTGGTCTATCAGATCGTGCAACTCGGCTTTGCGCGGGCATTGATCGATGGTCGTCTACTGGGATCACCGGCCGAACTTGTCGTGCCCCTTGCGGCACTGATCATCATGACCGCCGCACTTGTCACGACATTTCAGGCGGGCGGCAGCGCGGAGACAACGGCCCTGCTGGGCGTCGCCTGGTCTGGTGTGGCGCTCGGCCTTGGCGCAGTCCTGCCAAGCCGTCACACAGCGACGTCGTCGTCGCCATAACACCTCCACTATGCAACCGGGATGGGGCAGATGGTCAAACCAACATTCGAAACCACACGTGACCGACCGATTTACGCGGGTGCGGCCGCGCTTCTGTTCGTGGACACGCAGAACTACAACTGCCGCCGCGACGGCGGCGAATATGCCGGGTTGTCATCGGCCGACATCGACGACCGCTTCGGCTATTTCTTCGATCGCCTCGACAAGGTGGCACTCCCAAACTGGATCGCCCTTGTGCAGCGCGCACGGCAGACGGGCGTCGAGGTCATCTACACCGTCATCGAAAGTCTGACGCAGGACGGCCGGGACCGCAGTCTCGACTACAAGATCACGGGCTTCAACGTACCACGCGGCTCGCTCGACGCCCGGGTCATCGATCCGATCGCCCCGCAAGCCGATGAGATCGTGATCCCCAAGACCTCATCGTCGGTTTTCATGTCGACCAACATCGACTACCTGCTGCGTAATCTGGGTGTGCGGTCACTGATCATCGTCGGGTGCCTGACTGATCAATGTGTCGATTCCGCCATACGGGACGCCTGTGATCTTGGCTACCTCGTGACCTGCGTCACGGATGCGTGCCTGACCCAGTCGCAGGAACGCCATGACTGGTCCTTACGCAACAACAAGGGCTATGCCCGCCAGATCGATACCGACACGATGCTGGCAGAAATGACCCGCGTTCATGAAAGTGCAACGGCATGACAGCCACGTCCGACGAACACCTGATCTTTGCGGGCACGTCCGATCTCGCGGGTCTTGTCCGGGGAAAAGGATTTCCCGCGCGTGATCTGGACGACCGGCGCGCGACCGGCGTGGGCTATACCGCGAGCAACATCATGCTGTCGGCTTTTGGCCCGATCTACAAAACACCGTTCGGAACGACGGGCGATCTGATGCTGGTACCCGATCCGGCGGCGGGCGGCCCGGTTCCGGGCGAGGACAATCAGACCCACATGCTGATGCCGGGCGATATCCGTCACGAGGACGGCTCCGCATGGTCGTGCTGCCCCCGGCACTTCCTGCGTCGTGGCCTGGACGCGCTGGAGCAGGAATTCGGTCTGCGGATGCTGTCCGTCTTCGAGCAGGAATTTACTTACACCGGCGTCGCCGACAGGCCGGCCTCCAGTTATGCCTTCGACCTGTTCCGTCGTTCGGGGCGCTTCGGACCGGCGCTGATGGGCGCCCTGCGCGCCGCCGGGATCGAGCCGGATTCGTTCATTGCCGAGGCAGGCGATCGACAGTTTGAAGTGACCGTGTGCCCGCGCCTGGGCCTTGCCAGCGCGGACGAGACGGTGCTGCTACGCGAAATCGTGCGCGGCTGCGCGGCCTCCCTTGGCCACCGCGCCAGTTTCACACCCATCAACTCCCCCGACGGCATCGGTAACGGCACCCATATTCACTTCAGTTTTCGTGATCTGTCCGGACAGCCCGTGACGTATGATCCCAACGGCCCCTTCGGCCTCAGCCCGCAAGCCGCCGCCTTTGCCGCGGGCATCGTCAGACATATGCCCGCGATGACAGCGCTGACAGCACCCAGCGTGGCGTCGTATTATCGGCTGCGGCCGTCGAAATGGGCGCCCACCCGTGCCGACATCGCGCTGGCGGACAGGGGTGCATCCCTGCGTGTCTGTCCAACATTTTCGACTGACCCCGACGTGATCGCACGGCGCGCCAACCTCGAATTCCGGGTCGTCGATGCGGCCGCCAGCCCGTATATCGCGCTGGGATGTCTTGTGCATGCCGGACTGGAGGGGCTTCGCCACGGGCTGGTGCTGCCCGCCGCGGGCAGCGGCGACGCGCCGCCCCTCCCCTCCTCCCTGGCCGAGGCGCTGTCGCTCATGGCAGCCGATCCGGCGCCCCGCGCCTGGATGGGACAGACGATGTTCGACGCCTACACGATGTTGAAGACGTCAGAGATCGAGGTTCTGTCGGGTCTCTCTGAAGACGAGATATGCCGTCGATATGCGGAGGTGTACTGATGTTCGACGAGACGACGCACGCCGACACGCTGCTCGCCCCTGACGAACCGTCGCCGGTTCTAACGCGGTCGGGCGCGGCTCAGTCACGGTTTCTGCTGACGGTCGATCATGCCGGGCATCGGATACCCCGCAGCCTGCGTCAACTGGGGCTGACGGAAGAGCGACTGACGCGCCACATCGGCTGGGATATCGGCATTCTGGGGGTCAGCCAGGCCATGGCAGATCGACTGCACGCGCCGCTGATCGCACAGTGCTATTCCCGTCTGGTCATCGACTGCAATCGCAAGCCCGGCATGCCGACGTCGATCCCCGAGATCAGCGAGGATGATGTCATCCCCGGCAATCTCGGACTGGAGGCGGCCGACCGGGCACTGCGCGAGCGCACGTTTCTGGCGCCCTATCACCAGGCTATTGGCCGGGCGCTCGACACGCACGCGCATACTGACCCCATCCTTCTGGCCATGCACAGCTTTACCCCCTGCTACCGGAACGACGTCCGCCCCATGGCGGCAGCCGTCATGTGGGGCCGCGATGACCGCTTCGGTCGCCTGGTGGCTGAGGAGCTTCGGCGTCTCCGGCCCGACGACCTGATTGCCGAGAATGTGCCGTATGCCGTCGATATGACACAGGACTATACCGTCCCCGTCCATGCCGAGGGTCGAGGCATTCCATATCTGGCTGTCGAAATCAGGCAGGATCTGATCAGCGATGCCCACGGTATTGCGGTCTGGGCCGACGTCATGGCCGATGCCGTGCAGGCGGCCGCCACCAGACTGCCGACCGCAACAGTATGAAAAGCGCCACGGCCCGACAGACCCCGTCCCACGACCTTCCGCCCAAGGAGCGGATTTACGACGCCGTGCGTCGGGCGATCCTGGTCGGGGAATATCCGCCCGGGTCGTTCATCGAGGAAGAGCGGATATCCACCGCGCACGATGTGTCGCGCACGCCCGTCCGTGAAGCGTTTCACCGTCTCCACGCCGAACACTACATCGCGCTGGTGCCACGCCGGGGTGCGATGGTCACGCCGATCGGGCTTGCCGAATTCAGCGGCCTGTTTCAGGCGCGCCTGATGGTGGAGGGCGCGGTGATCGAGCTAGCGTGCGCACGGCAGATCAGACCGTCCGCCGCGATGCGCGATGCGCTGCGTCGCCTTCAGTCGTTTTCCAGCCTGCGCAGCCCGGACGAACAGGTCGATTATCTGGCCGCTGACTGGGACTTTCACGCGGCCCTTGTCGAACTGAGCGGCAATCCGGTCCTGCAGGGCATGTACAGTGCGCTCCGTCCGCATCAGGAGCGCGTCGGCATGACGGCACGTCCCACCGTCGAGGACCTGCATATCCTCGATCGTGAACACACGGCACTCTACGACACCCTGATGAAACATGACGTCGAGAGCTGCAAGGCGTGGCTGGCGCGCCATCTGGACACCAGCAGCCCGCGTGGAGAACGTCTGACGCGACTGTGAGCGTCAGGGCGTGCTACCCATCATGCCATTCGGCTGTTAACGTGATGTTCATGTCCTCGTTGTAGAGAGGATGCATGGCTTGCCTTTCCCACCTCGGCAGGATGACAGCAATGCATTTCACCAACGGTCTCATCAATACGCCGACGACGCTTTCACCGCCCCATGCGAGCGACGATCCGCCGCCGCTCATCGCCGCTCGTGCGCTCCCGCCCCTGTCGGTAGACGGGCCGGTGTTTCGTACCGCTAATGCGGCAGCGTGGACAAGCGGCTTTGCCACGGCATCCGGCGCCTGATCGCCACGTGTTCACGCCTCGTACAACTCCAGCGGTAGATCGTCGGGGTCGGCAAAAAACGTAAACAGCCGTCCCGTGTAGGGGTCCGTCCGGACCGGTTCCGTCTCGACACCGTGCGCGTTCAGATGCGCCACCGCCGCATGAAGAGTGCCGACCCGCAATGCGAGATGACGCAGTCCGCACGCCTCCGGACGCGAGACACGCGGGGGCGGATCGGGGAACGAAAACAGTTCGATCTGTGCGTCCCCGATTCGCAGGTCGCATTTCCATGATTGCCGCTCAGGCCGAAACACCTCGGCGATCACTGGCAACCCGAGGAGATCGACGTAGAAACGTCGCGACCGCGCGTAGTCCGAGGCGATGATCGCGACATGGTGGAGTCCGAGCAGGCCGATGCTCTCGCTCACCGGCGCGATCCCTCGGCCATGATCTCCGCAACGCGCGCGACCGCCTCTGCCCCGGGATCGATGGCGCCATCCGCCTGCTCGCCGGGCACGTACGAGGCCCGGCCGGCGCCAGCCTTCATGCGTCGGGTCGCCTCCGCGCCACGACGCGCGGCAAGGGCGGCATCGGCGGCGCCGTCTCCCCGACACAGAGATTCGATGGCTGGGGCGATGGCGTCGATCATCGTCTTGTCACCCGGTTTCGCGCCGCCATGGGCCTGCATCGCCGCCAGCCCCTCGGCCAGGGCCTGTGGCCAGGGCCCCTCGTGCCGACCGGCCGCCGAGAACAGGATCGAGAGCAACACACCGCTCGACCCGCCGCCGTGCCGGGCGAAGAGCGCACCCAGCGCGCGAAACAGCGCAGGCGTGTCGGCCAGCGGCAGCCGGTCGAGCACGCCCTCCACCTGACGTGCGATCCCCGCGAAGGTGGACCCCGCGTCCCCGTCGCCGATCGCGGCGTCCAGAGCGTTCAGTTCCGCCTCACTCGCCAGAAGCCGCTGCACCGCATGGTCCAGCAGCGCTCTTACCGTGGGGTCGGCGGAGGGCGGCGCACCCAGCGCATCGGGCAAAGGCGGCATGGGCACCCGATCGGGCACCGTGCAGGGTGCGACGCCGGGCCATGCACGCGGACCGACAGGTGCTGTCAGCGCGGCCAGAATGTCGGGGGTCAACGCGATGGTCGTCAGGGAGAAACCGTTCATGTCCAGCGCGGTCATAAGCGGTGCCGGGCCGATCAGGGCCTCGGTCCGTCGCGCCAGAGGGGTCCGGAAAAATGCGTCCGCCAGAAGCGACATCTCGATCTCCGGAACGATGCCGAGATTATTCAACATGACGGCCTGCGGCCCGTCCGACGAAAGGGTGCGTTCGACCGTTTCGGCGGCCAGCGCCATCAGGTCATCGGCCCGGGCGCAGTCGATACGCCGCGCGCCGGGCTCTCCGTGGATACCCAGGCCCAGTTCCGCTTCCCGGTCACCCAGACGCGGCGCATGATCGGCGTCGTACGCGTTACAGTCGCTGAGCGACAGACCGATGCTGCGCAGGCGCCCGGCGACGTCACGCGCGAAGGCGGCGACGTTCTCCAGACTTTCGCCGGCCTCGGCACGGAACCCGGCCGCCTTGTGCACCGCGATCGTCCCGGCGATTCCTCGGGCGGATTCGTGTCCCGCCAGGGCGATATCGTCGCGCACCGTGACCGTCTCGACCTTGCGGCCCAACGCACGCGCCTGCTCGGCGGCCAAGCCGAAATTCAGCCGGTCGCCGGTATAGTTCTTGATGATCAGCAGACAGCCGGCGTCGCCGGTAACGGCCAGAATGGCGGCGAGAATGGCGTCCACGCTGGGCGAGGCAAAGATCGACCCGACAACAGCCGCCGTCAGCATGCCGCGACCGACGAACCCCGCATGCGCGGGCTCATGCCCTGAACCACCGCCGGAGATGATGGCCACCCGGTCACGCTGCCAGTCACGGCGGAGGACGACGCGAATATCGGGCAGGCCGTCCAGACACGTCAGGTCGCGCCCGTCAGAGGAGCGCAAGAGCCCGGCGATCGCATCGGGCACAAGCGTATCGCGCTGATTGATGAAGCGTTTCATGGCGGCCTTTCCTTACGGGCCGCCAGAGAAGGCGGCCTCGATCCGCACATCATCGCACGGGAATCGCCAATCGCCGCTTCAGGAAAGTTTGACCCGTCTGCCCCTTGCCCTTCAGGCTGCCGTCGCCATCGCCGGGTCTGTCTCCGCGACACGAAAGCGCGCTGTTGTGCGATCGCAGACGTAGTGACTGGCGACGGGGTGCGGGTCGCGGGCCAGTTCGTCCACCGCCGCGATGATCTTGTCCGCTTTCCCGTCGTCGGCCAGAACACTGAAATTCAGCCGCGTCCAGCCCGGTTTTTCGGTTTCCTCACCCGCGAGAATCGCACGGCGGATCGCATCGGACCGCGTGGCGTCGATCGACAGGAGGCGGTGCGCATAAGGCCCCGCGCAGGCGCAGCCCCCTCGGGCCTGAATCCCGTAGCGATCGGACAGCATGCGCGTGAACAACTGCTGGTGGATGTAACCCCCATGGGCAAGATCGCGCACGCGGAACGAAAAGATCGGAAGGGCCGGCGCCGTCGCGTGGCCGACGATCTCGATCGCCGGGTTCCTCGACCATGTGGCCAGAGCCCGCGCACGCAACGCGGCGTGCCGCGCATCGAGCGTGTCCTGACCGATCGCCGCCTTGACCGCGAAACACAGGGCCGCGCGGATATCGCCGACCACATTGGGCGTCCCCGCTTCCTCGCGCGATTCGAGGCAACCCGTGTAGTCGTGCGTCCAGGGCGAGACAAATCGTACCGTGCCGCCCCCGGGCAACACCGGCGTCGTGCGCTGCACCGCGCCCTTGCGCACGATCAGGACACCCGAGGCGCCCGGGCCACCGAGGAACTTGTGGGTCGACACGACGACCGCGTCCTTTTCGCGGTCCGTCCCACCCTCCATCGCGATCGCGAGGTAGGGACCGCCACCGGCATAATCCCAGACGCTCAACGCGCCGTGCCGTTTCAGGACGCGCGTCACAGTGTCGACGTCGGTCAGGATACCCGTGACATTGGAGGCTGCTGAGAACGAGCCGACGCACAGGCGGCCCGGTTCCACCGCCCCCAAAGCAGCCTCGAGCACCGCGACATCGGGACCACCTGACGCGTCTTCGGGGATCTCGATAATCTCGGCACCGCTCTCCCGCCATGGCAGGATGTTGGAGTGGTGTTCGTAGGGCCCGATGAACACGACCGGCCGCTCGCCCCGACGGACCGCATCGGCAACGCCCAGCAGATGGACAAGCCGGTTCAGACCCGCCGTCGCACCCGATCCGGCGAAAATCGTCGCGTAAGCCGCGTCCGCGCCACAGCTTCGCGCGATCAGGGCGCGTGCTGCGCGGCGCAGGCGGGTCGCGAATTCGCCGCAATACGACGCTTCCGTGTGACTATTCGCGTAGTAGGGCAGCACGCGCTCAAGCATGAAGGTTTCGATCGGCATCAGGGCGCGACCCGACGCTACGTAATCGGCGTACACCAAAGGGTGCGCGCCGAAGGGACCCGGCACGGGCGCGCCCTCACCGATGATGCCCGCCCGCAACCGTGTCAGCAGATCGGCGCCCGAGAGCGAGTCGATGAAATCGTCAAGTGCGGTCGGGGTCATTGCAGTCCTCGGCAATGGAGTGGTGTCCGGTGACAATAAGTTGCGCCCAAGGAAAGAACTTCACCTTATTTTGCTTGAAACGCCCCATGTTTGGGTCATATGAACGATTATGAGCGATAACATCGATCAAATAGACCGCTTAATCCTGCGTGCCTTGCAGGAGGACTCCTCCCGATCGCAACGCGAAATTGCGGAGGTGGTCGGATTGTCCCAAAATGCCTGTTGGCGACGGCTGGCTCGACTGCACGACAGCGGGGTCGTCACCGGACACACGGTACGGCTGGATGCGCGACGGCTGGGCCTTGGCCTGACCGTGTTCATGATGGTGCGCACCCGCCACCATTCACGCGAGTGGCTCGACACGTTTCGCCGCGCCGTCATGGCCATCCCGAACGTGATCGATTTCTATCGGGTCGCCGGCGATTACGACTACATGCTCAAGATCGTGGCCGAGGACATGAACACCTTCGATCAGCTCTATCAACGTCTGATCCAGCAGGTCGAACTCGACACGGTGACATCCTACATGACGATGGAAGCGATCGCGGACACGCGCGACCTGCCGGTCTGACCCCGGGGCGCCCTGCATATGCAGCAGGACGGCACGGGATCGGGTGGCCCGATCACCCCGATTTCATGGCTGTTGGACGCCCCTAACCCCCTGACAAACGTCATCTTTGGAAGACGGGGGTTGAGAGTGATAATCACATCCATTATCATATTGAAAAACAACAGTTTTTTATTTGCGTGGTGGCGGCGGTTCCGGTAGACACGGGGCACGGACGACAACCGCGACAGAGGACACACGCGTCATGCCCATCAAAGATCCGAAGGTTATCGAACACCTGAACACGCAGCTCACGAACGAGCTGACGGCGATCAATCAGTACTTTCTTCACGCCCGCACCCTCAATCACTGGGGCGTCACGCTTCTCGGCAAGAAGGAGTATGAAGAGTCGATCGAGGAAATGCGCCACGCCGACTGGCTGATCGAGCGCATCCTGTATCTGGGCGGACTACCGAACGTACAGCGTCTGAACACGATCCTGATCGGTCAGAACGTTCAGGAAATTCTTGAGTGCGACCTCAAGCTTGAGGTAAAAGCGCTCGAAGACCTGCGCGAAGGCATCGCCTATTGCGAGAGCGTCCGCGACTACGTCTCACGCGACCTGCTTTTGAAGATCCTGGAGAACGAGGAAGAACATGAAGACTTCCTCGACCGCCAGTTCGACCTGATCAAGCAGGTTGGGATCGAGAAGTATATCCACCTCAACGCCGCCGCCGCGCCCGACCAGGGCTGAGCCCAACGCGCCGCCTCTCCAGCCTGCAAGCGTCGGAGAGGCGGCATGGATCACGGCAGGCGCGCGAGCCTCTCGAACAGAAGCTCATAGACACCATCACCATCCACCTGCCGCAAAAACAGCGCGTTACGGGGCAGATCGGTGATCCCCCACCAGTCCACGACGCTGGCCCCCTGCGTCAGGGCACCCTGCGTCTCGACCTGCAATGCCACCTCGCGCCCGCGATACAGATGCGGCGCAAGCAGCCAGGCGACCGTGTTGGGATCGTGAAGCGGGCCGCCATCAGTGCCGTATTTCTCCGCCTCGAACGTCTTCTCGAACGTCAGCCAGTCGGCGACCACACGCCCCACCCGATTGCCCAGGGCGGCAAAGCGCGCCACCCGTGCCCGCGTGGTGTGAAGCTGATGCGTGACATCCAGCGGGATTACCGTGAGCGGAATACCGGACTGGCAGACCATCGCAGCCGCATGGGGGTCAACAAAGAAGTTGAATTCCGCGGCGCAGGTGATGTTGCCGACTTCGGCAAAGGCTCCCCCCATCAGGACGATGCGCTCCACGCGATCCGCGATCGCGGGTTCGAGACGTAACGCCAGGCCAAGGTTGGTCAACGGTCCGATCGCACACACGGTCACGGTGCCGGGATCGTGCTCCATAAGCGTCCGGACCAGGAACTCGGCCGCCGAACCCGACGCCGGGGTCAGGCGCGGCGTGGGCAGATCGTGCCCGTCGAAGCCCGTGGCGCCATGCACATGGGCCGCCATGACGCCCGGGGCGACCAGCGGCCGCTCGGCTCCGCGATACACCGGAACATCCGGTCTTTGTGCCAGTTCCAGGGTCTTCAGGGCGTTGCGTGTCGTGCAGTCGACACTGACGTTTCCGGCCACCGTCGTGATGCCAAGCAACGCGATCTCCGGGCTGGCGAGGGCCAGCAGGATCGTCATGGCATCGTCCTGACCGGGATCGGTATCGATAATAATTTTCTTTACCATGGGCTGATAGTCTGGCTCTCGCATGTCAGGGACCCGCACGGTAGCACGCGTTTCCCGCTCCTCAAACGCGGCGGGGCGCCGGCGCACAGGGTGAACCCGATGGCGGCGGTATCTACGGTGATGAGTGGCACCGTGATCAGGGCCTTAACGCACCACCGCCGGGTCCTCGCTGGATCGATTCCCGGGGTAGATTCCTGCTGGCGGCCGTGGCGACCGGCGTGATCACCAGTGTGATCGCGGGCGGCGGATAGTAGACGCACCATGGCGCGACAGGGTGAGCTTGCTCGCTTTTCCGGTGCTGGCCAGGGTTGCCTGACGGCCCCTTGGGCGACTCCCTAGCGGGTCGCGGCGAGCGACGCAGGTATCAGCGCCACCAATCGCGATTACCTGCGCCGTATCCTGCCGAAATAACAAACACGTCTGAACCGGCACTCTTGGCCTGTCGAGGATGGTTGCTACGGCCTGTCCGTCAGCGCGGCGACCGTGGCGCCTCTGCCCCGGGTGCCCCCAACACGGCGGATCGCCATGCCGCGGCCCCGTAGAGGGCCAGGAGTGTAAAGGTTCCATACAGGAATGCCGTGAGGTCATCGCCACGATACACGAACAGCACGGTATAGGCGGTGTCGACGATGACCCACAGGATCCAGTTCTCCCTGTGCAGACGCGCCGCCCACCATGATGCCAGCAGACTGAATCCGGTCAGCAGGGCGTCGATGCGTGGCATCGCATCGTCCGTGTAGCGCGCCATGAGCCAGGCGAGGAGCGCCGAAAGAGCCCCCGTCGCCCCCACCTCGGCCAGAACCCGCAAACCCTTCGCCCGCACCGGCACGACCGCCGCCGGCTGATCCTTCGTGGCACGTCGCCACGTGTACCAGCCATAGAGTTGCACGACGACATACAGCATCTGCAAGACCATGTCCCCGTAGAGCCGCCACCGCCAGAACAGATACGCATAGACTACCACACCGACGATACCGACCGGCCAGCACAGCATGTTGCGACGCGCCGTCAGCCACACACCGGCAATGTTAAGAACGACGCCGCCAGCTTCGAGCGGGGACATCGTCACTCGACGACGACCGAAGACGATGTCGAACGGGCAGCGCAGGACGGCCCCGACGCCCCCTTCAAACGCAGATCGGGCACGCGGGTATCGAGCCCATCGTCGTCGAACATGTCTCGGGTCGAACGGTTCGCGCTGGCGGGTCTGTCGGGCAGCCGGCCGCGTCGTGCGGGGGCGCAGTCCGTGAAATCCGACGGCGGTGGCGTGCCGGCCAGCACCCCAGCCTCATAAGACCCCAGAAAATCCCTGTTTACAGCGCCATATCGTGCGTTCCGGGCATCCCCGTCCCCCCAGGCCGCCAGACCCGACAGCCTCCGAAAATCCGCGTGGAAACGCAGGGAGTACGCTTCCGTGTCGGTCGCGACCGCAGCCATCAAGGTGTCGAACGGCGGCGCGACCGACGTTGCAGGCGCGGGATCGGTCATCGGAACGGCACGCCCCGGGATGCGAGCGTCCGAAGATGACGCAGCAGCCGCTGTCCTTCCGGGCGCCCGAACCAGTCCGCATGGCCCAGCAGATAGGGACCGTAGGCGACGTCCGCCTGTTCGTCGTCGCCCAGAAGATCCACGAAATAGTCGATTTCGCTCAGCGCGAAGTCGACATGCACGACCGGCAGCACCGCCGCCAGAGCGTCGAGCAGCGACGAGGTGACGGGCAGGACGCTGCCATACCCGGCAAGAAACGCATCCAGATGATCCAGTGCTGCCACCGGCTCGCCGTCCTCCAGGTCCAGCCAGGGGATCACACCGCGCTCAATCGCCGTCGCGAGGTCGAACAGGGCGGATGTGCGATCGGCCAGCCCAAAATCCAGAATGGTCGCAACGCTGGCGTTCGCTTCGCCCGACGACCACAGCAGGTTCGACCCGTGCCAGTCCCCGTGCCCCCACGACGCGGGAACGGCGTCCATTGCCGCACGCGCATCGTCATGCCACGGGCGCAACACATGGTCGACCAGATCCTGCCGCCATGGCCGTTCCGCCAGGAAATACGCCAGAGCCGGCCGGTGGACCAGACGTGCCTCCAGCGTCGCGATCGGCGTCGGTGCGCGCATCAGCCCGTCGCTATTGATCAGCAACGGGGAACGGCGGGGCGGCGCGTCATACGCCCGCATTATACGATGCAGACCCGCCAAGGCGCCACCCGCTGCCCGGGCGTGACCCGATGTCAGAAACGGCGTCCAGGACGAGCGATCCTGATACACGTCGACACCGTCCCCCAGACCGTGAACTTCGTAGCACCAGACACCGTCGGACAGAACACCATGCCCCAGATCCGTGCACAGGACCGGCACCACCGGCTGCCCCTGTGCGCGCAGATACGCCATCAGGCGGTGCTCCTCCCCCAGGTCAGACACGGAGCGCAGCCGATGATGGTGACGTTTGATGAAAACGCCGCCGCGATCGGTGTCGATCCGCGCGGCGGCTGAAAAAGGCCTGGGGCTGCGCCATGCGATCTTCTGAAAATTCCCCGCGCGGGGAAAACGGGCCAGAACGGCCGACGCATCCTCCGCCGTCAGTTCCGGCCAGTCCGGGCGCTTGAGTGTCTTCCCGAGGCCATGGGCATAGTGCGTCGTCTCGGTCATGACACCCGATCCGGCGACATCCGCGAAGGAAATGCGATACGGGCATGCGCCGACGGAATCATGGTCCCCCACGGCCTCAACCGGCTTCGAATCGACGTGAGTTCCCCTGCCCTTTCCATGCGCCTCAGAACCCGGTCGAGGCGGTAAACAGGGCGGCAAATCCACCGGCGATGTAATACGCGGGCGCGCTACCCGCGATGGTGGTGCCCAGACGCCCGGTTGTGTCCTGTGCGTTCAGGCTGGGGCTGGCCACACCGGACAGGTAATGCTGGTTGGTGATGTTGACGAAATTCATCCGCAACGTCGGCGCATGCAGCCGTGATATATCGGAAAAATGATAGCCGAACGACAGATCCCCGGTCGTGTGGTCTGGGATGCGTTCGTCATTCATGAAACTTGCATACTGATGGCCGACATATTTCACACTGGCGATCCCGAAGACGTGCCCGTCGTCGTAGCTCAGCGCGATCGATGCCTGCAGGGGCGGACTGCGGACGGCCGTCTTGCCCCGCGTCGGCAACACGTCTCCCGCCGATGCGATATCATTGTCGATCGTCGCGTGCAGATATTCGCCTGATCCATACAGGCTGACATGATGCCAGGGCCGGGTTCCGACCTCCACGTCCACGCCGCGCGATGTCTGTCCGCCGGCGTTGATGGTGGACTGCACCAGGGATCCATTGACGTCGAGTTCTGTCGCAATCTGCCGGTTTGTAAAATTATAGTTGAACAGGGTCAGGCTGCCGACGATCCGGCGGTCGCTGTAACGGTAGCCCAGTTCCTCGGAAATCGAATATTCGGGTTTCGTGTTCGCGACGCCACGCTGGTAGATCGCGCCGGAGGTCGGGTCATACAGATTGAAGAAGGCATTGCTCGCCGGCGCGCGAAAATTGGTCGTCCCGTTCAGGAAGATCTGACTGTGTTGATCGAGACGCCAGCGCATGCCCACGCGCGGCAGCGGCTCGAAATAGCTGCTGTCGGCGCGATATTGCGGCCCCGGCATCGCATTGACGCCGCCACGCGTCAGCATCACGGCCTTGAAACCGGCATCGATGGTCAGCCGGTCCCCGGCCAGGGCGATATGATCTCCGATGAAAAGCGCGTTCGTCTGTGACACGGCGTGCTGACTGCCGGCCAGAAACGGGCGACCATCAGACAGAAGAACCGTGTCGCGTCGGGTCTCAGCCCAGATATCGGGCGCATAGCCATTGTCGGTGACGGGCGTGAAACTGTCCTGTTCATTGTCGTCGCTGTAATCATACCAATAACCCAGAACGAGATCGTTCCACGACCAGCGATAATGCAGCGCCGCATTGAAACCGGAGCGGTAGCTGCGCTGGGTGTAGTTCGCGCGCGCCACTGCCGTGCCGTCCACGGCATCGGGCAACACCAAAGGCGCGCCCAGCGGCTGCGTCCCGTCATACAGGCCGCTTTCGGACAGCATCGAACCGCCGGGCACATTGCCGTATGCGAACTGGGAATACGGCGTGACGTCGAATGACAAACGACCGGTCAGGGACAGATGGACGGGAGCCCCGACATACAGCGTGCGTTCAGGCGCACGCCACAGGCGCCAGTAGTCTGTCCCACCCTCCGCATCGTTGATGTTATAGCTTGCCGCCAGATTGTTCGCCCCCCCAATCCCCTCCTCCTTCCAGGACGCAAGCGTCGGTTGCGGGTAATAACTGGTGATGGTGCTGTTCCACGAGCCGAGGATGGCGGCATGGCTGTCGGCACCCCATGATTTCAGGAACTTGAAATCGACATGCTGTCGGGTGTCACGTCCGGGACCGCGCCAGTTGTCGGTGGCACCATGCGAATAAGACACGAATCCCCGGATGCCGGTGTGGCCGATTTCGCCCGTTTCAAGCCGAAGAAATTCGCGGTTCGTGTCGTAGGAGCCATAGGAAATCCCGACATACCCCCCAGCCCTCGGCGACGGGTCACGAAACGCCAGTGTCATCAGGCCACCCGCGGCATTGAGCACCGGACTGTCAAGATCGGCCGACCCCTGCTCCAGAGAGACGCTGTCGTAATTCTCGGTATCGGCGAACTGGGACGGATATCCCGTGTAATACGCGACATCGTTGAGGGGCATACCCTCCAGCACATAGCCGATCGCATCATTGCCCAGCCCCCGCACCGTCAGGTCGGAGTAGGGCGAGAAGCCAAACGGGTCGGACGTCGACACCGTAGCGCCCGGAAGCGACGAAATCAGCTGAAACGCCGTCGCCGTCGGCGGCTGGCGGCTGATATACTCCCGGTCCACCGAGCTGACGGACCGGTCGCCCTGCTCGGCGCGAATCAACCCACCGCCCGGCTGTTGTCGTAGCGCGGCGGCGACATCTCCGCGCACCAGTATCGTCTCTTCCTTTGCAGCTGCCGAGAGCGCGACCGGTTGCTGCTGCGTCGTCTGCCCGACCGTCGGAATGACCTTGTGTGTCGATCCAACCGCGTCCTGCGCCCGAACCAACGCCGACGGACCGACCATGGCACACGTCGACACACCCACCAGCAGCAGCGCGCGGCGAGCCGGGCCCGCGGCCTTTCTCGCCGCCAGCACCGAACGCTCCTTCAAACCCTCTCTCCGCCGCAACGCCCACTCTCCCCATGGCGGTATCAAGCCGTCCCGTTCATGACAGCGATGCCCTGTCGTCTGCCACGCGACGATCCACGAATAACGCACATCGTCAGTCTAGGCGATGTTCAGGTGACGGGTCCGCCCCGGCCACCCGCCTAACGTTCAAAGGGCTGTGCGTATCCCGTCCTGCAGACTCGCTACAGCGGCCTCAGCCGGGCCGAGCGCGACTGGATCAGGATCGATGGCGAGGCCGTGAGCGAACTGGACCTCTGCGCGTCCTACCTGTCGATCGCACTGGCCCGTCTGTACGCACCTCCGCCGGAGGGTGATCCCTACGCCCTGCCGGGGGTGTCAGACGCGCATCGCGACGCGATCAAGCACTGGTTCGTGCTCTTCTGGCAACTGGGCAAGCCACCGCAGACATGGCCTGCCTCCACCCCGCCCGCTGTCCGTGCAGGCCTGCAACCCGGCGACATCACCGGTCCGGTCTTCACGCGCTACCCGGTCCTGAACGACATAACCCGAGTATTGCCCGAGGAGGTTATACAGCAGGTGCCCCCACACCTGCGTCACTGGGCCGTGGGGCAGTATCTGATGGGTGTGGAGGCCTCCATCATCCGGCACGCCATTGGCACACCATCATGGAGGCCGGAGGTGCCGTGCTGCCCATGCATGATGGTCTGATCGTGCCACGATCAAGGATCGCTCAGGCCTGGAAGGCGATCGACTACGCCGCTACAGGGAGGCTGGGGAGGACCATCAGGGTCGAGGTGAAGGGGGCAGCCGGGGGCTCGGAGCGCAAGCCTGCTTAGTGATATGTCGGCTAACGCCCCTATCTCGGACATCCAAGCAACTGTGATAGAAGGCTGAAAAGCCGACGTTGCTACGCTGAGGACAACACTGGACACTGCCATGAGATCACTAACGACAATCGAACAGTGGGAAGGCCCCCTCATACACGGCTATGAATTCAAGGCGATAAGCCTTCCAGATGGGACCAGCTATGACCTTGATATTTGGGACTGCGACATACGGTCTGTAGAAGTCCCACATAGCAGTGGCCATCTCTGGTTCCAAGTCATTTCATGTGACGATGGGGAATGTGCTGCTTTAGCTGTTTTTGGGGGCGGCTCCGCATTCGTACAATGTGACAGCATAAATGTGTACGAAAAATACCGAAGGAAAGGCATCGCACTTGCACTCTACCAATGGGCGGCCTGCTTCTTCGAAGCGCCTGTAACTCCGACAAACAAGCGTTCGGCGTTGTCCAAGGAATTTTAGAACGGTAAATCTTCGATTAAATGTGACTGTATAGTCAGTGGCGAAACGGGGAAGTGCGTCAGACTTGGTCGTTAGGTAAAGGGAGAAACAATATGCAAGATTTTGACGAAGGCTACGACAACATAAGGGCCCTCAGTAAAGATGAAGACCCTGCTATTTTTGAGTACGCGGATGTATTGTCCGAATTTCCTAAAGAAAGTTCCAGAGGCACAGTGATTATTGCTTGCTCCTTTATAGATGTTTTTATTGGAGAGGTCGATTAAATCATTCTTACTTCCTGGTTCCCCTGCAGATGATCTGATCGACGGATTTAACGCACCGTTAGGAACATTTTCGGCAAAAATAAAAATGGCGAGAGCCCTTGGAATCATAACCCAAGAAGAAGCGAGATATACAGACGTAATGAGGAAAATTAGGAATATTTTTTCTCATACTTCAAAAGTAGACTTGGAATCAGAAGATATTAAAAAACTGATTGGGAAACTGTCCGCTTGCGCGTGGATGCCTGAGGGGAAACGAGATGCCGACGCGCATACGACAATATATATAGCATCTCAAAATCTAATTACATCATTCTTGCATCGTGCGGAACACGTAGAAAAAATTCGTTTGAAAGACAGAACTACTCCTTGGGAGCGGGGCAGACCGTAATTGCCGCAAATGCAACGTCTGTCTGGACATGTTTGTCTCTCCATAGCTGATCGTCAGCTTTCCCCCACTACAACGAAGTCTGTACAATTGCCGGGCGTACTCCGCTGATGACATTTCTACGTCTTCAGCGAAAGCGAGACTGAATGAGTTTGCAGAACAATATCGAAACCGCTGTTGCGGTCCGGAAAACCTCTGTTTGAACCCGCCTAAAGCACGTCAGGATGATTGGTGGGCGTCCACGTGGCAGACTGTTGGGGTGCCACGTAGCAATCTTTTATTAGCCACGGTTCGCCTTCGACCGTAAGTGAGCGCTCAAGATCATCGGACAGTCCAGCTTCGCCAAACTGAGCTACGAGTAGTATCGCACAGGCAGCAACCGCCTCAAAGGCGTTGCAGAGGGATGCACGTTTGAACTGGCACTCCCGGTCGTGCTTCACTGCGTTGTATGCGTCATACCATTTGAGTGACGCTGTGGACTTATCACTAAGCCATTCTGCGAATGGCTTAATTTCCGCCACTTCGGGGTAGCGTTTGAAGCGGGCCGAGTAGCCGCGAAGCCTTAGTGGTTCGGCAAGCTTCACATACGAGATAGTATTTTTGCGCTCCTCTTTATTGCCATTTGAGACCATGATTCCGGCCATGTGCATTTCGACTTCGGTCGCAGCCAGAATAAGAAGATTACGAATTTCGTGCCCATAAACTTCAAGAGTAGCCTTAGACGGCTCTACGACACGGCAAATTGCGGCAAGATCAGCAACTAATGCTTCCAACTGCGTTTGAGCATTGCGAAGATAGCGTTGTTCGTTGTTGCAATCTGGCAGTCGTGCTTGGACGAGACTGAATTTGTCGAGGGGGTCTCCGATAATTGGGCGCGCCATGCGGGGGAAGAATTGGCCTGGAGAGTGTCGTAGAGGCACGAATGGTCCCGGCACCTCCTGTTCGTCCAGCCAAGGCGTTTCTTCCATTATTGCCTCCCAGACAGTTCCACCAGATTTGGCATGGAAGCAGCTCCCCGGCCCATGCTCGGCGTTCGCTCTGCCAATAAGAAGCGCGTAACTATTGGTGAACTTCCATATCTGGAGTTCATCCTCGAGGGGGCGAGCAAACCACTCATCGGCTGGGGTGTTCGTCATCACTAAATCAACTCTGTTCTGGATATCCCTGACGGGCAGGATAGGCGACTTCGTAAGAGTGCGTTTTCATGGCTCTCTTACGACCAGATTGCGAGGCAGCGGTATCAGAAACCGCCCGCAAGCAGCAAATGGTGCGGGCATGGATGAATGTCCCGTGAGTTGAAACACGGTTCTCAGCCAGCTCGATTTGAAAGGCAACAAGCTCTTCCAAAATTTCAGTTGAACTTCGGCTGAAGCGCACTTGGCAACACGAATGACCGCTTCCCGCCTATCCCGTTCTATAGCAGACATTTTGTTCTCCCCCCTTCTCCACCGTGCCCATGATCGCATCCTGGTAGGCCGCATCGCCAAAGTCCTGCGCCGCGTAGGTATTCCCCACAAGCCGTTGGGACTTGTGTCCGATCAGGTGGTCGATCATCAGCGGCGAGCACGCGGACACACCCTGACGCTGCAGGGCGACCAGTTCCTCGGCACGGTAGGGACGTTTGCGCTCCGCCGTCCGTTCGCGCTCCGCCCGACGCTTCAGTCCGGTCGTCGCGCCCTGCCACGGATTGCCCTCGGCATAGCCCTTGCGCTCCAGCCAGTCCCAGAAGGTCTTCAGCGGGCTGATCCGGCTCTGGATCGTCTTGGCCGACAGCCCCCTGTCCTGTGCCAGCCACTCGGGGAAACCTCCC
>NZ_JABXXR010000034.1 GCF_013376175.1 Ameyamaea chiangmaiensis
GGCACCGGCCGCAGCAGGGCGCGCAGCCGAACGCGCGTGCCGGGGGCCAGCATCGTCGTATCACCCGAGGCCAGACGGATCTGAAGGTGCCTGCGCAGCGGCGCCATGCCGACATCGATACCACTCTCGAACACCGGGTCCGCCAGGGTGATCCGGCGTGCGGTGACCGCGTCGTCGTGCCCGGGCAGGAGATCAATCGCGGCCACGCGGCCCGACACAACGACCGCGCGACGCGGCAGCGCCGGCATCGGCGGAGCCGAGCGCGTCGCCGACATCGACGCGCCAAACCCCAGTCCGAAGGCCAGAAGGAACGCGCCGAGCCAGCGCACCATTGGCCGGTTCGGCACCAGCATCGCCACACACCCGACCGCGCCGATCCCACACGGCAGCCACAGGCCCGGCTCGGCAGGCAGGGCAAAATATACGGCCGCGCCCAAGCCGACCCAGACCGGCCACCAGAGCGGCAGCCGGCGCTGTTCGGCCCCGAGCAGCGCTGCGACCATCACCCGTGCGTGGGATGTGGATGCGCGTCGCCGTCCGACGCCGGCGCCATGAACGCGGCAACATCCCGGGTCAGGGCGGCCCGGCTGTCCGGTCGGCTGTACAACATATGACCGCCCGCATAGAGGTACGCGCCCACCCGGTCGGCCCCGACAGGCAGGTGGGCGATCATCCAGCGCGTGCTCGCGAACGGGCACGACATGTCGAACAGACCGTTGGCGACGAACACATGCAGACCGGGATCGAGCGCCAGCAACTTGCGCAGCAGCGGGATCTGACGCGCCTCCAGCCCACCCTCACCGTCGCGGTAGTCCCACGCGCCGTTTACCTTGAGGTTCAGAAGGTCGTAGGTCAGGTCGGTCCTGAACCCCAGCGTGTCGGCCGCGTAACCCGCGAACGCCGCGCCATAGGCGCGACCATAGCCCCACAGGACGGGGTCGGGGCTGTCGGCGTTATCGACGCCCTCCGGATAGGGATCGGCGATCGACTGCGTCGCGTCATACGTGCTGTACAGACGTCCGTCGCGGCTGCGCACGTCATGCGCACTGACGTCGAGTACGCCGCGCAGCTTCGTCACCGTGGCGACCGGAAGCCCCGTCCGGCGCGCGATATCGGCATAGAACGCGCCCGCTTTCTCGCCGGTCGGGATCGACGCCGCGAGCGTCGACAGGTATGGGCCGAGCGCGAAGTCGTAACCCTCGTTGATCGACGCCGGGCTCAGCCGATGCTCGCGCTCAAGCTGCGCGTTGATCAGGCCAGGCAACGACAGCGCCGCACCCAGCGGATTGTCGGTCACGTCGAGCAACCCCATCTCGATAGCCGGCGAAATCATGACGATGCCGTCGGGGATCAGGCTCTGCTGGGTCTGAAGGGCCCACGCAACCTGCATCGACCGGATGCCGCCGTAACTCTCGCCCACCAGATAGTGCGGTGAGCCCGCGCGCCCATTCTGCGCGACCCACAACGCGATCGCCTTGGCGAAGGCCGCCGCGTCCTGTTTCACGCCGTAAAACGCCTTGGGCGCGGTCTTGTCATCAAGCGCGCGGCTGTATCCGGTGCCCACCGCGTCGAGAAACACCATGTCGGTCGCGCCGAGCCAGCTGTCCGGATTGTCACGCAGGCGCGCCCCGCCGCCGTCGGTCGGGTCGGCGGTGGGAAAGTCGAGCACGGCCGGCCCCGCCGCCCCCAGATTCAGGAACGCCGTTCCCGCGCCGGGCCCGCCGTTGAAGAAGAACGAGACCGGCCGTCGTCCGTCCGTGCCAAGGCACGATGCCCCGCCATGCCCGTCGATCGCGTCGCACCGGTAGGCGACGTAAAACATCTTGGCCGCGGGCTTCCCCGCCTCGTCCCGCAGGGTCAGCGTGCCGGCCTGCGCGGTGTAGGCGATATGGCGCCCATGCAGGACAAGCGTATGGTGCGTGATGCTGTCCGCCGGCAGAAGCGACGTCGGCGTGTCGGGTGTGGGCGCGGGTGCCGCCGGAACCGCTGGCGCTGGCGCTGCAGCCGCCATCGACGGCGATCCACACGGCGCGCACACCAGCGCGGCCGCACACAGGAAGCGAGCCAGGATCGTAGACGGTCGCGGCATGATGGACGGGGCACGCACGATAGGATCACCTCCAGCTGAGCGACACTTCAAAATCGCGCGACTGCGGGGCCTTCGATCACCCGTGGCACGCCGTCGACCGACCGCGAGGCCCCGATGGGCGAAAAGGGCTGCTTGACCGGTGGGCCCGGTACGCGCACGCTCGTGTAACGCCCTCTCGAAGGGTCAACAAGAACAATAAACTGTGGGAGCCGGCACCTTCATGCCACGTACGTCCCGTTTCAAATCGTCACTCCGCTGCGCCCTTCTGGCTTGTGCCGGGCTGTTGCCGTTGTCCGCCGCGCACGCGGCCGGCACGCTGACCATCGCGACCGTCAACAACGGCGACATGGTCATCATGCAGAAACTGTCGTCGGAATTCGAGAAACAGCATCCCGACATCCACCTGAAATGGGTGGTGCTGGAAGAGAACGTGCTGCGCCAGCGCGTCACCACCGACATCGCCACCAAGGCCGGCCAGTTCGATGTTCTGACCATCGGCAACTACGAAGTGCCGCTGTGGGCGAAACAGAAATGGCTCGCCCCCGTCAAGCCTGACGCCGCCTACGACGTTGACGACCTGCTGCCGACGGTACGCAAGGACCTGACGGTCGACGGCGCACTGTACGCGCTGCCGTTCTACGCCGAAAGCGACATGACGTATTACCGCAAGGACCTGTTCACCAAGGCCGGGATTACCATGCCCGCGCACCCGACCTATGCGCAGCTCGCGGAGTACGCCGACAAGATCACCGACAAGACGAACCAGGTCTATGGCATCTGCCTGCGCGGCAAGCCGGGCTGGGGCGAGAACATGGCGTTCCTGACCGCGACCGTGCATGCCTTTGGTGGCCAGTGGTTCGACGCGTCCTGGAAGCCGACACTCGATACGCCGGAGTGGAAAGCGGCCCTGACCTGGTATGTCGACGTGATGAAGAAGGACGGCCCTCCGGGCGCCGCCTCGAACGGCTTCAATGAGAATCTGGCCCTGTTCGCCAGCGGACATTGCGGGATCTGGGTGGATTCGACCGTGGCGGGCGGGCTGCTGTTCGATCCGAAGCAGTCGCAAGTCGCCGACAAGGTGGGCTTCACCGCGGCACCGAGCGGCACGTTCGCCAATGCGCCGAGCTGGCTGTGGATCTGGAGTCTGGCGATCCCGGCCTCGTCGAAAAACGTCGACGATGCGACGACCTTCATCACGTGGGCGACGTCCAAGGCCTATGTCGATCTGGTGGCCAAGTCCAATGGCTGGGTCGCCGCACCGGCGGGCACGCGAAACTCGACCTACGCGAACCCGGACTATCAGAAGGCCGCCCCGTTCGCGGGCTTCGTGCGTGACGCGATCGAACACTCCAACCCGGACGGTCAGACCAAGGCACCGCGGGCCTACACCGGCGCGCAGTTTGCCGACATTCCGCAGTTCCAGGCCATCGGAACGCAGGTCGGGCAGTCCGTTGCGGCGCTGCTGACCACCTCGCAAACCGTGGACTCGATGCTGTCGTCGTCCGACCGGGCAGTGACCCGCGTCATGCGTCAGTCCGGCCTTCTGCACTAAGGATCGTTGGGCATGAGCGCCTCCACCCTTGCCGCTCCTGCCCCGCCGCGCCAGTCCGCGCGGCGGCGGGGTACGCTGGCCCTCGTTGGCCCGTCGGTGCTGATCCTGGCGGCATGGGCGACCGTGCCATTGATCATGACGCTGTGGTATTCGTTCCAGAACTACAACCTCGTCGATCCGACCCAGCACGGTTTCGCAAAGTTCGACAATTACACCTACCTTCTGTCCGACCCTGATTTCTGGTCGTCCCTGGCCAACACGGCGTTTCTGGTCATCGGCGTTCTGGTCATCACGGTCGGCTTCGGAACGTTGCTCGCCGTTCTGTATGATCAGGCCTTTCCAGGACGTTCCATTGCGCGCGTGCTGGTGATCTCGCCGTTCTTCATCATGCCCACAGTGGCCGCGCTGCTGTGGAAGAACCTGATGCTGCATCCGATCTATGGTGTCTATTCCAACATGATGCGCATGGTGGGTCTGACGCCGATCGACTGGATGTCGCATTATCCGCTGTTCACCCTGACGCTGATCGTCTCATGGGAATGGTTGCCGTTCGCCGTGCTGATCCTGCTGACCGCCATCCAGTCCCTGGACGGCGAACAGAAAGAGGCCGCGCGCATGGACGGCGCGGGCCCGGTTGCCCGCTTCTTCTACATCATCATCCCGCATCTGCGCCGCGCGATTACCGTCGTGGTGATGATCGAGACGATCTTCCTGCTGACCGTGTTCGCCGAAATCACCGTCACCACCGCGGGCGGCCCCGGCGTCGCCACCACGAACCTGGCCTTCCTGATCTATTCGCGTGCGTTGCTGCAGTTCGACGTGGGCGGCGGGTCGGCGGGGGGCGTGATTGCCATCATCATCGCCAACATCGTTGCCGCCTTCCTTGTGCGCTCCGTCGCGCGCAATCTGGAGACCTGACATGACACCAGCACGCAAGGCCGCGCTGTCGCGCGCGGCGCTGACCATCATCGGTTGGGGTGTCGCGCTCTGGGTCTTCTTCCCCATCCTATGGATGGCGATGACGGGGTTCAAGAGCGAGATCGACGCGGTCTCCACGCCACCCAAATTCTTCTTCCACCCCACGCTGGCCAGCTATCATGAGGTCTTCGAGCGCGCGAATTACTGGCATTTTGCGATCAACTCGATCGTGATTTCCGTGCTGGGCACAATCGTGGCGTTGCTGTTCTCGGTTCCCTGCGCTTACGCCATGGCGTTTTCACCGACCAAGCGTACGCGCGGCACGCTGTTGTGGATGCTGTCGACCAAGATGCTGCCGCCCGTGGGCGTTCTGGTGCCGATCTACATCCTGGCGCGCAACGCCGGACTTCTGGACACGCGCACGGGGCTGGTCATCGTCTATGTCCTGATGAACCTGCCGATCACGGTGTGGATGCTGTTCACGTTTTTCAAGGAAGTCCCGCGCGAGATCCTGGAGGCTGGGCGCATGGATGGCGCGACCCGTCTGGGCGAGGTCTGGCATGTGCTGCTGCCGCTCAGCCTTCCCGGCGTCGCGTCGACCGCGCTTCTGTCGCTGATCCTGAGCTGGAACGAATCGTTCTGGTCACTTAACCTTACGTCCTCGAACGCGGCGCCGCTGCCGTCGTTCATCGCGTCCTTTTCATCTCCGGAAGGGCTGTTTTTCGGCAAACTGTCGGCCGCCTCCACACTGGCCGTGGCCCCGATCCTGGTCTTCGGCTGGCTGAGCCAGAAGCAGCTCGTCCGTGGCCTGACCTTCGGTGCCGTGAAATGAGCCGCCCCCGCCCGTCCGACAGGAAATCCGCCCATGGCTAACGTTACCCTTCAGAATGTCCGCAAGACCTATGCCGGCGGCAACGAGACGATCAAAGGCGTCAGCCTGACCGTCGAGAATCGCGAATTCGTTGTGTTCGTCGGCCCCTCGGGGTGCGGCAAGTCCACGCTGCTGCGCATGATCGCGGGACTGGAAGACATCACCTCAGGCGATCTGCTGATCGACGGGGTGCGCGCCAACGAACAGCAGCCCGCCGAACGCGGGCTGGCGATGGTGTTCCAGTCCTACGCGCTCTACCCGCACATGACGGTCGAGGACAACATGGGCTTCGCGCTCAAGCTGGCATCGGTCGCCAAGGACGAACGCCACAGCAAGGTGATGGACGCCGCCCGCATCCTTCAGCTCGAGCCATGGCTGAAGCACAAGCCCGGCCAACTGTCCGGCGGCCAGCGCCAGCGCGTGGCCATCGGGCGCGCCATCGTGCGCAACCCCAAGGTGTTTCTGTTCGACGAACCGCTGTCCAACCTCGACGCCGCGCTGCGCGGGCAGATGCGCGTCGAACTGACCAGCCTGCATCGCAAGCTGGGCGCCACGACGATCTACGTCACCCACGACCAGATCGAGGCCATGACCATGGCCGACAAGATCGTGGTCCTGCGCGCGGGCAACGTGGAGCAGGTCGGCGCCCCGCTGGAGCTTTATCACCGGCCGGCCAACCTGTTCGTCGCGGGTTTCATCGGAGCGCCGAAGATGAACCTGCTCGAGGCCCGCGTCCTTCAGGTGGCGGCGGACTCGGTGACGGTGTCGGCCCTCGGCCAGACCTTTGTCATCCCCGTCCGCCCCGACGGTGTGACTGCGGGTGATGGTGTCACCCTGGGCATTCGTCCCGAACACCTTCTGCATGTCTCCGAGGGCACGCTGGGCGGTGTCGTGACACTGTCCGAACGGCTGGGTTCGCTGACGATCCTGCACGTCAAATCCGACGATGGCACGATGCTGGTCGTCCAGACGGCTGGCAGCGACACCACGGACGTCGGCGCCCATGTCCGCCTGGCCCTGCCGACCGACAGCGCGCATCTTTTCCGCGCCGACGGGGACGCCCTGCCGCATGTGGCCCCGCGCCCGCTCGGCCCGTCGCACAGCGGCGGCGGCAGCGACATCCCGGCCGCGCAGACCGAACACTTCCACGCCTGACAACAGGCCTGACGGCGGGGCCCGCACCCCGGCCGTCAGGACAGGTCCGGCTCCCAGACCGATCGCGGCCTGTCGGCCAGTATCGTCTCGAACACAAACCGCGCCGATGGCGTCATGCGGGTGTCGTGTGCCCAGACGACACCCAGCGTCATGATCATCTCTCCGTGTGCCAGGGCTGCCTCCGGTGCCAGCGCGGTCCGGTGCGGTGATTCGCTCATCGAGGCAGGGGCGAATACCAGACCGTCGGTTGCGTCGGCGATATCGAGCGTGCCGATCGGCGAGTTGAATTCGACCACCTTGTCGGGCGCGCGCAGCCCCCGCGCGGCCAGCATAAGATCGAACCGCTCGCGCATCGCCATGCCACGGACCGGCAGCAGCCAGACACGGCTTTCATACAGGTGCCAGTGTTCGAGAACCTCCGAAAAGCGCCGATCCACGGGACCGTCCCGCACGATGCAGAATTCCGAACATAGCGACTCGTGCGCCAGTCTCGCGCGTCCCTCGATCTCCAGAAGGTCGATCAGGATCAGATCGAGACGATTGGTCTCAAGATCGTCCAGCAGATCGAGCCGCATGCCATAGTGGCACTTGAGCGTAAGATAAGGGTGCGTCTGTTTGATGGTCGCGCACCAGCGCGGCAGGAACGTGTGCAGGGCCGGCGCCTGAAAACCGATCGAGACCGTCCCGCGCAGGCTTTCTTCCAGGTGGGTCAGGTCCTCGTCCAGTGCGAGAAGCTCCGCGTCGATCCGACGACACGCGGTCACCACCCGCGCACAGAGATGCGTGGGCACCAGCACCCCACCCACACGGTCAAACAGCTGGGCACCGATAATCGTTTCGATTTCGATGCAACCCTTCGAGACAGCGGCGGTCGAAATACCCAGACGACGCGCGGTTTCACGCATGCTGCGCGTCGTATCGAGCACATCCAGCAGCGTCACATGTCGCAGCTTGAGCTGCCGCCTGAAATCGACGTGCCTGCGTGTCGCGCCCATGCCGTGCCCTCCCCCGTCACCGTGTCATCAACCATATGGTTGACGTTCCGCAACAAGATTTCCTTAGGCCATTCGTTTCGATCTGTTGATAATATAGGCACACCGCCCCGCGTCCCCCCACAAGAAAGCCGGGAACGGGGCATGTCGTCCGGATACATCCACGTTTTATAAAAGACGTTTTATAACCACACGACACCACCGACCGAACAGAAGGGAGTGCGCTTGATGGGACTGACGCCTCGGTCTTCCGTACGACGACGTCAGGCGACACGCCTGTCATGGCAGGGGCGCACGGCCGCCGCGGTCGTTCTGCCAGCCCTGCTGGGGTGTCCGTTGGACGCGACCGCCGCAGCCACCCCTCAGCCCCCCCACCGTGCATCGACCCCGCGTTCCGTCACGCCCGCCAGGCAGCGCGCGGCCACCCCCTCACGCCCCACACCCGTCGGCGAGGACATGACCGTCAATGCCGCACGGCGCGCCTTCCATTTCAGTGGGGCGCAACATGTTGCGGACTCCGCGACCCGCATCACGGCGGCCACACTGGCACGGCATAACGTCGTGGGCCTGACGGGCTTGCAGAACCTCGCACCCAACGTCACGATCCAGAGCCTGTTGGGCACGGCAAGCACGAACTTCTACATTCGCGGCATCGGCTTCAGCGATTACACGCAGAACAACACGTCGTCTGTCATGACCTATATCGATGGTGTTCCGTTTCCGCTGAGCACCATGGCCGCTGGCATGATGTTCGATATCGACACTGTCGATATCCAGCCCGGCGTGACCGGTACGACGCACGGACTTGCCGACACGGGCGGCGACGTCAATATCCATACCGCCGACCCAACACGCACGTGGCACGCCGGAGCGACACAAGACATCGCCAGCTATGCGCGCAGCCGCTCGGACGCCTATATTTCGGGTCCGCTAACCGACACGCTGTCCTTTCGCATCGCGGGCGAGACGATTCACGGGGGCGGCTGGCAGACAAGCCCGGCCAATCACACGTCGCTGGGCGACGCCGATTCCTGGGCACTGCGTGCCAAGCTGCGCTGGACGCCAACGGCACGCACGACGATCCAGCTGACCGGACACTGGCTGCAGGACGATTCCGGGGTGGTCGTCGGCAAGCCGGTGATCAATTTCCTGGCCTCGCAAAAGATTCCCACGCTGGGCTATCAGCAGGCGAACTGGGACCTTCGCCCGCAATTTGCACATCTGATCGGTCGTTCCGCCGACACGAAGCCCTCCGAACACAATACGTTCTGGGGCTTTGATCTGAATATGGCGCATGATTTCGGATTCGCTACCCTGCGCAGCATCAGCGCCTACGAGACGGAACGCGAAGGCGAATACACCGACCAGGACGGCACGACCTATGCCAGCGGCGACCAGTATCGCAACATCGTCGCCAACTCCTTCACACAGGAACTGAACCTGACCTCAAAAGATCATGGCCAACCGCTGCAATGGGTGGTGGGCATGACCTACAATCGCGTGCGCATGTCGCAACAGTTCTATTTCGACTTTACCGCCTATGTCCCGCTGCGCGGCTATCTGTCCGAAACGTCGTTCCGACAAAACCAGCAGACATTCAATCAGTATGCCCATGTGTCCTATCGCCTGCCGTATCATATTACACTGTTCGGTGGCATCAACCACGAAGCCGACGACCGGCAACTGTTGGGTCTACGCACCGTCCATTTCGGCATCAACGATCTGAATTTCACGAACGAGGGTGCCTCCGCCAACCAGTTTGCCGGCACACTGGGCATTCAATGGCAGGCACTGTCCAATCTCATGTTTTACTACAAGATGGCCAAAGGCTTCAAACCCGGCGGTTTTACCGGCAACAACACCGTAGTGCAGGCGCAGTTGACGCCCTTTGGACCCGAAACCGTCCTGTCGTACGAAGCCGGCTTCAAGAGCGATATCATCCCCAACGTATTCCGCCTCAACGCCGCGGCGTTCTATTACGACTACCACGGGCAGCAATATATCAGTTCGTATCTGGTGCCGAGTTATGGCCCGCTGGGCATGTTCGTCAATATTCCCAAGTCCGAGATCTGGGGCATTGAGTTCAGCGCCGCGATCCATCCGCTGCCGCATGTCTATGTGACGCAGAATTTCGGTTACGAACGGGGCAAATATCAGAAATTCATGGCGCTCAATTCGACCGCGACCAACGCCTATTATACGGCGCACGGCGTCTGGCAGGCGGTCTACACCGATTTCGGCGGCGTCGACTCCGGCATTCCCAAACTGACTCTCAACGGCACGGCGGATTACCGTTTCAACCCGTTGCGTCATTACGAACTGGAAACCGGGCTCGACTGGATGTACCGTGGGTCGCAGGCCCTTGTCGCCGGGGGCCTCGGCTCCTATCGCCTGCCCGCCTATTTCCTGATGGGGGCGCACATGACGTTTCATCCGCTCAGCGACCGCTGGTCCGCGACGATCTACGCGCAGAACCTTCTGAACCGGCAATATTTCGTGGCCGGAGGGCAGGCCACGACGACATACTTCTGGATCCCCGGTGCACCGCGCTTCATCGGGGGGCGACTGAGCGTGACATTCTGACCGCCATCCACACCCGTGCCGCCATGAGGACCACACCGATGCCCGATCAGATCCTGACCTTCGGACAAAGCCTGCGCGAACGCGTGATACCCGTCGCGATCAGCCGCAAGGTGCAGGCCGCGGCGGCCAGCGTCGGCAATTTCCTCGAATTCTACAATTTCATGGCGTATGCCTTTTTCGCGCCGATGATCGGGCAGGCCTTCTTTCCCGTGCATAATCCGCTGATGCAGTTGCTGGCGGCCCTGATCACGTTTGCCGCGGGTTTTGCGGCGCGGCCGGTGGGCGCCTTCGTCATGGGGCTGTATGCGACACGGGCCGGGGTCAGCAAGACCCTGATGGTGACGTTCCTGATGATGGCGGTAGGGTCCGCGCTGCTGGTCGTGACACCTACCTATGCCCAGATCGGGATCGCCGCCCCCGTCCTCATCCTCCTGTCCCGCCTGCTGCATGGCTTCTCCGATGGCGGCGAGGTCGGTCCAGCGACGGATTTCCTTTACGCACTGGGTGGCAAACACGACGCGGGTGCCTTCGCCTCCGCTCAGGCACTGACGCAATTCGCAGCCGGACTTGTCGCGGTTGCCGTCGGGTTTATCCTCTCGTCGGTTCTGACACATGACCAGCTCTACAGCTGGGGCTGGCGGGTGCCGTTCGTGCTCGGCCTTTCCATTGTGCCGGTCGGGCTGTTCTTTCGCCGCATCGCCATAACCGGCGTCCTGCCCCACCAGCAGCCCGCCGCCGGTCATCCGCAGGAACGGGTCTCGCCCGTCGTTGTCGCCATGGCCTTCGGCGTTATTCTGACCGGCACCGTCACCACTTATCTCCGCACGTTCGGCGCCAGCTATGCGATTTCGGTGCTGCATCTGTCGCCGGCGATCGGCATGGCCGCCATGGCGATCGGCCTTGCGGCGGGCATCGGCTCGATCATCGTCGGCATCGCACTCCATCGTCTCATGGCCCCACGCCGGGTCATCGTGGGCGCCTATGCTGCATATTGCCTTCTGATCCTTCCGGCATACTACTACTCCGTGCATGCCCCGGGTCTGGCCAGCCAGATCGTGCTCAATCTGGTTGCGAACATGCTGACCGGGCTTGTCTCGGCAACCAGCTACGATCTCATGCTGCGGGCCATCCCGGCCTCGCGCCGCACGTTCGTGTTCGGACTGATCTACTCCCTGGCGGTCTCCATCTTCGGTGGGGCGACACAACCTTTCGTCACCTGGCTCATCGCCGTCACCAGTGACCCGCTGGTGCCCGGCTATGTCGGGGCCTGCGTCGCACCGATCGCACCACTGGCCCTGCTGGTACTGCTGCACCGCGCAAAACAGCCCTCCCACTCCGACGACCACGCCGAGCCCTATCTTTCCGAGGCCTGAACCGCAGCCCCTTCATGAGGAACCCGATGTCCGCTTTCGATTTCATGACGCGCCACCGCGCCGAGTTCGATGCCATCCGCCATGACCTTCACGCCCACCCCGAACTAGGACTGGAGGAACACCGCACCGCCGGTATCGTCGCCGACAAGCTGACGGAGTGGGGGATCGAGGTGCATCGCGGCATCGGTCGGACCGGCGTGGTCGGCGTCCTGCGCTCCGGCAACGGGGCGGGCTCGATCGGGCTGCGCGCGGACATGGACGCCCTGCCGATGCAGGAGGACAACACGGTCAGCTATCGCAGCACCAAGCCGGGCCTGATGCATGCCTGTGGGCACGACGGCCACACGACGATGCTGCTGGCCGCCGCGCGCTATCTCGCGGAGACACGTTCGTTCGACGGCACGGTGAATTTCATTTTTCAACCCGGCGAGGAAGGTGTTGGCGGCGCGCTGGCCATGCTGGAGGACGGTCTGCTGGAGCGTTTTCCCTGCGACGCACTGTTCGGCATGCACAACCGCCCGGGACTACCGGTCGGACAGTTCGCCATCCGCCCGGGGGCGGCCATGGCGGGCGGGGCCTTTTTCGACATCACCATCAAGGGTAAGGGCGCGCACGGCGCTCGTCCCGAAGACAGCATTGATCCGGTGCTGGTCGCCGGTCACCTGATCACGGCCTTGCAGACAATCGTCTCCCGCAACCTCCCCCACTCGGACGTCGCCGTTCTCAGTATCACGAAGATGACCGGCGGTGACGCCTACAACATCATTCCCGACACCGCGACACTCGGCGGCACGGTGCGGTGCTTTGACTCCGCGATCATGACCCGCATCCGCGATCTGCTCGAACGGACGGCCACCAACATTGCCGAAGGGTTCGGCGCGCGCGCCAGCCTTGATTTCCGCCTGATCTTCGCGCCGACCGTGAACGACCCCGTGCACACCACGGCCTATGCCGACACGGCCGCCGAACTGGTGGGGGAGGCCAACGTCGATCGTCATGCCGAAGCCGTCATGGGATCGGAAGATTTCAGCTTCATGCTGGAGAAAACCCCCGGTGCGTATATCCTGGCCGGGGGTGGACAAGGGGCTGCCCCGCACCATCCGCGCTACAACTTCAACGACGAGACGACGCCCTATGGCGCAGCGCTCTATGCCCGGCTGGTCGAGCGCAGCCTTCCACGCATGGCCCACGACTAACCCCGTTCCCGGAGATCACCGACATGGACAATCAGGACACCATCTGGCCGTTCGTCGAGCGCAAGGCCGACCCGATGATCATGCTGAGTGACGCGGTCTGGGAGGTTCCGGAACTGAACTACGGCGAATTTACCTCCTGCGCCCTGCACAAGGACGCGCTCGCCGCGCAGGGTTTCCGCATCACCACGGACATTGCGGGCCTGCCGACCGCCGTAATGGGCGAAGCCGGCGAGGGTGGGCCCGTCATTGCGTTTCTGGGCGAGTATGACGCCCTGCCAGGCCTGAGCCAGGAAGCGGGAAAGACCAGTCACACACCTGTGCCGGGCGATGGGAACGGGCACGGATGCGGACATAACCTTCTGGGTTCGGCCGCCCTTCTGGCCGCCACGGCTGTCAAGGACTGGCTGGCGGAGACCGGCACGCCGGGCCGCGTGCGCTACTATGGCTGTCCCGCCGAAGAAGGCGGCGCGGGCAAGGGATTCATGGTCCGTGCCGGGGTGTTCAAAGATGTCGACATCGCGATCACGTGGCACCCGGCCCATTTCGCCGGTGTGTTCCCAGCCGCGTCGCTGGCCAACCAGCGCATCGACTTCACCTTCACCGGACGCGCCGCCCACGCGGCGGCCGCGCCCCATCTGGGACGCTCCGCGCTCGACGCGGCGGAGCTGATGAACATCGGCGTAAACTACATGCGCGAGCACATGTTGTCGTCCTCGCGCGTGCACTATGCCTATCAGGACGCGGGCGGTGTGGCGCCGAACGTGGTGCAGGCGCGCACCGTGATCCGCTATACCGTGCGTGCGACCGAACTGGACGAGATGCTGAAACTCGGCGTGCGCGTGCGCACGATTGCCGAAGGTGCCGCGCTGATGACCGAGACGAGCGTCACCAGCCAGGTGATCAGCGGCATGGCGAACCTGCTGGGCAACACCACGCTGGAGATGGCGATGCAGGCCAATTTCGAGCGTCTCGGCCCCCCGCAGTTCGACGAGGCCGATCGCGCCTTCGCCCGCCAGATCCAGGCAACGTTGACCCCGGACGAAATAGCCTCGCCCTACAAGGCGGCCAATCTGCCGGTCGATATGGACAAGCCGCTCTGCGATGCGATCCTGGCCTACCGGGCCGACAATTTTCGCTCCATGATGGGTTCGACCGATGTCGGCGATGTCAGCTGGGTGGTGCCCACCGTGCAGGCGTTCGGCGCGACCTGCGCGATCGGCACGCCGTTCCATTCGTGGCAACTGACGGCACAGGGCAAGGCGCCCCTGGCGCATAAGGGCATGGTCCATGTCGCCAAGGTGATGGCCGGCACGGCCATCGACGTGCTGAAGGACGAAACCCTTCTCGCCCGCGCCAAACGCGAACACGCGGACAAGATCGCGGCCTGCCCCTACATCAGCCCGATCCCCGACGATGTCGATCCCCCGCTGGTCCCGATGCCCGGCCGCGCTGCCTGACCCGTCGCGACAGGACCAACCCAGACGGAGCCTGCCCATGTCCGCCCTGCCCGCGCTGATGCAGCGCGCCGACGACTTCGCCTCCCTTCGACGCGACATCCATGCGCACCCTGAACTGGGACTTGTCGAACACCGGACCGCGGCACTCGTGGCCGAACAGCTCGCCTCCTGGGGGATCGACGTGCACGCCGGGGTTGGAGGGACGGGCGTCGTCGGCGTGCTGCGCGCCGGGAACGGCAGCGGCAGCATCGGGCTGCGCGCGGACATGGACGCGTTGCCGATCCATGAAGCCTCCGGCGCGGCCTGGAGCAGCACGACGCCGGGCCTGATGCATGCGTGCGGGCACGACGGCCATACGACGATGCTGCTGGCCGCCGCCCATCATCTGGCGCAGACGCGTGCGTTCAACGGCACCGTCACGTTCATCTTCCAGCCGGGCGAGGAAGGGTGCGGCGGTGCGCTCGCCATGCTGCGCGACGGCCTATTCGACCGGTTTCCCTGCGACACGATCTACGGTCTTCATAACCAGCCGGGCATGGCCGTGGGCCAGTATCGCATGACGCCCGGACCGGCGATGGCCGGGGGCGGCTTTTTCGACGTGACGCTGACGGGACGCGGCGCCCACGCAGCGCGGCCCGAAGCGGGCATCGACCCCGTGCCTGCCGTCTGCCAGGTGGTGTCCGCCCTGCAGTCCATCGTCTCGCGCAGCATCGCGCCAGACGATCCGGTTGTCGTGAGCATCACCAAACTCGGCGCCGGGAACGCCCACAACGTGATCCCGCAAACCGCCTCGTTCGGGGGCACGTTTCGCTGCATGAAACGCGAAACACTCGCTCTCGTGCGGGCGCGTCTGGAAGAGATGACGTGCCGTATCGCCGAAGGCTTCGGCACCACGGCAAGCGTCACTTTTGGCGAAATGTTCGCACCACTGGTCAATACACCCGCCCTGAGCGCGTTCGCGGCCGACGCGGCGTCCGCCATCGTCGGCGCCGGCGCGGTGGATGCGGACGCACCCCCCGTGATGGGATCGGAAGATTTCGCCTTCATGCTCGAACAGGTGCCCGGGGCCTTCATCCGTGTCGGCAATGGCGACAGCGCCGGCCTGCATCACCCGGCCTATGATTTCAACGACGCCGCCACGCCCTATGGCTCGGCTCTTCTGGTCGAGCTGGTGGAACGCTCGCTGCCGCGCGGCACGATCGCCGCATGAACACGATCACCGACTGGACCGCGACAGCCCTGCGCGATGCCCTGCATGCCCGTCAGGTTTCGGCCCGCGAGGTCATGGAAGCCTATCTCGACCGGATCGATCGTGTGAATCCGGCCCTGAACGCGATCGTCTCCCGTGTGCCGCGCGATGGTCTTCTGCGCGCGGCCGATCAGTGCGATGCGGACGCGGCGCGCGGCGCGTTTCGCGGTCCGCTGCACGGGTTTCCCATCGCGATCAAGGATCTAGCCCCCACGCAGGGCATTCCCACCACGATGGGCGCCGCCGCACTGGCACACCAGATTCCCGCCGAGGACGGGCTGGCCGTGGCCCGCGTGCGCGGGGCAGGCGCGATTGTCACCGGCAAGACCAACGTGCCCGAGTTCGGGCTTGGGTCGCACACCACCAACCCCGTCTTCGGACCGACGCGCAACCCCTATGACCTCGGCCGGTCCGCCGGCGGCAGCAGCGGCGGCGCGGCCGTGGCCCTGGCGGCACGGATGGCTCCCTTGGCCGATGGCAGCGACTTCGGCGGTTCGCTGCGCAATCCCGCTGGCTGGAACAACGTGTTCGGCTTTCGACCCACCAGCGGACGCGTACCGAAACTGCCGTCGCCAGACGTGTTTTTTTCACAGATGGGGTATGAGGGCCCGATGGCGCGCACGGTGCCCGATCTGGCGTTGCTGCTCAGCGTTCAGGCCGGCTACGACCCGCGCGCGCCGCTCTCCCTGCGGGATGACCCGGCCAGTTTCTTCGCCCCCCTGGACCGCGACATCGGAGGAATCCGGATCGGGTGGCTGGGCACCATGGGCGGCCTGCCGATGGAAGAGGGGGTGTTGTCGGTGTGCGAGGCGGCGCTCGCGACGTTCACGTCGCTAGGCGCCCATGTCGAACCGGTGACGTTTCCCCTCCCACGGGACGAGATCTGGGAGACGTGGCTGGGGATCCGCCACTGGTCGGTCGGAAACGGTCTGCGCGCACTCTATGACAATCCGGACACCCGCCGCACGCTGTCACCGCAGTCGGTGTGGGAGATCGAAGGCAGCCTGTCCCAGACGGGTCAGGACCTTTATCGCGCCACGGTGGGGCGCACCCGGGTCGCGCATGCATTTCTGACCCTGTTCGAACAGGTGGATTACCTTGCACTGCCGACCGCACAGCTTTTCCCGTTCGACGTCGGGCTGGCATGGCCGACAGACATCGCCGGGACGGCTCTCGACACCTATCATCGCTGGATGGAGGCCACGTTTGCCGTCTCCCTCAGCGGTTGCCCCGCGCTTGCCGTACCGGCTGGCTTCGGTGGAGCGCATCGTCTGCCTATGGGCCTGCAACTGATTGCGCCGCACCATGCCGATCTGGCAGTGCTGAGGCTGGCGCAGGCTTACGAGCAGGCGTCGCCGTGGATCGGACAGACACGCCCGCCCGATCCGTAGAGGCACGTCAGACGACGGGCGTCAGAAAGACAACGTTGGATGCACCACCTTCCACGAGTGTGGTGATCGCCGCGTTGAACGCCTTCCCGTGCTCCATGCCGATATGGGTCTGGAAAGCGGCTTCATCGCGATACGTTTCCTCGACATGGAACGACGCAGGGTCGTCAGACAGGCGATAGACGACAAAGCGCAGATTACCGGGCTCGGCCTGCACCTGAGGCGTTAGGACGCGCAGAAGTTCGGCCACAGCCTCCTCCTGACCGGGGAGAGCGCGCATGGTGGCGTAGAGGGCTTTTTCCATAGTCAACGTGTCCTGTGTTCGAGGCGGGTCTATACCCGGGATGGGCACCCTAGCCGATCAGCCCAGTTCACGCACGGCAGAGGCAAAGCTGGGCGCCAGCGGTACGAGCGGCGCGAGCGTCGACTGCCAGGCGTGATACAGATCCGACTTGTCCGGATAGATCACGGCCGATGGCTGGTTGTCGGCATCGACTTCCTGTATCCAGCCGCCACGACGACGATCGATCATGTGCAGGTCGATGTAATTCCAAAGCGTCCGGTACCATGTTTCATAGCGTGGGTGCCCGGTGCGTTTCAGCAGGGCCGCGGCCGCGATCAGTGTCTCGGCCTGGCACCAGTGCGGACGGTTTTCCACGACCGGCACGAGATTTTCGTCAACCGTGTACAGCACCCCCGGCGTGCCATTTCGCGCCCAGCCGGCGGAGATGCCGCTGTCGAACAGGCCGATGCTGTCCTCCAGCAACCACGAGGGCGCACTTCCTTCCGTCCGCAACAACGCCGCTTCGAGCTGCAGCAGAAGATGCGACCATTCCAGGAAATGCCCCGGCGTCATCCCATAAGGCCGAAGCGGGTGCGTCGGCTCGTCACGATTGTAGTCCGCAAGGCATGTCCATGAACGGTCGTAATGTTCATGAAGCTTATATTCGGAGGCCCGCGCATACGTGTGAATGAAGCGTTCGACCACGCGCAGGGCGCGACGGCGCCAGACGGCATCGCCGGTCACGTCGGCCAGCGCCATGCACGCTTCGACCGAGTGCATGTTCGAATTGGCGCCGCGATAGTCCTCCTCATCGGACCAGTCCGCGTCGAAGCTTTCCCGAAACACGCCCTCGCTTTCGCTCCAGAACCGGGCGGCCCATACGTTAGCGGCTCGTTCCAGAAGCTGGTCGGCCGCGGGAACGGCTGCCACGACCGCCGAGGATGCCGCAAGCGCGATGAACGCATGGAGATAGTTCTGTTTTCGCGCCTGCTCTCCAGACGGTTTCCCGTCTGTGAGGCCACCGAACCAGCCCCCGTTGCGGGCATCCTGCAGCGTGTTGAGCAAGGCGTAGACACCATGCTCGGCCAGCGGCAGGCACCCTGGAAGACCGCGCAGGCCGGCAATCGCGTAGACATGGGTCATGCGGGCCGTCAGCGTCGTGTCGGGCTGCGCGTCCGGGGGCTGCCGGCCATCATGGTCCAGGGGGCCGAATCCGGTCGTCAGCCGCGACGCCTTGGAAAAATCCAGAAGCCGCAGACCCTGATGATCCAGCCACCGGAGATGCGCCGGGGCGCGCAGCCAGCTGGCCTCGGTCAGCATCAGCGATGGCAGTGACTCAGGCATTGACGACCTTCCCGCCGTTCACATGCAGCGTCTGGCCGGTCACGAAGCTGGAATCGACCGACGCGAGATAGACATAGGCCGGCCCCAGTTCCCATGGCTCGCCACAGCGGCCCATCGGTGTGTCCTTGCCCAGATCGGCCACTGCCTGCTGATCGACCAGACCCCAGCTCGCCGGTTGCAGGGGCGTCCAGACAGGCCCGGGGGCGACGGCATTCACCCGGATCCCCTTGTCTGCAAGCTGCAGGGCGAGCGAGCGGGTAAAGCCCATTTCGGCTGCCTTGGTCGTGCTGTAGGCCACCAGCGCGTCGTTTCCGGCGAATGCGTTGATCGAGGAGGTGCAGATAATCGCCGCACCCTGCTTCAGAAATTTGAGGGCCGCACGCGTGATGTAGAAATATCCGTTGATGTTCACGTCCATATGATGCTGCCAGACCTCATCGGTGATGTCGGTCAGGTCGAAACTGACATACTGAACGCCGGCATTGTTGACCACGACATCCAGACCACCCAGCGTCTCGACGGTTTGGGCCACCGCGTCGTTGCAGAACTGGCTCGACGCCACAGTGCCGGACAGCGCGAGACCCTTTCGTCCCTCCGCCTCGATCAGGCGCACGGTCTCCTGCGCGTCATCATGATCATCGAGATAGATGATGGCGACATCAGCACCCTCCCGTGCGAAGTGCAGCGCGGCGGCGCGCCCGATCCCGCTGTCACCGCCCGTCACCAGCGCCTTCTTGCCCGCGAGCTTGCCACTTCCCTTATACTCGGGACGGATATGCACGGCGGCGGGTCGCATCGCGGACTCGACACCGGGTTGATGGGACTGCGCCTGGGGGGGGATTTCAAGAGACATGCGAACACTCCGCCGATACTGGTGTGGTAGGTCATGTCTCATAGCGGGCGACCACGCGCAGGGTTCCCAGGTCCGCCGCTTGCCGATCGCCCCATGCCTTGCGCCGCACGTGCAGCAGGCGCAGACAACAGCCTTTCCATTGCACGGAGGATTCCCATGAGCGCCCCCGAAGGCCGCCTGACCCCGGACGACCTGCCCGAGACGGTCGACGCACTTCTGGCCGATGAGCCGGACGCCATCGCGAACATGGCCAACATCGCCGCCGTCCTGTTCGAGGCCCTTCCGGACATCAACTGGGCGGGCTTCTACATCCTGCGTGGCGACACACTGGTTCTCGGCCCGTTTCAGGGCCGTCTGGCCTGCACCCGCATTCCGGTGGGTCGCGGTGTGTGCGGGACCGCCGCCGGACAATGCCAGACCCTCGTGGTCGACGACGTGCATGCTTTTCCGGGCCACATCGCCTGCGACGCCGCATCGGCGTCCGAGATCGTCGTACCGATCATGGTCGGGGGCAGCGTTTTCGGCGTTCTGGATATCGACAGCCCGTCCCGCAGCCGCTTCTCGGCTGACGACCGTCAGATGCTGGAGGGCATCGTCCGGTCTTTGGCGGCACGCCTGGCAACCGCTGCGTCACACGCCTGACGCACCCGTTCGTGACGCCCAAGGCTGCCACCCGCACGGCTCCGTCGCGTTACGTGCGGACGACACACGATCGCGAACAGGAAGGAACCCATGGCCAGGACACTGAAGACGGGTGATGCCGTCATCTGGAAAAGCCCCGGTGGAGACGCCAAGGGACACGTGGTGAAGACCATTACCTCTCCCACGACGATCAAGAGGCACAAGGTCGCCGCATCGCCAGATAATCCCGAGGTGATCGTCGAGACGGAAAGCGGCAAGCGCGCCGCGCATAAGCCGAACGCGCTTCGCCGGTCTTCACCGAAAAAACCCTGATCCCTGTCGTCCTTTTTTACGAAGACCACCCCGGGAGACCGCATTCTGCCGGGTGAACGGGTCCGTCGACTTTACCATTGGCGACGAACGAAACAGCCGGGTCGTGTACTGCGACGGAATTCTTTCATATCACGGAAAGACCGACTGTCGCCGCCTACCACCGGCGATGCACCCAAAGCCACGCGCCCGGTCGCTCCCGGACCCGTTCCGCGAGCCGCTCGTCCATCGTAGGGCCAGTCGAGCGGATACGCTCTCCCACTCTTCGATCTCCCAGCACTGACCGGCATGAGCGGAGGTGAAGGAGGCCAGATGTAGGAAGTTCGCTGACGTTCCTGCCCGGATTTGTCCAGACGTCCCGGGTCGCCTGCCGGCGTGCCTTTGCGTTCAGTTCAGGAAGGGCATGACTCAGGTTCTGATCCGCCGTTCGGGTATCGGGGCGTTTCATCCCTGCGGTGCGCATCCGCCACCCGCCGACGTCGGGCGAACGCCGGGGTGAAGAGCAGCCATTCGGAAGCGCCGAAATCGGACTCGGCCCTGCCATCCTCGGACTTTACGGACGACATGCCCTGCTACAAAAACGGCCCGGAGTGACCGGGCCGTTTTCTTCGTCACGAGGCAACGAGGTCAGAAGCTGTTGTCGTCGAAGCCGCCGCCGTCGAAGCCGCCGCCATCGAAACCGCCGCCGCCGTCACCGAACGAATTGGCATCGAAGCCCTGATCGACACCGCCACCACCGCCGGCGAACGGATCGCCACCGCCGGCGGCATCGCCATAGTTGTTGTTGATGATCGTCTCGCCCGGGGCACCGCCCCACCCGCCTGCGTCATGATGGCCACTGAACAGACCCTCGATCGCGTTGGCCGCCATCATGCCACCGGCGACACCGGCCGCCGTGGTCAGAGCAGAGCCAAGAAAACCCGAGCCGCGTTGCGGGAACATGCCGCCGTTCATGCCCTGCGGATAGGTCGGTTGCGGCGGCGGGGCCGCGTATTGCGGCTGCTGACCCCAGCCCGGAGGCGGGCTCTGCGTCTGCGCGCGCTGGCCGCCGCCGAACAGGCCGCCCAAAAAGCCGCCGCCACCAGCGCCACGGGGCTGCTGCTGGGACTGCTGAAGGGCGGTCTGGGCCTGCTGCAACTGCCATTCCAGCTGCTTGATACGGTTCTGAGCGGCGGCCAGGGCGGCTTCCTGCACGACCGCCATCTGGGTGATCCGGTACCGGGCCTCGGGATAGCGCTGGAAGTTCTCGCCGATGAACCGGTCGGCCTCGGGGTCGATCGGCGGCAGGCTCGGCGCGGTGGCGGGCACGCTGCCGAAACCGCCCGGCTGCGGTGCACCGCTGGCGCGGGCCACGAAATTGGCGATCAGGTCGCGTTCCTCGTTGTTCATCCCTGGGCTCCATGTCCGGCTATGGGAGCCCAAGATGTGGCGCGGGCCGCGCCATTGCGCAAGCCCCCGCCCCTCAGAACCGACGGGTGCCGATCCAGTCCGCCAGACCCGGCGGCAGCGCGACGTCCGCGGGCATTTCCGGTGCGGCCCGTGGTGTCCCGAACGTCAGCGAGACCGGCAGTTCGCCCGCCCAGACCGGCACGTCGGCCTCATCCCCGTCGCCGGGTGGGCCGGAGCGGACCTTCGCGCTGGCTTCGTCGATGGCCATGCCCAGCACCGCCGTGGCCTTGAGTTCCTGCGCCGTCATCGGGCGCAGCGTCTCCCATCGTCCGGGGAACAGGCCCTCGACCATGTCGCGCAGATGCTCGGTCTTGGCCGCGTCGTCCTCGACGACAAAGGCGCGCCCGAACACCATGGCCGAGCGGAAATTCACCGAATGATTGAACGCCGACCGCGCCATGACATAACCGTCGAGCATCGCGACCGTAAGGCACACCTGCGTCCCCTGCGCCTGCCGTAGAAAACGGCTGGCCGATGACCCGTGCCAGTACACATGATTACCGACGCGCCAGTGCAGCGTCGGCGTCACGTAGGCCTGGCCGTCGATCACATAGCCGACGTGGCACATCGGCGCGGTGTCCAGCAGCGCATAGACGTCCGCGTGCTCGTGCGAGCCGCGCTGATGGGCCCGGCGCAGACGCGACCGCCCGGTGACCGGAAACGCGTCGGACAAAACAGCGGAAGGGGTTGGGTCGGACATGGTCGGCAGCTCCTTGATCACCCACACAGCATCGTGGTCATCCGGTCTTGCCTGAACGTCCACTTGTGCAAATCCGGCCAGTCCAGTTTGATGCCCTTATGAGCGACGCCCCCGTCACCTGGATCAAGCTTGACCGCGCCGCCGGCGATCTGGAAGGCCAGATCAGCCGCGCGGTGCGCGAACGCATCCTGCAGGGACAACTCGTGCCCGGACAGCGCCTCGGCTCCACGCGCGGGCTGGCGCAGGCGCTTGGCGTGGCGCGGTCCACGGTTGTGCTGGCCTACGATCATCTGCGCGCCGAAGGTTTCCTCGACACCGCACCCGGCGCGCCGACG
>NZ_JABXXR010000035.1 GCF_013376175.1 Ameyamaea chiangmaiensis
AACCGGCGGGTTCGCGGGCGCGCTGCCGCGTCGGGGTGCGGGCAGTCTGGCGCTGGCCTTCGTCGATTTCCAGAACGATGTCACGGCCAAGGACGTCAAGCTGGCGGTACGCGAGGGCTTTCAGTCCATCGAGCATATCAAGCGTTATACCACCACCGGCATGGCGACCGATCAGGGCAAGAGTTCGAACGTCAACGCGCTGGGAATTGCCGCGCAGGCGCTGGCGCGCGCGCCTCAGCAGGTCGGACTGACCACCTTCCGGCCACCCTATACACCCGTGACGTTCGGCGCTTTCGCGTCGCACGCTCGGGGCGATCAGTTCGACCCGCTGCGCCTGGCACCGGCCGACGAGTGGGCGCGCGCTCAGGGGGCCGTGTTCGAGGATGTCGGGCTGTGGCGGCGTGCGCGATACTTCCCTCGGGGGGGCGAGGATATGCATGCGGCGGTGGCACGTGAATGCAGCGTCGTGCGTCATGCCGCCGGAATCTTCGATGCCTCGACCCTGGGGAAGATCGAAGTTGTCGGCCCGGACGCCGCCGAGTTCATGAACCGCTTCTACATCAATGCGTGGACGAAGCTCGGCGTGGGTAAATGCCGCTACGGTCTGGTCTGCCGCGACAATGGGTTCGTCTATGACGACGGGGTGGTCGGGCGCATCGCTGCCGACCGGTTTCATGTCACGACCACGACCGGCGGCGCGGCGGGCGTGCTGAACATGATGGAAGACTATCTCCAGACGGAATGGGCCGACCTTGATGTCTGGCTCACGTCGATCACCGAGCAGTGGGGTGTCATCGCGCTTCAGGGGCCGAAGGCGCGCGACATCCTGGCGCCGCTGGTCGACGGCATGGACATCTCCGCCGAAGCGCTGCCACATATGGCGCTGGCGGAAGGGACGATCTGCGGTGTACCAATGCGGCTGTTCCGTGTCAGTTTCACTGGCGAGGTCGGCTTCGAGATCAATGTCCCTTCAGGGCAGATGCGCGCGGTCTGGGAGCGGATCTGGCAGGCGGGGAAACCCCATGGCCTGACGCCGTACGGCACCGAGGCGATGCATGTGCTGCGCGCCGAAAAGGGCTATCTGATCGTCGGTCAGGAAACCGACGGTACCATGACACCCGGGGACGTCGGGTGCGGCTGGGCGGTCAGCAAGGCCAAGGCCGATTTCATCGGCAAGCGCGCCTTGACGCTGGCCGCCCTTAATGCTCCGGACCGCCCGCAGATGGTCGGCCTGCTGACCGACGACCCACAGACGGTGCTGGAGGAGGGCATGCAGCTTGTACGTGCGCCTGAATCACCGGCACCTGTGTCGGCGGACGGGCATGTCACCTCGTCCTATTACAGTCCCGCCCTGGGCCGGTCGATCGCCATTGCCATGGTCAGGGGCGGACGGGATCGCATGGGCGAGACGCTTTATGCCCCCGCGCTCACCGGGGCTGCGATCAAGGTGACGATCGTCAATCCTGTTTTCTACGATCCCGAGGGAGTGCGCGTGAATGGTTGAGATTGCCGAAGGCTGCGTCCTCACCAGCGTGCCCGCAACCACCCGACTGGTGTTGCAGGGGCGTCCGGCGGCACTGGCTGCCGCCGCCACGGCCCTTGGGCTGGCCGCGGCCCCGCCGATGCTACGCGCGGCCACAGGCCCTGGTGGTGTGGCGCTGCGCATGGGTCCGTTCGAACTGACCGTCCTGCCGGGCGGGGCAGGGCGCGAGGCGCTGGAAGCGGCGTTGGCCGGGCTGCCACACAGTCTGGTGGATGTCAGTGACCGGAACGTCGCTTTTACGCTGGAAGGGGCGCACGCGGCCGACGTTCTGGCGGCGCTATGCCCGCTGGATTTCGCGCTGGCGGCTTTTCCGGTCGGCATGGCGACCCGCACGGTTCTGGACAAGGCGGGAGCGCTGATCTGGCGGACAGCGCCCCAGACCTTCCATATCGAGGTCTGGCGGTCCTTTTTACCCTATCTCAAGGACCAGATTCACGAAGTGGCACGGGGCATGACCTTCGATCTTCTTGCTGTCCAATAATATGTGATCGCGGATAACACGTGATCGTCCTGATGATTAAACGAAGGTGACGGCGCCGCCGGCGCTATAGACAGGCACGCCTCTGGCGGCGACGTTACCCAGGCACAGGTCCTGCTCGCGGGTCAGGAAGAGGGGTGTCACCCCCGACTTGATTGCTACGGTTCCTCCCGAGCAATGCCGCCGTGCGCGCAAGCCATCTTTGCGGGGCGACCAGTGACGTGTCAGGATCGGCGCTATATGCTGTCCTTCCCGGTTCCCCCTGGCAACGGCAAGTGGTTCGATGACGCCGATTACACCGACTGGCTTGCTGCCGGTGTCGTGGACAGCAGGTTAAGCTAGAGCATAATCTGACCCAACTGAGTCGTTTTCGGATTCCCCTTTGGGGCGAAATTTGATTCATCATGATTGCCGGAGTGGGACTGGCGATCATGACCCGAGCACTATCGTCTGATCTGCGGCGGCGAGCCATTGCTGCGGTTTCTTCTGGCATGACCCGACGGGCGGCTGCCGAGCGCTTTGGTGTCTCTGCCTCCAGCGTGATCCGCTGGGTAGCGGAATGGCGTGCGCGAGTTCGGGAGCACGCGCTGCGACAGGGTGGCGATCGTCGCTCCCATCGGATCGAGGCCTGGTCCAGCGTCCTGCTGGCTGCGATTGAAGCCAGGGCTGACATTTCCCTTGTCGAACTGGCGGAGAAACTTGCTACGGACCATGGGGTCCGCTTCGCGCCGAGCACGATCTGGCGCTGCCTTGACCGTCACGACATGACCGTCAAAAAAAACGGCGCACGCCAGCGAACAGACACGGCCCGACGTCGCAGAGCGGCGCGAGGCCCGGTTCGACAGCCAAACTGACCTCGATCCGACCCGGCTGGTCTTCATCGACGAAACCGCTGTCTCGACGAAGATGGCCCGTTTGCGGGGGCGGTCACGTCGTGGCACGCGCTGTCGGATGTCTGTGCCCCATGGGCGTTGGAAACCCTATCGAGAACATACTTGGGATCTCCACTCATGGCTGGAATGTGGGGCGACGTCGTCCTGGACAACTTCTTCATCCATAAGAGTGACCGCACCGCTGCTCCGCCGGTTGACGAAAGACAAACGACGCTCGACGTTGCTCCGATGTCATACCCAACCACTCTGCTCGGGCGCCTGAAACTTCGTCATCTGCGCCTTTTGATCGAAATAGCCGATAGCGGCAGCCTTCATCGGGCGTCTGCGAACATGAATATTTCCCAGCCCACGGCGTCCAAGCTTCTTCAGGAAGTCGAGATCGCCATGAGCGCACAGCTTTTTGAACGTTCTTTTCAAGGTATGGTGCCAACACTTGCGGGACAGCTTGCTACGCGTTACGCGCAACTTCTGATTAACGACCTCGCACGGCTGCAGCGCGATATAAGCGGTTTGCAAAGCGGTCTGTCTGGTACCGTTCAGATCGGTGCCATTGGAGCAAGTCTGCCCGACCTCGTTAGTCCGGTAATTGCCAAGATCGGCGACTCACATCCCAATATACGCATCATTCTTCAGGTGGGAACAAGCGACCAGCTTGTTCCCATGCTCGCCGAAGCAGAACTCGACTTACTGGTTGGAAGGCACAGTAATGTACCTCTCCCGACCCCCTTGGACGCGACAGAACTGTCCGGTGAACCACTGTGCATCGTAACGCGCACGGCAAACCCCCTCCCAGATGACGGACATTTGACGCTTCAGATTCTATCTGAAAGCCGGTGGATCATGCAGACGGCACCGAGCCCGATGCGGCGCGCGATTGAAGTCGCATTCACTGTTGCCAGCGCTACAATGCCATCACGACTGATTGAAGTGTCATCGCTTTACGCGACCGTGGACTTGCTGCGGCAGGGTGACTTCCTCGCTGTGTTGCCATTTTCGGTGTGCCGACACTACGTCGAGACAGGAACAATGCGTGTGTTGTCGGCTCGAATGCCGGATCTCCTTGGGCCCTATTCGCTCCTTCGCGTGAAAGACCGCCCGCTGACTGCGGCAGCTGCTGCCGTTTCCGAGCAGATTCTCCAGCAGGCGATCGGAAATATGGATCACCTCATGCCATAAAACATTCTCGTCAAACCAGCCATATTGGGAAAGTCTCCGTCTCCAAGAACAACTCGACCAAACGGAGGGCGGAGTGCACGTACTTATTATCGGCGCAGCGGGTATGATTGGGCGGAAGCTGGCCGAAAGCTTCGCATCGCGCGCTCTCGCCGGTTCAGAACCGAAGAAGCTGACACTCGCCGATGTCTTTACACCAAGCGCCCCGGCAGGTTTCAGTGGCGACGTCGTTACCGTGCAGACGGATCTCGCTGCCTCTGGTGCGGCCGACCAACTGTTGGCCGAGCGACCGGACGTGATCTTTCATCTTGCCGCAATTGTATCTGGCGAGGCAGAGGCGCGTTTCGAATTCGGCTACCACGTCAATCTTGACGGTACTCGGGCGCTGTTTGAAGCGATCCGCAAAGTGCACGAAGCAGAAGGTTGGACTCCAAGGGTCATTTACTCTTCGGCAATCGGCGTCTTTGGTGGAGGTCTTCCGGACGTTATCTCTGATGAGTACATCGTCACGCCGGAGGGTAGCTATGGCACTCAAAAGGCGATGTGTGAGCTGCTTCTGTCAGACTATTCGCGCCGTGGGTTTTTCGATGGTATAGGCGTTCGCCTGCCAACCATCTGCGTTCGCCCTGGCAAACCCAACAAGGCAGCCTCGAGTTTCTTCTCGGGCATTATTCGCGAACCCCTTGTTGGGCAGGAGGCGATTCTGCCGGTCGCAGAAACAGAACGGCACTGGATGACCAGCCCGCGGTCTGCCGTGCAGTCCCTACGCCATGCGATGAGCATCGACACCACTCTTCTGGGCAGTCGTCGGAATCTTAATATGCCAGGCCTGTCGGTGACTGTTGGCGAACAGATCGAGGCGCTACGGCACATTGCTGGCGACAAAGCCGTCGCATTGATCCGTCGTGAGCCTGATCCAATTGTGACGCGCTTTGTGCAAAGCTGGCCAAAGGCCTTCGATACCAAACGTGCGAATGAGCTCGGTTTTACAGCCGAGTGTCGTTTCGAAGATATTATTCGAGCCCACATCGAGGATGAGCTTACGCCCAAGGCCACTTGAGAAAAAACTGTACAATGCGCGCGGTAAGCTTAGGCATAGACGACAGCTAAGCGAATCCTGTGATGCGTCTCGACGACCCCTGGCTCTCAGAATACGAGAGCCCAACGACGCCGAAAAACAAAAGGCGTCCCCTTCCGGGAGAACGTTCCATGGACGAGCCGGAGCACTCACTTCTCAGTGATAAAAGTATCCTCACGGTTGAGGCTAGTCGAAAGGCTATGCGGCGTCTCTTGCCGATACTTATTACGATGTACCTGATTGCGTTTCTCGACCGAGCGAACGTCGCGATCGCTCGGCAAGCTCTGCACACGGACGTCGGAATCACTGAGACCCTTTATGCCCTCGGAGCCGGCATATTTTTTCTTGGATACGCGCTGTGCGAAGTACCAAGCAACATACTTCTGGACCGCTTGGGCGCGCGACTCTGGATTGCACGCATCATGGTAACATGGGGTGTCGTCTCGGCATCCACCATGCTCATCTCTGGTCCAAAATCGTTCCTCCTTGTGCGCATTCTCTTGGGCATCGCCGAAGCGGGATTTTTTCCAGGGGTTATGCTCTATCTGACGTTCTGGTTCCCCAAGAAAGAGCGTGCGACCGCACTGGCACTCTTTTACTTCGGGTTTCCTCTTTCCATGATGTTGGGCACACCAGCGTCGGCGGCTTTGCTCAGCCTGGACGGTCTTGCGGGACTACGTGGGTGGCAATGGATGTTTTTTCTGGAAGGTGGTCTGGCCGTTCTGGCTGGCGTGGCGACCTTCTTTATCTTGCCTGATGGGCCCGAGAGCGTGTCGTGGCTTGCTCCCGCGCAAAAGGAAGCATTGAAAGAAACGCTGGAAGCTGAAGATCGGCAAACAATTTGCGGTGAGACCAGGCATGGCTGGGGGGCGCTGCTATCGCCACGCATGGCTTTGATTACGTCTCTCTACGTCGTTCTGCAAATCGTCACATATGGACTTGTTTTTTATCTGCCATCCCAGATCTCTGCTCTTCTTAACACGCAAATGGGAGCGAAGGCCGGACTGGTCGGCGCTATCCCTTGGATATCGGCGCTTATACTCACGCCCGTCATTGTCAGGCTCATCGCACGGCGCAATATGCCGATCTTGGGTGTGTCAGTCTGTCTACTTGTTTTTGCCCTGGGGCTATACGGATCAACGATACCAACGACATGGCTGGCGCTCGCGTGCCTGTGCATGGCCACTTCGGCTACCGTCTCCGCGCAAGCGATGTTCTGGAACGTGCCAATGTCTTATTTGACGGCAGCACAAGCAGCGACAGGCCTGGCGGTGATTAACTCCGTTGGGAACCTTGGCGGCTTCGTTGCTCCTAATCTTCGAGCACTAGCTGACAATACCTGGCATTCCGATCACGCCGGAATTTATGCGTGCGCGATTGTGGCCCTCATTGGAATTGCCATCACGGTCGCAATAACCGGCTTTGCCAAGAGCTCTGATCGTCGTCCCACGAGCCATTGTGCCCTCGAGAAATAAAAGGATTGACTATGACGCAGAAAAACAAAACAGCATGGAACCGTGAAAACTGGCCTATCGCCGCAGCGATGATTCAGTATCCAAATGTTCTTCCTGATGGCTCTTCCGTCCAGGAGCAGACGGCCGAACAATGGGCAGAGACTCTTTCTGACGTCACAGAACTGGGCTTCACGGAGTTGGACCCGACTGATTCGTGGCTCCGTATCGCCGACCTTTCGCCATCCCGATTGGACGAGTTCCTGAGCGTGACGCGAGCGGCTGGCCTTTCGATCCCGGCGATTTCGACGGCTAGACGGTCCGTCATTGACCCGAATCATGGAGCGGACTATCTCCGCTACTTACACCGGGTGATCGACACGGCTGCTGCGATTGGTGCCAAGGAAATCGCAGTTGGGCTATCGGCCCCGCTATCAGACGACCAAAAAAAAGCGCTTTGGTTCTGGACAGCAAAAGGACACGTTGATTCTCCGGATCCCGCGGTTTGGAAGTTGGCTGTCGAGAGAATACGCGATCTTGGACAGCATGCTGGTAGCGTCGGCGTGACCATCTCCCTTGAGATGTATGAAGATACGTATCTCGGAACAGCTGATAGCTCCGTGCGTTTTGTGGAGGATGTGAATCATTCTGCCGTAGGGCTCAACGCCGATATTGGAAACCTCATACGATTGCATCGCCCGGTTGAACACTGGAGCGAAATGATGCGTAAGGTGGCCCCGTTCCTTCGTTACTGGCACGTTAAAAATTATATTAGAGATGAAGATGCAGTGACTGGCACCGTTTCTACGTCTCCGGCACCCATGGAATTTGGGCTCATTAACTATCGTCAGGCAATAAAAACGGCGCTACAGCATGGATTTCAGAGCGCCTTTCTCGTCGAACACTATGGCGGTGACGGTCTTAGCGTTGCAGCGCGCAACCGTGACTATATCCGAACCTTGCTTCCTCGATAAGGATATAGAAGCAATGAACAGATTCGAAATGAAACTAGCGCGTATGCGGGAAGGGAACGATACGCGGAAGGACTTCATTCTCGCTGATGCTAAAGACGCAGACACGGCAGGTGGCCTGACCTCCATGGGACGCCGTCTCGGCGTGCTGCCGGCAGGCGTATCAGCGTTCCGGTCCCGTGCTGAGTTTCTAGACGACATACGGCGCATCATTAAACAAGACGTTGTCGATATCGTTCTGGGATCAGCCTCAAATATTGAAGCTCTTCTGAAAGAAGACGCGTTCGCTCAAAGTGGCATACAGCACGCAGTGCGTATGAACGACACGTCCGATCTGTGGCGTGTCCGAGGCGCAACGTTCGGCGCGCAGCCGTCCGTCCCTTTCCGCAGCGCCTCACTCAAACGCGTACAGGCGCCTATCGGTCTGTACTCACTGACCTTCAATGGTGAAGCCGACCATGATGCGCAATTGCTCGAACGCTTTGCCGCATTCCGGGAGGAGGCAATTGAGCGCGGGTTTACTTATTTTCTTGAGGTATTCAATCCTATCGAGGGCAAAATCTCCCCCTCTGATTACGGTTCCTTTCTGAATGACATGATTACCCGGCTCCTTGCAGGCCTCTGTCAGATTGAACAGCCTGCTTTTCTGAAAATTGCCTTCAATGGCGGGGGAGCCATCAGCGAACTTGCGCAGTTCGATCCGGCAACGATCATCGGGATTATGGGCGGTGGCAGCGGAACATCGCGTGATTGCTTTGAACTTCTGCATCAGGCTCAGAAGCATGGTGCAAGGGCCGCCCTTTTCGGTCGCAAGATTGTCGACGCTGAAGAGCCGGTATCGTTCATTGGTGTCATGCGTAAATTACTCGACGGCGTGTATGGACCTGTCGAGGCTGTGCACGATTACCATGATGCTTTGGAACGTGCGAATCTATCTCCTATTCGTAATCGAGAGGCAGACCTGACGGTAACCGAGGAATTACTGAGACCTGAAGCGGCTTGAACGTCACATATAAATATTAAAATAAGTTCTCCGGACGGGACGGGTTCTATGACAAAAATTTTCGACAAACCTGAAGAATTCGCAGCAACAGGTCTGCGAGCATTTAATCATATATTTCAGGATGTGGTGCGACCTGTCGCGGGTGGCGCGCTACGTGCGATCTCCGGACGAAAGGGCAAAGTCACTTTACTGGTGGGGGGAGGTTCTGGTCATTATCCTACGTTTTGTGGCTACGTTGGCGAAGGCTTTGCTGATGCGGTCGTGATGGGCGACGTTTTTGCATCACCATCTACCAAATCAGTTCTGGATATCGCCCGAATCGCCCACTGCGGTGGCGGTATTGTCATGGGTTTTGGCAATTACGCTGGCGATAATCTGAACTTTGGCATCGCTGCGGAGCGGTTGCGTGCCGAGGGCATTGATACTCGTATCGTGACCACGACAGATGACGTGGCGAGCGCCCCCTCCGATGCTCATCGCAAAAGACGTGGTGTGGCTGGCGATATTGTTGTTTTCAAGATCATGGGGGCAGCCGCTGACGATGGCATAGATATCGATGGTGTCGAAAAAATTGGTTGGCTTGCCAATGATCAGACTCGCTCCTTTGGGGTGGCATTTGATGGCTGCACGCTGCCTGGAGAAAGCGACAAGCTATTTCATGTGGCAGAGGGTCGCATGGCCCTTGGGTTGGGTATTCACGGCGAACCAGGCATTGCTGAAATGGACTTCGCCAAGCCCTCGGAAATAGCACGCTTGATGTTTGAACGTGTCGTTGGCGAGGCCCCAGTTTCTTCTTCTCGGGTAGCTGTTGTGCTGAATGGTTTCGGCTCCACGAAACTTGAAGAGTTATTCGTTTTATGGGCTGAGTTGGAACCTCTCTTTTCAGCGAAGGGGCTGACGATTGTAGCACCTTTGGTGGGTGAATATGCCACGAGTCTGGACATGGCCGGCTGCTCTTTGACAGTAACGTGGCTCGATGAGACCTTGGAACGTTACTGGCGTGCACCCGTCAATTCTCCTGCATTGAGACGCCCTCTGATTGAGACTGAGTGGGTTCCAATGAATGCGCAGCATGTAGAACGCGTTGAACCAACCTATGCTGTCGAGCCTTCCGCAGTCGGCCGCGCTGCTGGTGCATGCGTCGGCAAAGCGCTTGAAGCTCTTGCATCAGCACTGGCCGAGGCAGAAGAACGTCTGGGCAAGATCGATGCGGCAGCCGGGGATGGCGACCATGGGCAAGGTATGGCACGTGGGTCCTCTGCAGCGGCGGAAGCGGCGAAGAAGGCGGTCGCCGCGGGAGCTGGTCCGGAGACTGTTCTTGCAGCCGCAGCAGACGCATGGGCCGAACGGGCGGGTGGAACGTCTGGAGCTCTATGGGGTGAGGGCTTGCGCGCGTTTAGCAGTGAACTCGACGATGCCGCTACGCCAACTGCGCATGCTCTAAGACAGGGTGTAAGACGCATGTATGAGCGGATTACCCAAATCGGAAAAGCCAAGCCCGGTGATAAGACCATCGTGGACGCGCTGGCACCGTTTGTCGAAACGTTCGAATCAGCGCTTGGTGACGGCCAGCCTCTTGTCAAGGCGTGGCAAAGAGCGGCAGAAGCCGCTGAGGCGGCGGCACAAGCGACCAAGGACCTGATGCCAGGCCTAGGACGTGCGAAGACACATGGAAAAGCCAGCTTAGGTCACCCTGACGCAGGGGCGATTTCGATGGCCCTCAGCGCCGAAGTAATAGGTAGTTTTCTTTCGACAAAAATTTCTAAATAAATAGAATTAAAAAAACAAAGAATGGGAAGAAACCCGTCATGTCTACAAAAGTAATGCCCTCAAGAGCAGATTTATTTACGCGTCGATCAGTGCTGGCAGCCTCGGCTGGTGTTGCCAGTACAGCGTTTTTCGGTCAGTCCGTTCATGCCACTGAGAGTGGAAATAGGACTCACATTATCGACACACATGTTCATTTATTCGACGTTGCCGGGTCTGAAAAGGCAATGTGGCCAACTCCCGATCATCCAGCATATGGACTAAATGGTACATCTCTTCCCACCGCTCTCGCCACTTTGGAGCGCCCCTATGGGATCACCGGGGCCATAGCGGTCGAAGCATCTCCGCGACCGGAGGACAATGTATGGCTTCGCGAGCAGGTCACGAACTCGCCTTTTATGGTTGGTTTTATTACCAGCCATGCCCCTGGTAGTCCAGATTTCCGACGACAACTTCACGACTTTAGTCGAAGCGATCTATTTCTTGGAGTCAGACACGGAAATCTCTGGAACAGGGATATTGCTGCACAAGCAGGTGACCGTCACTTTCTGGATGATCTAGCGGCTCTTCGAGATTCGGGCAGGGTATTGGAGACGGCTAATCCAGACCTGCGCTTGGTCCAAGCTGTTATTTCTTTGTCACGAAAGATACCTGACCTTCCGATCGTCATCGATCACATGCCGAATATCCGCCTTGGGCACGGCGAATATTCTGCGTATCTAGACGCGTTAAGAGAACTTCGTGACCTACCGAATGTGGCAACCAAGTTGGCTGAAGCCGCACAAATCTATGTGGATCCCTCTGAGCGCTTTAAGCGCGCGCTTTATCAGAGTACGATTGACATGCTTTACGACACCTTCGGCGAGGATCGCGTGCTCTTTGGAAGCGATTATCCAAACAGTAATATTCTTGGACCATTCAAGGATGTAATCGATTTTGAGCTTCATTTACTGGTCGACAAGAGTGAGGCCCAGAGGCGTAAGTTCTACAGCGCCAACGCGGCCAGGATCTACCGTTTCAAAGCACGCCAACCTGATCAAGGGTAGTGAGAGCACGCGACATAGTGAAACCCTTCGATCCATATTTTTTGGTATTTTCAAATACGGTCGTTAAGGGGCGGGTATAGCCAATATTTTGTCGCTCTTGTTGAAGGATGGCTTAATGCAAAAGTTTTATTCTCGAACGGCTTGGCCAGCTGTTGTGTCAGCAATATTGCTTGCTCTCACCGGCGTCGGCATAGGCGTGCCGGGGACATATCTCGCAGTACTTGGTGGTTCCTGGTACTATATGATTTCTGGCGTAGTGCTGGTGCTCGCCTCTGTACTTGTGTGGCGGCGACGCCTCTCAGGCCTCTGGCTCTATATGGTTTTTTTTACGGGGACGATTCTCTGGTCCCTATGGGAAGTCGGTATGGACGCTTGGGCACTCATGCCTCGCCTCGCATATTTTGCTTTTGGAGCTATGTGGCTGATGACACCCTGGGTACGTCGCAGCCTGTACAGAGGACAGCAGTAACATGAATAAATCCTCATTTTTTCTGGCTGCCACGTTTCTCTCATCAGTGCATCTGGCGTTTGCGCAGTCCTCGCCAAATTCACCTGCTACGGCGATGTCGCTGGGTACCCCCGACACATCGTCTCAATCATCACCACAGGCATCTCCGTTCGCGGCTTCGGGCACCTCAGGGGATGTCGCTGCGCATCCTGGAGAGTGGACCCACTACGGTAACAGTGCGTATGGCACACGCTACTCACCGCTGAGCGATATTACCCCACAAAATGTGGGTAGGTTGACTCAGGCTTGGGTATACCATTCTGGGATGAAGCCGGCGGGCGCGTCCATGAACGGTGGCCTGGAAGTAACGCCACTGATGGTGGACAACAAACTCTACGGGTGTACAGCTTACAACACGATCTTTGCTTTAGACCCCAATACCGGCAAGGAGGTGTGGAAATACGATCCTAAAGTCGACTCGCGGGGTGTGAGCCACCCGGTGTGCAGAGGTGTCGCTTTTTATCGTGTTCCGGCCAATATTTCGGTGCCTGACTGCCAGACGCGTATTCTGACGGCGACGATAGATAATCGCTTGATTGCTATCGATGCAAAAACTGGAGAAAAATGCAGGAGCTTTGGTAAAAATGGAGAAGTTAACCTTCTCGATCACATGGGTGATTTCCCAAGAGGCTGGTCATACCCTACGTCGCCGCCGACGATCGTTCGCGATACCGCTGTGGTCGGTGCGTTAGTGATCGATAACCAGTCGACAAAAGTACCTCCTGGCGTTGTCCGAGGCTTTGACGTCGTTACGGGAGCATTCAAATGGGCGTTTGATGTTGCGCATCCAGACGACCATTCTGAACCCGGCCCTGGCAAGACCTACACGCCATCGACGCCCAATTCCTGGACTGTTGCGAGCGCTGACGATGGTTTGGGTCTCGTGTATGTGCCCATGGGGAACGGCAGCCCCGATTATTTTGGTGGAAACCGCACACTCGAAACGGACAAATATTCCTCATCAGTCGTTGCCCTCGACGCTGAAACAGGTGCAGTGCGATGGCATTTTCAAGCCATACATCATGATCTATGGGATTACGATTTGGCGGCCCAACCCGTGTTGACCGATATCTCGACAGAGAGCGGAACGATACCTGGCCTATTACTGCCGACAAAAACTGGACAAATTTTTGTTCTGGACCGCCGTACCGGAAAGCCCCTGTCGAAAATTGCAGAGAAGCCGGTACCTCTATCGGAAATCGCTGGAGAAAAGTCGTCACCTACTCAACCATTTTCTATCGACATGCCATCCTTTGCTGGACCGGACTTGTCCGAAGCCGATATGTGGGGCGTGACACCATTTGATCAATTGTATTGCCGGATAAAATATAAGCTTGCCGAATATAAAGGAATTTTTACCCCGCTTCGCACCGGGCCATCCGTTCGTACGCCCGGAGAATTAGGGGGAATCGACTGGGGCAGCGTCTCAGTTGATGAAGATCATGGTATCATGATTGTTAATTCAAACCTGATGGCTGATTACGACGAACTTATTTCTCGGCAAGAAGCCGACAAGGAACATTTATATCCCGCAGCCAATCCACTTGGTGAAAACGCACCGGGAGCGGCGATGGCTGGCACACCGTATGGTGTTCACTGGGGAGCTTTCCTTACGCCCTTGCATATTCCCTGTCAGAAGCCACCTTACGGATTTCTGAGTGCTGTCGATCTGAAAACGCACAAACTGCTGTGGAAAAAGCGTCTCGGTAATGCTGCGAACTCAGGGCCTTGGGGAATAGCGAGTCATATTCCTTTACCTCTTGGAACTCCGAATATTGGCGGATCAATAGTTACTAAGGGTGGGCTAATATTTATAGCTGCGACGCAGGATCAGTATTTTCGTGCGGTAGATATAAAAACAGGAAAAACTTTATGGAGTGAGCAACTCCCCGCGGGGGGGCATTCCACTCCTATTACCTACAAAACTGACGATGGAAGCCAGTTCGTCCTCATCGCAGCCGGAGGCAACTTGTCCATGCAAACGACCGTAGGGGACGAGTTGATAGCCTTCAAAGTCAAAGAATAAATTTTCTAGAATTGTTTCTCTCGGAGTGAACTCAGGTCTGAGATGTAATCACTGACCTGTCCTGCTGTCATGAAAAAGCTCAGCGGTCGTCCGTTCTGATCGGTGACCGCATGCAGCTTCGTGTTCATGCCACCTTTTGTCCGTCCGATCAGTCGCCCTGGATCCCCCTTTTTAGCCTCAGGCTCGAAGCCGTGCGGTGCACCTTGAGATAGGTCGCATCAATCATGATCGTCTGAGGCTCTGCCTTTCCGGTAGACAGGCCATCCATCATCCGCATGAAAATGCCCATGGCGCCCCAGCGTTTCCAACGGTTGTAGAGCGTCTTGTGTGGACCGTATCCCCGGGGCGCATCGCGCCAGCGCAAGCCGTTTCGATTGACAAAAATAATGCCGCTCAGCACACGGCGGTCATCAACGCAGGCTCTACCATGGCTCTTGGGAAAGAACGGCCGCAGACGCTTCATTTGTTCGTCCGTCAGCCAAAACAGGTCGCTCATCTTCAGTCTCCTCAAGGAGCCTGAATCACATCCAGCCACTCATATCAATGGGTCCTGAGCCTAACGGCATGACGCCACAGGCTTTCGCTCAACATGGCAAAGCGGCATACAGCAACCCACAGACCCTAACTCAGAACTGAGGGCTCGTTCGGCGCCTCGGACCGGCAGGGACGACAGCTCGCCGGGCTGCACGTAACCCAGCATCCAACTCATGGTGAGCAGATAGACCCCGATCGACAGGGCGAACCGCATTGGTTTTCGCGCCACCGGCTCGCCCTTGATCCGCCGGGCATCGAGAGCCGTCCAGAGCGACCCGACCGGCACCAGGGCGAGAGCGATCAGGCCGCCGAACGCGAGCCACGCCTGCGGGAACCATCTAGCCAGCGTGGTCAGGACCGCATGCCCGATCATGTCCGCGTGCCCAGTTTCACCACGATCTTCCGCGCCGAGACGCTGGCCTGCGCTTCGAGTGCCGCGGGAATGGCCTCGAGCCCGTGGCCGGTCACGAGCGCGGGTGGCGCCGCGATGTGACGTCCTTCGGCGAGTGCGCGCGGCAGGTAGTCCCGAAAGAGCATCTGCCCCACCTCATTGTCCTTGAGGCTGCTTCCCCAGATGAATTTGGTGGTGACGCCGGCGCGTCGCGCCGCCAATGCGTCGCGGGCGTTCAATAGCCCCATGCGTGTGAAGAAAGGCAGCAGCCGGTGCCAGGCGGTGCCTTTGGCCAGCAGCGTGTCGAACGACAGGCCCGGTGTTGCGACGGCCACGAAGCGACGGCCCTCCGCGCGTCGCAACACGGCGATGCATCTGGCGAGCGATCCTTCGCCGATGGCCATGGCGCCCGCCATCCGGCGCCCCTGCAGCGCCGTCACGAGGTCGGGCACCACCGAGGCGCTGCGATAATCAAACGCCGCCCGTGCCCCCAGGGCGATGACGTAGCCATGGTTATGCGGCGACGCGGTGGTGACCACGTCGTAGCCTGCCCGCACGGCGAGCTGGATGGCCTGGCTGCCGACGCTGGTCGCGCCACCCCACACCAGCACGGATTGACCGGCAGGTTCGACATCGCCAGATGGATGGCGCAATCCAAGGTAATCGCGCTGGAACAGACCGCTTGCCGCCGTGCAGAGGCCGAGCGGCAAGGTGGCGGCGTCCGCGAAGGCCATGTCGTCGGGGATGGGAGACACCATGTACTCGTCGAGGATCACCCGGTCCTGGAAGGCACCCTCGGCGCGGTCGCGCCCTTTCTCGGTGCCGAGTGCGAGGCCAAGCACATGCTGGCCGACCGAGAAACGCGAAACCTTCGGGCCGATCGCCACGATCTCGCCCGCGACGTCGGAGCCGAGAACCGCCGGATACCGCAGCCACGGCGTGATGAAGCGGGCGAGGGGCTGCATATAGCGGTCGACGGGGTTGATCGCGACCGCGTGGACACGGACCGCGATCTGGTGGTCGTCGGGTGCGACCCGTGGTACGGGCATCACCAGCAATGCGCCTTGTCGTCTGTCGAGAATGAGTGCGCGGTCCTGGGACATGGCTCGGCTCCGGCTTGTCGCTGACCGAAAGAGTAGAGCGAAGCGCTCTGGACGGAATATGCTTGAATATCCGCCATTCTCCATCGATCGTCCAATATGCGCCCTGATCCGTTGTCCGATGTCGTCTCCCTGCTTAAGCCGCGTGCCTATGGCTTCCGCGGCCTCGATATCGCGGGCGCGTGGTCGCTCCATCTGCCGCCGGAGCGCGTCATCCGCTGCTACGCCCTGCACTCTGGTGCCTGTGGGTTATGGCTAGGCAACGGGGAGAAGGTGTCGCTGACGGCCGGCGACTTCGTGCTGCTGCCGCATGGCGACGCTCTGGTGATGGGAAGTGCACGCGATGCGCCGCCGATCGACCTCGACGTTTTTTTTGCGATGCCGGATGGTGAGACCGCGGTCTTGGCGGGTGGCGGCGAGTGTTCGGGCCTCGGCGGCTATTTCGAGCTGAGTGGCGCCGCCGCGCCATTGCTCGTGCATGCGCTCCCACCAGTGATGCGACTGGAGGCGGGAACCGACCAGGGAAGCCTGTCCTCGTCGGTCGCGCAGTTGATGGGAGAACTGCGCGCGCCTCGCCCCGGTGGAAGGCTGATTGCCGAACACCTGACGCAGACTCTACTGATACAGGCTTTGCGATTGCATGCCGCCAGCCAGCAGCGTCGGGGCGAGGGCTGGCTGGCTGCTCTGGCCGACCCGCAACTTGCCCGATCGTTCGAGGCCATTCATGGCCACCCGGGTAATCGATGGACACTCGACGGCTTGGCGCGGACTGCGGGGATGTCTCGCTCCGGTTTTGCCCGGCGCTTTGTCGAGACTTGCGGCGAGCCCGCGATGGCTTACCTGACGCGCTGGCGCATGGTGCTGGCGGCTGACCGCTTGGCGCGGGGCGAGAGGATCGGCACGATCGCCGCCGAGCTTGGCTATGGGTCGGAGAGCGCGTTCGGCGCGGCTTTCCGTCGCACCATGGGGGTTTCACCGGGACGGTATTCCCCGCGATAAAACGATGACCGCAATTCGATCCGGGTCGCACCGCTTGGGCCTGTGAGTGATGTGTTTATGTTATCTGCGAGCCAGATGAAGCGGCTCAGGCCGTTTTTCCCACTGGCACATGGGGTTCCACGCGTTGATGACCGGCGTGTTCTGAGCGGGATCGTTTATGTGATCCGCCATGGCCTTCAGTGGAAGGATGCCCCGAATGCGTATGGTCCACACAAGACTTTGTATAATCGCTTCATCCGGTGGAGCCGTCTGGGCGGAGCCCGAAAGGTTCCACCAGTGCGTATGCATTGATGGAATACGAGCGCAGGGGTCTTCGACCGGATCTTCGTCGCGCTGACAGAGCAGGCGGGCCGTTCAAAACGCCTGATGATCGATGCAACACACCTCAAGGCACACCGGACAGCGGCCTCCCTGCTTAAAAAGGGTGTTTATATACTTTGCAAACACGATCATTTCGGTTATAAGGATCCCGTAAGGGAGCTTGATCATGTCTGTTCTGTCCAAAGCCTACTTTCACGATGAGGAAGCCGCCTTCAGCTACCTCGAAAGCGTGATCTGGACGAACGGCCCGGTCTGCCCGCATTGCGGCGGCTTGGATCGTGTCACAAAGGTCAAGGCAAACGCCGCAAAGCGCATCCGCCTCGGCCTTTATCGCTGCGGTGGCTGCAAGCGCCAGTTCACTGTGAAGCTTGGTACGGTGTTCGAGCATGGTCGCATTCCACTGAACAAAATGCTTCAGGCTGTCTATCTGATGACTTCCAGTAAGAAAGGCATCAGCGCTCACCAACTTCATCGCGTGTTGGAGATCACCTACAAGTCAGCGTGGTTTCTGGCTCATCGCATCCGCGAAGCCATGCGCAGTGGCGATCTGACGCCGTTCGGCTCTGGTGGCAGCGTGGTTGAGGTTGATGAAACCGAAGGGTGAGAAGAAAGGTCGCGGCTACGCTCACAAGCACAAGGTTTTCTCCCTTGTGGATCGCGCGACTGGTCGTCAGCGTTCGATGGTTGTGGATAGCCTGAAAGCCGCCGACCTATTGCCGATCCTGAAGGCTAATATTGCGACTGAAGCGCGCGTGATGACGGATGAGGCGGGTCAGTATCGTGACCTGGGCAAACACTTCTCTGGCCATGGTTTCACGCGTCACGGTGCCGGTCAGTATGTCGATTACGTTGACCCGACGATTCATACAAATACGATAGAAGGTGCTTTCTCTATCGTCAAGCGCGGTATGAAGGGCGTCTATCAGCATTGCGCCAAGAAGCATTTACACCGCTACGTGGCGGAGTTTGAGTTTCGTTACAACAATCGTGAGAAAGTTGGAATTGCTGATGAGGGACGCTATGTTCTCTCGTTAAAAAACACGGTAGGTAAAAGACTCTCGTATAAGCCAGCTAATCAAGCGTTAGGTTATGTCAGATAGTATGCACGATTTCACGATTACGCTATATGCCCTTGAGGGCGATGGCGTGTCCGTGCGCGCTGATATCTTCGCAACAAAAGTACAGAAGACTGTAGCAGCTCTAAATCGAGCGGATAAAGCCTCTAATGATGGCAAGAAGACCGCAGTACTGGTCGTGGAGAGCCTTGAATACGCCAGCGCTAGTATCTCCTTTAGGGAGAGAGTAAGTGGAAGCGCCGCCATTCGATCATCAGGCGCCGCTCTGCTGATTGCGGCGATATCATCCATAAATACAAATCCTGAAAATATTTCTCCCATCTATAAATCTTTCCTCCCTTACGCGCAGTCTCTTGTAACGGGCCTAGATAAGAAATTTTCTCATGCTGTTATTTCCGGAAAATCAGGAGAAAAAATTCGTGTCGATAATTTTTTCTCCTCTCAGGTGGAAATAGCCCTCCGGAGCAATCAGATGAAAGAATCTATGTATTTTTCCGGGATCGAGGATGGGGCTTTTGATGGACAAATTAAAGTTCTTGACGACAGAGGGGAAATGCCTCGCGGGAAGATTATCCTAACAGCAGGCGGGCAAGAAATAGACTGTATTTTCAAGAAAGATATGATTGAAAATATTCGTGTTTCTCAACGAGTCTCTGTGGAGGGATCTGCGTATTATTCGTCGACTTCCCTCCTTCCCCAGAGGGTTTTTGTGAGATCAATAACTAAAATTGATAATAATGCGGATTTAAGCCGATGGAGGTCGGCATTTAAGTTCGATGATTCTGAAGATTCGTGGGGGGGCAACTGACCTATGGTTGACTACTTTTGGGATAGTTGCGCCCTAATCGAATATCTTAACGATGATAACGACACTGATAAGAAACATAATCTTCAATGGTTTCTCAATGACGCCAAAAATGGAAAATGCAAAATACATATCTCCACTATATCTCTCGCAGAAATTCTTCCATCAAGAATAGTCAATGGGATATATGGAAATATTGATAATTTTCTAAGTGATTTTCAAGGGCACTTAATTCCCGTCACTCCTAATACAAATATTATGCGCATGGCTGCAAAATTACGTGATCAACAATACCAAAAGTTTGTTAGCCAGGCTTCAGGATATAGCTCTCCAAGAAGGTTAGATTCTCCTGATGCCATCATATTGGCCAGCGCGGTATACCTAGAAAAAGCAAATGGAATAAAATTCGAAGCCTTCCATACTTATGATAATGGCGGGAAGCGTCGGCCAGAGGGCGGAAAAAGCGTCCCGATTCTATCTATTGAGGAGTGGTGCCGTTCGGATCTGAACTATGATTCAATCGTAGCTGACGTCATAGCGTTGACACGGCAACAACCACTTCATTCAAACCCGCAGTTGTATGGCGTTTAATGTTATGAAGTCACCGATTAAAGACATTTTCGAAAAAGCTGCCCGCTCCCTCGGTTGCAATGAAGAGGAGGCCGCATGGGAGGCGAAGCTACGCAAGGTCGCCAAACACCGACCCAAACCAGAACCCGAGGTTGAAGAAGTTGACGAGAAGCCCGCCGATTGAGCGGGCTTTTTTTATGTGCAAACGCCGCCAAGTCAGGATGTGTTTGCAAAGTATATAAACGCCTAAAAAAAGGGGCATTTCCCCGCCATATCGGGCGGACAAAAGGCGGCCTGAACTCAAAGCTTCAGGCCATCTGTGATGGACAGGGACACCCTGTCCGCCTCCATCTTACGACTGGCATCTGTATAAGAAGCGCCACCTCATCGAAAACATGTTCGCAAAGCTGAAGGACTGGCGACGGGTTGCGACCAGATACGACCGCTGCGCTCATACGTTCATGTCCGCAATCCACATCGCAGCAAGCGTCATCTTCTACCTCAAAGCATGAGTCCTGAGCCTAGGCAGGCAACCTACGGAAAACGAACGACAATTTCAGCCGTTACCGTCCTTCAAGGTTGGTAATACCGCACAGCCTGCGGGCAACCCGGTGGAGCAGCCACGCTGTGCGAAAGGAATTGCCCTCAGGTTGGAGAATGAAGTAGATACATCGTATAAACTTTCTTGCCTTGGAGGCGCCTATGCGGGGTGTCGTTAGAAAATGGGGAAACAGTGCTGCTGTCCGTCTGCCTGCTTCTGTGCTCGAGGCTGTCAGTCTGAAGGTTGATCAGGCTGTTGACGTTCGCGAAGAAGACGGACGGATTATCATCGAGCCTGTTCGTGCTGTGCCTCTCAGTCTGGAGGCCTTGGTGTCAGGCATTACAGACAGCAATCGACATGAAGAAGCCAGCTACGGACCTGCTGTGGGTGGTGAAGTCTGGTGAGTGAAAAGAGTAAAGCCTCTTGGGTTCCAGATTGCGGAGAGATTGTCTGGCTTGAGTTTGATCCACGGGCGGGAAGAGAGCAGGCGGGGCACCGTGCTGCTGTAGTGCTCAGTCCTGCCAGCTACAACGCCAAGGCAGGCATGATGCTGTGTTGTCCGACCACTACGAAAATCAAAGCCTATCCGTTTGAAGTAGCCATTGCGGGCAAGACGGCGAGTGTCGCTTTGTCTGACCAGGTCAGAAGCCTTGATTGGCGTGTTCGGAGGGCGAAGCTCAAGGGGAAGGCCACACCAGAAGAACTGGAAGCCATTCGTCAACGTGTTCGGCTTTTGGTCGGCTGAAAAGCGCGATTGGCTTTGTGCCTTCAACGGAGAATAATGGTTATGTATTTTAAATTAAGTGGCTGTGTTTTGTTGATCGGCCTGGGTATTTGTCAGTCGGCTCGGGGGCAAGCGTTTCAGCACCCAGGGGCTTTGAATTCTGGGGGCGAATTTAGTGTGCGTGCTCAGGGGCTGCAGCATCACGTGAAGCCATGGACGGATGATTTCGCGAAATTGCGCGCGAATTCTCATGATAAACCCGATTATGCGCCTCGTCCCGTTCGTGTTGTTGTGCGGGGTATCGGGCGAGGGCAGCCGCCTGAAAACTATGCGCGGCTTTTTAACGATGCAGCGGCAGCGTATGCCTTGGCTCTCGACTGGCGCTTAACAGGCGATACAAGCCGTGCTGCGGCTGCGGCACGTATTCTTACAGCTTGGGCACAGACCCTGCAGGGTATTGAAGGTACGGCAGATCGTTATCTCGCTTCCGGACTATACGGATATCAGTTGGCCGTAGCCGGTGAGACGCTTCGTGGGAGCCCAACGTGGGCGCCTGCGGAGCAAGAGGCTTTGAAAACAATGTTGGTTCGCGTTTTTGCGCCGATGAGTCAGGATTTTTTGACGCATCATAATGGTGCGGCGGTAGATCATTATTGGGCCAACTGGGACCTTGCGAATATTGCATCTCTTATGGCGATTGGTGTTTTTGCAGATCGCCGAGATCTGTATGAGCAGGGTCGGGATTATTATCTGAACGGGCCGGGAAATGGCTCGATCGGGCATGCCGCGTGGAAGGTTTATCCGGGTGGGCTGGCGCAGTGGCAGGAAAGTGGCCGCGATCAGGGCCACACGCTTCTCGGGATCGGTCTGGCAGGTACGATTTGTGAGATTGCCTGGCATCAGGGCGACGACCTTTTTGGCGCCGATAACAATCGTTTGCTGGCTGCGGCGCGATATGTTGCACGCTATAATCTCGGGCAAGATGTTCCCTATACGACGTACAAAGACAGTCTGGCGACGCAACCTGAAATTTCAGCTGATGGTCGCGGGCAGGTCAGGCCTGTCTGGGCTTTGATCTGGGGCCATTACGTCCAGCGTCGCCATCTTAGTGCTCCTGAAGTCGGAAGTATTATGCAGCGTGATGGCCTCGAGGGCGGTGGGGGAGATTATGGACCCAATAGCGGTGGTTTTGATCAATTGGGTTACGGCACTCTGACGTTCCTCAATGCCGAAGAGAATAGTTCGGAAAGCATGAAAAGATAGAGTAGGGGATAAATTGTCCGTAGCTGTATAAGCCTTATATTTTGCGAGCTACGAGCCAGAAGCGTTCAATGGCTACCCATTGAACAGCAGCCAAGGGGGGAAGCATTCCCCCTTTGGCTATTTTAAAATTCGTCGCTCTTGCGACAGCCTGCTCTGGTGCCAACGCGGAGGGTAAGGACTAGGTTCAGGACCTATTAATTTATTGAATTGAGCGGAGTGTTGTGAATCACAGGGTTACCGGTGGAGGGTGGGCCTGTGAGTGATGTGTTTATGTTATCTGCGAGCCAGATATCGCTTCATCCGGTAGAGCCGTCTGGGCGGAGCCCGAAAGGTTCCACCAATGCG
>NZ_JABXXR010000036.1 GCF_013376175.1 Ameyamaea chiangmaiensis
AGCCGCCGCCGCACGCCGGTCGGCACCTGTGCGATCGCGCTCGCCGGACGGCCCGTTCGCGGTGCTGGCCTCCCTCAAGGCCACCGCGAAATGAGCCGTCGCGGCACTCCCGGCGGCGACGGCTCATCGGACGGAGACGCAGGTGAACAGCGCATCGACCTGTGGCTGTGGCATGCACGGGTCGCGCGGACCCGCGCATTATGCGCCGCCATCGCCGAGAGCGGCCATGTGCGCCTCAATCGTCAGCGCGTGGAAAAGGCGCACATGCGCGTCCGCGCCGGGGACGTGGTGACGCTGCCCTCGGCGGACCGCCGCCAGGTCCGCGTGCTGGAGGTCCGCGCGATCGCCCCGCGCCGGGGAAGCGCCACAGAAGCCGCGACCCTCTATCGTGTGATCGAAGAGCCATAGCGGTACGGCAATCGCCTGTATCGGGTTGCAACCATGCCAAAAGCCCCGCATATGTGCGGCGTTTAAAGTTTCGGGCGGCGTCGTCTCGCCCCATCATCACAATCGGAGATGATCATGACCTATGTGGTCACCGAGAACTGCGTCCGCTGCAAATTCATGGACTGCGTGGAAGTGTGCCCCGTCGACTGCTTTTACGCGGGCGAGAACTTCCTTGTCATCAATCCCGACGAATGCATCGATTGCGGCGTGTGCGAGCCGGAGTGCCCGGCCGAGGCAATCGTGCCGGACAGCGACGACAGCGCCGCGTCCTGGGCCGAACTGAACGCCAAATATGCCGCCCTGTGGCCCAACATCACCCGCAAGGGCACGGCCCCAGCCGACGCCGAGGACTGGAAAGACAAGCCCAACAAGCGCGAGCTTCTGTCCTCCGAACCTCACAAGGACTGAGGCGCGCCTGCGCCGTTGCGACAAAAAGCCGAAGCGGGTGACCGCTTCGGCTTTTTTCGTGCCTGTGCGCCGGAAGGTAAGCGTCCGGATCTGACACGCTGCGGATGTTTCCGATTTGTGCCTTCATTGCCGACTCTGAATGGGCGGTGAGGATGGGTTATGGATCGTGATGCCATGTGGCGCACACGGCTGACGGAATATGCCGAGAGCGGCCTGGGTCAGAAGGCATTTTATGAGCAGCGGGGATATAGCGCCAAGGCGCTTCGGCATTGGGCCCGGAAACTGCACTTCGTTCTGCCGGGCGTAGCTGGAGCGAGGAATGGGACTTCTGACCCTCGAGCCTTCTCCCCTGGCAGTTCGGTCCTGGGGAGAACCGATTGACGGGCGGCTGCGGAGAAGCTGGACCGATGAAGGCAGGCTGGCGCTTCTTCAGGATGCCCTGCAATCGGGGATGTCGCTGGACCGCTATGCAAAGATGAACAGTCTCGCCCCGAGTGCGCTCTATCGACGGTACCATCGATTTTCGACGCAGATCGCGGAACGTCGCGATGATCCGTTGGGCGGGACGCCTGCATTCGCCAGCGTGGAGGTTCGCGACCCCGCGCCTGCCGTCACGTCGCCACCGGCAGACCCGGTTGACACCCGCACATTGGAGATTGTCTTGCGCAATGGCCGGGTGCTGCGTTTCACCGCAGGTGTCGATCTCCACGACGCCGTACGTCTGGCCAACGCGTTGGAGGCCGGAGCGTGATGAGTTTGCCGCCCAATGTGAGGACCCATGTGGCGCTCGGCTATACGGACCTGCGCAAGGGGATGGACTCCCTCGCCCTGATGATCCAGGAGGTCCTGCAGGCTGATCCCTTTGGCGGCCACGTCTTCGTCTTTCGCGGCCGCAAGGCCGGTCTGGTGAAAATCCTGTATCACGATGGCAATGGCATCTGCCTGTATCAGAAGCGCCTTGATCAGGGGGTTTTCTCTTGGCCTGTCACCCGCCCGGTCACGGGAGGTCCTGCCAGCGTCTGTCTGACGTCCGCACAACTTTCCATGCTCCTGGAAGGGCTGGAGTGGCGTGCGCCGGCTCCGTCACGTCGGATAATGCTGGCGGGTTGAGGACCTTTTGCTTGTACCGACATCCGGGGATTTCGTAGTCTTTCCGGTATGAAGATCGCGCTCGACAATTTGCCGACGGACCCGGGCCTGCTGCAAAAACTGGTCCGAGGCATGGCGTGCGTCCTGCAGGACAGTGAGATCGAGATCGGTCGTCTCAGGCAGATCATCCGCGACTTTCAGCGGGCCCGCTTCGGGCGGCGTTCCGAACAGATGTCACCCGCGCAGTTCGAACTGGGGCTGGAGGATCTGGAAGCGGACCTGGCGCGCCTGTCCATACGCCAGAGATCCTCCGTCGCCAGCATGACGGGGACGACGACCGCGGAGTGCGGGCAGCGCCGCCCGTTGCCCGAACATCTCCCCCGTGAGTGCGTGATCATCCAGACGGAGGTAGAGGCCTGCCCCCCGGTGCGGCGGCCCGCTGCACGATGCTGGCACGACGGTCAGCGAGATGCTGGACTGGACGCCGGCCTCGCTCCGGGTCTGGCAGATCCTGCGTCCCAAACGTGCCTGTCGGGCTTGTGGAACCCTGCATCAGGCCGCCGCGCCCGAGCGTCTCGCGGATGGCTGCCTGGCGACCCCAGGTCTCGTCGCCCATGTGCTGATCAGCCGGTATTGCGACCATCTGCCCCTGTATCGCCAAAGTGGAATCCTGGCTCGACATGGGGTAAACGTTTCACGCTCGACCCTCGCGGGATGGGTTGGTGCCGCCTGCTGGTGGCTTGAACCGCTGCGCGACAGGCTGATGGATCATATCCTCCAGGGCGAGCGTCTGTTCGCGGATGACACTCCGCTCCCTGTGCTCGATCCGGGTGGTGGTCGAGCGAAGACGGGGCGGTTCTGGGCCTATACGCGCGACGATCGTGCCTATGGCAGCATGACCGCTTCTGCCGTTGCATTCCGCTATGAAGGAGATCGGCGCGGGACCCACCCCGCGACGCATCTCAAAGGGTATCAGGGTATCAGGGTATCAGGGTATCAGGGTATCAGGGTATCATGCAGGTTGACGGCTATGCAGGCTTCGAAGCACTGCGGGACGGCGCAGATCCGACAGTCAGACTCGCCGCATGCTGGTCTCATATGCGGCACAAATTCTACGATCTGCACAAGACAGGCTCTCCCCTGGCAACCGAGGCACTGTCCCGCGTCGCCGCGCTTTATGCGATCGAAGCGGAAATCCGTGGGCAGCCGCCGCCTGCACGCAAAGCCGTTCGTCAGGATCGGGCCAGGCCACTGGTGAAGGCGCTGCATTTCTGGTTAAGCCATCACCATGGACTCTTGCCAGCCCGAAGACGTCTGGCCGAGGCCATGCGCTACGCACTGAACCGGTGGCACGATCTGATCCGGTTTCTCGACGATGGACGGATCGACGTCGATACCAATCCTGTCGAGCGCGCCATTTGCCCCATCGCATTGGGTCGTAAAAATGCCCTGTTCGCCGGCAGTGAGGGCGGCGCCGACCCGGTGGGCGGTCGTCGCCTCCCTCGTCGAAACCGCGAAACTCAACGGCATCGAACCGTTCACATGGCTGCGCGGCACCCTCGAAAGTATGATTTCCGGGCATCATGCCGCACAACTCGCGGATTTACTGCCGCTCAAACCAACCGGGCAGAACTGATCTGCATGTGCTTTGCAGACGTTGTGCGTGTCTGGCCCCAACTCACTGCAAGATCGCGTATTTCATGGGCAGATCCGTGCGGCGACAGTATCGAGCTCACGATCATAGGTGGCCCGTTCCGCTGCGCTCAGGAAACCTTGTTTCCGCGTGAAAACATCTGCGTCCGCACGGACCCGTTGCACATCTTTCCATAGCTGATCCGCAGTAGGTTGGCTCACTCGGCGTGCCTTACGTGCGGTGCTGATATCCGCCTGCAAAATATTGGCACGTATGGAAATATGGGCTTGCCCCGGGTCTCTGATCGTTCCGCTGAGGTCCCCGGCCAAAGAGCGTTGCTCGGCAAGATTACAGCTCGGATAGGTATTCGCCGAAGGTTCCTGCGCATGCGCAGACGAAAGACCAACAACAAGAACAATAAAACACAATATTTTCACCGATAAATCCTTTCCTACGCCGCGCAGGTTGTCGTCTCGAGGAAATATATCACGTCAAGCGTGTCGTATCCGAACGCTTACGCCGGAAGAGCGTGACCGGGCCTTTCGGCTCGAAGAGCGCGGTACTGCCCACCACCCCTCGTGCCAATAAAAAAGGGCCGCCCCGAGGGACGACCCTTTTCCACCAGAACAGAATCCCGCGCTTAGCGCGACATCATGTTGATGGCGGTGTAGTGCATGATGAACAGCGAGCCGAGGACCAGAATCCCGACGAACATCACGGTGAAGGCAAATGCCATCACATTCCACCGCTGCTCCGACGACGCGTTCATGTGCAGGAAGAAAATCAGATGCACGACGACCTGGATCGCGGCCAGAGCCGCGATCGAGAGCAGCGTGCCGCTGGGGGACAGGCTGTGGGACATGACGATGGCGAACGACGCCACCGTCAGGATCACCGCGAGAACGAAGCCGATAAGATAGGAGCCATAGCTCCCATGGCTCTCGCCCGAGGCGTTGGTATGCGCATGTGCCATCAGATCACACTCATCAGATAGACAAAGGTGAAGACGCAGATCCAGACGATGTCCAGAAAGTGCCAGAACAGGCTGAGCATGGTCAGCTTGTTCAGCAGACGCTCCGAAAACACCGTCTTGCCGGCGCTCTGGACCATCAGCACGGCCATCCAGATCAGACCGAACGTCACGTGCAGACCGTGCGTGCCGACCAGCGTGAAGAACGCTGACAGGAACGCGCTGCGATCGGGGCCGTTGCCCTCCGCGATCATGTGGCTGAATTCGCGGATTTCCAGACCAAGGAACGACAGGCCCAGCAGGAAGGTGATCGCGAACCAGCCCAGCAGCGGACCCGACTTGCCCTTGTGGGCCGAGATCATGCCAAAGCCATACGTGATCGAGCTGAGCAGCAGGATGGCGGTCTCCAGACCGACACCCTGCAGATCGAACAGTTCCTTGCCCGTGGGGCCACCAGCGAACTGGTTGCGCATCACCGCGAACACGCAGAACAGGGTCCCGAAGACGATGCAGTCCGTCATCAGGTAGAGCCAGAAGCCGAAGATCGTCGGCAGTTCGTGGTGGTGCTCGTCGTGGGCGTGGTCCGCCCCGTGCGCCATGATATTCTCAGCCATTATTCTGCTGCCTGTGCCATGATTTTGCGCGTGTGCTCGTTCTCGATACGAGCCACTTCCGACGCCGGGACATAGTAGTCCACGTCGTTGTCAGCGCTGCGCATGATGACGGTCACGATCACACCCAGCAGGCCGATCGCCGCGAGCCACCAGATGTACCAGATCGCCGCGAAGCCCAGCACGAGGCTGAAGACGCCCACGAAGAAACCGGCCGCCGTGTTCTTCGGCATGTGGATCTGCTCGTAGGTGCTGCCAGCCGCGCGGGTGTCGACGCCCATCTCCTTGTCGTGCGCGAACGCATCGAGGTCATGGACATGCGGCACAACCGCGAAGTTGTAGAACGGCGGCGGGGACGAGGTCGACCACTCCAGCGTGCGGGCATCCCACGGATCGCCGGTGACATCCACATTCTCCGGCAGCGCACGATCACGGATCGAGACATAGATCTGCATCAGCTGGCAGACGATACCACAGGCGATCAGCAGCGCACCGCCGAAGGCGATCAGCAGCCACGGATGCCAGGCGGGATTGTCGTAGTGGTTCAGGCGACGCGTCATGCCCTCGAAGCCGAGCACATACAGCGGCACGAATGCGAAGTAGAAGCCGACCAGCCAGAACCAGAAGGCGCGCTTGCCCCAGGCCTCGTTCAGCTTGAAGCCGAACACCTTTGGGAACCAGAAATTCATGCCCGCGACATAGCCGAAATACACGCCGCCGATGATGACGTTGTGGAAGTGGGCGATGAGGAACAGGCTGTTGTGCAGGACGAAGTCAGCGGCGGGGATCGCCATCATGACGCCGGTCATGCCGCCGATGCTGAAGGTGATGATGAAGCCGATCGTCCAGTACATCGTGGCGTGAAATTCAACGCGCCCCTTATACATGGTGAACAGCCAGTTGAAGATCTTCACGCCCGTCGGGATCGAGATGATCATCGTCATGATGCCGAAGAAGGCATTGACGTCGGCACCCGCGCCCATGGTGAAGAAGTGATGCAGCCACACCAGGAACGATAGCACCATGATGGCGCAGGTCGCATAGACCATGGTGTTGTAGCCGAACAGCGGCTTGCGGCTGAACGTCGAGGTGACTTCGGAGAACACGCCGAAGGCCGGCAGGATGAGAATGTAGACTTCCGGATGACCCCAGGCCCAGATCAGGCTCAGGTAGAGCATCTGGTTGCCGCCACCGTCATTGGTGAAGAAGTGCATGCCCAGGTAACGGTCAAGACCAAGCAGGCCCAGCGCCACCGTCAGAACCGGGAAGGACACCATGATCAGCACAGACGCCGTCAGGGCCGTCCAGGTGAAGATCGGCATCTTCATGAACGTCATGCCGGGTGCACGCATCTTCACGATGGTCGTGAAGAAGTTCACGCCCGTCAGCAGCGTGCCGACACCGGACAGCTGAACCGCCCAGATATAGTAATCGACGCCGACGCCGGGGCTGAACTGCGATTCCGACAGCGGGGGATAGGCAAGCCAGCCGCACTGCGAGAATTCACCGATGAACAGCGAGACGTTGATCAGGACCGCGCTGATCGTCGTCATCCAGAAGCTCAGCGAGTTCAGGAACGGGAAGGCAACGTCGCGCGCGCCGATCTGAAGCGGCACCACGATGTTGAACAGACCGGTCATGAACGCCATGGCCATGAAGAAAATCATGATCGTGCCATGGGCGGAGAAGATCTGGTCGTAGTGATGCGGCGGCAGATAGCCGGGGTTCCCGGCATAGGCCAGCGCCAGCTGGCTGCGCATCATGATCGCGTCCGCGAAGCCGCGGAACAGCATGACGAGCGCAAGCACGATATACATGACGCCAAGACGCTTGTGGTCGACCGAGGTCAGCCATTCACGCCAGAGATAGCCCCACTTGCCGTAATAGGTCACCAGACCAAGGACGGCGAGCCCAGCCACCGCCACGCCCAGGAACGTGCCGACCAGAATCGGCACATCATAGGGAATGGCCGCGAAGGAGAGTTTTCCTAACATTGTCCCTTATTCCTTCATCTGCATGTCGGACATGGCGGACTGCATATGCATCATCTTCCCCGTGGACTTATCCATGATCATGCCGTTGTTGTACTTGGCAACGATCCCGTTGAAGAGGCCGGGTTCGACGTGCGAGAAATATTCGACCGGGTTGGCTTCGCTCGGCGCGGCCAGCTTCGAATAGTCGGCATTGTCCAGCTGCTCGGACGACGCCTTGACCTTCTCGACCCACGCATTGAAATCCGTGTCGCTCATGGCAAGCGCATGGAACTTCATGTCCGAAAAGCCGCGACCACTGAAGTTCGCGGATTCACCCAGATAATCGCCGGCTTCCGTCGCCGAGAGATGGAGCTGGGTCTGCATGCCCGCCATCGCGTAGATCATCGACCCGAGGCGCGGGATGAAGAAGGAGTTCATTACCGAGTCAGAGGTGATGTTGAAGTTTACCGGGGTGTTCACCGGCATCGCGAGCTGGTTGACCGTCGCGATCCCCTGGTCGGGGTAGATGAACAGCCACTTCCAGTCGAGTGCGACGACTTCGACGTTCAGCGGCTTAGCCGAGGCGCCTTCCGGAAGAGGCTTGTAGGGGTCGAGCGAATGGCAGGTCTGGTAGGTGATCACGCCCAGGAACAGGATGATGATGCTGGGAATGGTCCAGACGGCCACTTCGATCTTGTTCGAATGCGACCACTTCGGCAGATACTCTGACGTCCGGTTGCCCGCGCGATACTGCCACGCGAAAACCAGGGTCATGATGCAGACCGGAACCACGACCAGCAACATCGCGATGGTCGAGGTAATGATGAGCGACTTTTCCTGAAGCCCGATGGTTCCCTTGGGATCCATCAAATCCCAGTCGCACCCTGCCAGCAGCAGGGTTGAGCCCATACAGAGCAGGCTCGATAGTTTTGGCAAGATAGTTCTCTTCATCTCACGCCTCAATGGTTCTGACCCAAGCGTCGCTCACCCTCGTTGGCCTGCGCCGACCGCGGGCCGGCATCTGGCCGTCCCGCGTCCGTCACGCGCACAGTGTGCGGCACTCGATGTCCCCACGTACGAAAAAGGGCTCCCGTACGCGCAGTCTAAGCGCACCTCGGCATTGGCACTACGATCCATATCAACAAGGCTGCTATCTTTTTTTTGATGTGGATCACAGCATTCTGTCAGAGGGAGGCGCCATACGGGTGCAACTTTCCTTTCACAACATTCTGTCGTTGGTCGTTATTCGACCTGAACCGGATGACAGGCAACCCATCACATACTATTTCCATTTATGTCAATCTCGATTTCGTGATCTTGAAATCGTCTGCTTTTCAGTACGTTAGGGCACGAATAAGGTGATGCGGCGCGGTCGAAACATCTGTTCAAAAACGCGATAAGTCTTATTTTTACCGCAAACATCCCTGCGTCACGGACAAAAAAAATCCCGCCGGAAGGGCGGGATCTCCTTGCAAACCTGTGGACAGGTTCAATTCTCGCTGTTGTTCCGAACGCCCATGAAGGAGAGGAGGAACTGAAACAGATTGATGAAATTCAGATAGAGCGCCAGGGCATCGTAAACGCTGCGCTTGGCCGCCCCCTCCGGGCCTTCGTAATAGGCGAACTGCTGATAGGTCAGCTTGATGCGTTGCGTATCGAATGCGGCGAGGCCCGTGAACACGAACACGCCCACGATGCTGGCGAGGAACGCCAGGCCCGTGCTGCGCAGGAAGATGTTCACCACCCCGGCGATGACCAGCCCGATCAGGCCCATCATCAGGAACGAACCGAAGCCGACGAGGCTGCGCTGGGTCGTGTATCCCCACAGAGACATCCCCGCGAACATGCCCGCGGCAATGAAGAACACCCGCGCGATCGACGTGCCGGTATAGATCATGAAGATGTTGGCCATGCTGACGCCCATGGCGCAGCAGAACGCCCAGAACAGGCTTTGAACGGCCTGCCGTGACAGGCGGTTCACGCCAAAGGACATGACCAGCACAAACGCCAGCGGCGCGAAGATCGCCACCATGCCCAGCAGCGTGGGACGAACCGCAACCCCCATCCCTGTCGCGAAGCGATGAAAGAACACCTCCTGCAGCGACGTGTTGGCCACCAGCAGAGCGATGATCCCCGTCAGGGCCAGCCCGGACGCCATCCAGTTGTAGACACGCAGCATATAGGCCCGCAGCCCGGCATCGAGTGAGCCTGCATAGCCCATCGAGCCCGTACGGGCGTTGGAACGGAAATCGGGGCTGAAAGCCATAACACCTTGGTCCTTGTCCAGAAAACCGGGCAAACGCTACGGTATCAATGTGGCGTCGCACCCCGTGTGGTCAAGCGATAAGCCACGCCGAACCGGGGCCGGACACATTATATAAATGTCACCCACTGGAGACCGTCGCCCGTAGTACGCCCGTTACCGACAAACCGCTTCATCACAGCCTGACGGATCCCGCTGATGCGCCTTTTCATCGGACTCGACCTCCCGCCCCCGCTGCGTCAGGCGCTCGCAGCGCTCAGAGGCAGTGTCGAGCATGCGCTGTGGTATCCCCCCGAAAGCTACCACCTTACCCTTCAGTTCATCGGGGACATGCGCGAACGCCATCGTCAGGACGATCTCGATCTCGCCCTGACGCGCCTGCGCGGACGCGACTTCTCCCTTCGTCTGGCGGGCGCGGGCGTCGCGCCGACTCCGTCGGGCGGCAGTCGGCTCTGGCTCGGGGCCGAGCGTTCGGACGCGCTCATGGCCCTGCAGGGCCGGGTCGAGTCGCTGGTCCGCCGCGAGGGCGTGACCTGCGCGAAACGACGGTTCGCACCGCATGTGTCGCTCGGCCTCCTGCCTGTGGGCGACACGGACGGCGCCGCGCACTGGCTGCACATGTTCAGCCTGTCCCGCTTCGATCCGTTCGAGGTCTCTCGTGTCACCCTGTTCCGCAGTCACAGTGGTCGAACAGGGCCCGCTTATGAGGCACTGGCACATTACCCGCTCGACATATCCAGGCCCCATGCGGAGGTTGAGGGGCTTGACCCGCCGTTCGGCCATGAGTCGGGCGAGTCGTCTCTCTACTGCTGAAATTCCGCCGTTTTGAGGGGTGTCCTGCTGGCCGAACAAGGTCGCCTATTTATGCTTAAAAAGCATATAATCCATGCTGAATTATAGATAAAATACAACCGCATGCCTGGACAGCCCTCATCGAATACCATCATTCTATTGAAAATAAACGATTTTTAGCAGATCGGTCCGTTCCACACCCGATTCAAACGACGACCGACGCACGGACATTAATTTGTGTTCATAAACCACACAGAAACGTCAGGCGACGCCTTCCGGGTTACGGGCAATGGTCCGGCCAGATGGAGCCCCGGCCCCTTCTGCTGTCGTGCCCTCAAAACCGACGGATCTGTGTCGCCGTGATGATGCTGCATGTTCTCCCCCGCGCTCTCGACCGTCGTCGTCTGACGCCGTCCCGACCGACGCGCATGCTGAGCAGCGGGCACGCACGGGCCATGCGGGCTTCCTTCTCTTCTACCCGTCCAAGGACTACGCCATGACCTCTCCACTGTTTGGAAAGGCGCGTGCGCGCCGTGCCGTGCTTACGGCCGGCACCATCTGCGCCGCCCTTTTCCTGTCCCCCTTGTCCCCCGCCCAGGCGCGGGACGATCAGGGCGCGACCGGCGAAGCCATCATCCATGCTGATGATCATCCCGAAAACTGGCTGACCTACGGTCGGACCTATTCCGAGCAGCGCTACAGCCCGCTCGACCAGATCAATACCTCCAACGCCGGCAACCTGAAGCTGGCCTGGTACTATGACCTGGACACGAACCGCGGGCAGGAAGGCACCCCCCTGATCGTCGATGGCGTCATGTATGCCACGACGAACTGGTCGAAAATGAAGGCGCTGGACGCCGCGACTGGCAAGCTCCTGTGGGCTTATGACCCGAAGGTTCCCGGCAATGTGGCGGACCGCGGCTGCTGCGATACGGTCAACCGTGGCGCGGCGTACTGGAATGGCAAGGTCTATTTCGGCACGTTCGACGGTCGTCTGATCGCCCTCGATGCCAAGACCGGCAAACTGGTCTGGAGCGTGAACACGATCCCTAAGGACGCGTCGCTGGGCAAGCAGCGGTCCTATACGGTTGATGGTGCGCCGCGCATCGCCAAGGGCCGGGTGATCATCGGCAACGGCGGCGCGGAGTTCGGCGCACGCGGCTTCGTGTCGGCCTTCGACGCGGAGACCGGCAAGCTCGACTGGCGCTTCTTCACGGTGCCGAACCCCGAGAACAAGCCCGACCACGCGGCCTCGGACTCGATCCTGATGAGCAAGGCCTACCAGACATGGAGCCCGACCGGCGCCTGGACCCGCCAGGGCGGCGGCGGCACGGTGTGGGACTCGATCGTCTACGATCCGGTGACGGATCTGGTCTATCTGGGCGTCGGCAACCCGTCGCCGTGGAACTACAAGTACCGTTCGAATGGCGTGGGTGACAACCTGTTCGTCGGCTCCATCGTGGCGATCAAGCCCGAGACCGGCGAGTATGTCTGGCACTTCCAGGAAACGCCGATGGACCAGTGGGATTATACCTCGGTCCAGCAGATCATGACCGTCGACCTGCCGATCAACGGCCAGACGCGCCACGTGATCGTGCATGCCCCCAAGAACGGCTTCTTCTACATCATCGACGCCAAGACGGGCGAATTCCTGTCCGGCAAGAACTATGTCTACGTGAACTGGGCAAGCGGCCTGGATCCGAAGACCGGCCGTCCGATCTACAACCCGGACGCGATGTATACGCTTAACGGCAAGGAATGGTACGGCATCCCGGGCGATCTGGGCGGCCACAACTTCGCCGCGATGGCCTACAGCCCGAAGACCAACCTGGTCTATATCCCGGCCCAGCAGGTCCCGTTCCTGTACAAGAGCCAGCAGGGCGGCTTCAAACCGCACCCGGATTCGTGGAACCTCGGGCTCGACATGAACAAGGTCGGCCTGCCGGATACGCCGGAAGCCAAGGCCGCGTTCATCAAGGACCTGAAGGGCTATCTGCTGGCCTGGGATCCGGTGAACCAGAAAGAGGTCTTCCGCGTCGACCACAAGGGCCCGTGGAACGGCGGCATCGTGGCCACCGGCGGCAACGTCCTGTTCCAGGGCCTGGCCAACGGCGAGTTCCACGCCTACGACGCCACGAACGGCAAGGACCTGTACCATTTCGACGCGCAGAGCGCGATCATCGCACCGCCGGTGGTCTACTCGGTCAATGGCAAGCAGTATGTCGCAGTCGAGGTCGGCTGGGGCGGCATCTATCCGTTCTTCCTTGGCGGCATCGCTCGTACTTCGGGCTGGACGGTCAACCACTCCCGCGTGATCGCCTTCTCGCTCGACGGCGACGCCAAGCTGCCGCCGTCCAACGACAAGGGCTTCCTGCCGGTTCAGCCGCCCGAGGGCGACAAGTCGGCCGACGCGCAGAAGGGCTACTTCAACTTCCAGACCTATTGCGCGGCCTGCCATGGCGACAACGCCGAGTCGGGTGGCGTTCTGCCCGACCTGCGCTGGTCCGGCGCGATCCGTCACAAGGAAGGGTTCTATAATGTCGTCGGCCGTGGCGCCCTGACCGCGTTCGGCATGGACCGTTTCGACGCCTCCATGAACCCGACCGAGATCGAGGAAGTGCGTCAGTTCATCATCAAGCGTGCACAGGAGACCTATCAGCGCGAGGTCGACGCTCGCAAGAACGCCAACGGCACACCCGATGCCGCGTCCCTGGGGATCCAGCAGTGAGGCCCTTGGGCCTCACCATCGCTCCCTTCGCCCTTCACGCGCTTCCTTGGTGAATGTCATGAAACAGTCTTTCAAACCCGCCTATCGCAGACTTGTCCTGGGGGTGTTTGCCGCAACGGGTCTGTTTGTCGGAACCGACAAGGTTCACGCCCAGGCTGCAGACGCCGATCTGGTCAAGAAGGGTGAATATGTCGCCCGCCTTGCCGACTGCGCGGCCTGTCACACCGCCCTGCACGGCAAGGTCTACGCCGGTGGTCTCGAGATCAAGACTCCCGTCGGGGCGATCTATTCCACCAACATCACGCCTGATCCGACCTACGGCATCGGAACCTATACGCTTGCCGAGTTCGGAGAGGCCATCCGCCATGGCATTCGCAAGGACGGCAGCACGCTGTATCCCGCGATGCCCTATCCGGCCTTTGCGCGGATGTCGGACGACGATGTCGCAGCACTTTACGCGTATTTCGAGCACGGCGTGACGCCCGTCGCACAGGCCAACAAGGCCGTGCAGATCCCCTGGCCGATGTCCATGCGCTGGCCGCTGGCGATCTGGCGCATGGCGTTCGCGCCGTCGCCCAAGCCCTTCACACCGGCGCCAGGCGTCGATGCCGAGACCGCGCGCGGCGAGTATCTGGTGACCGGCGCGGGCCATTGCGGCGCGTGCCATACGCCGCGCGGCTTCGGCATGCAGGAAAAAGCGCTCGATGCTAGCGGCGGTGCGGTGTACCTCTCCGGTGGCGCGCCGATCGACAACTGGGTCGCGCCGAGCCTGCGCAATGATCCGGTCATGGGTCTGGGTCGCTGGAGCGAGGACGACATCTACACGTTCCTCAAGAGCGGCCGTATCGATCACTCGGCGGTCTTCGGCGCCATGACCGATGTGGTGGCCTGGAGCACGCAGTACTTCACCGACAGCGACCTTCACGCCATCGCGAAGTATCTCAAGAGCCTGCCTCCGGTTCCGCCGGCACGTGGCGACTACACCTATGACGCGTCGACCGAGCAGAAGCTTGCCTCCGCCAACCAGGGCGGTGACGCCGGCAGCGTCGTCTACGTCCAGCAGTGCGCCATCTGCCACCGGAACGACGGCGGCGGCGTCCCCCGTATGTTCCCGCCCCTGGCCGGCAACCCGGTGGTCGTGACCGACAATCCGAGCTCGCTGATCAACGTCGTCCTGCATGGTGGGGTGCTGCCGGCAACCAACTATGCCCCGTCGTCGGTCGCCATGCCGGGCTACTCCCACATGCTGTCCGACCAGCAGGTCGCGGACGTGGTCAATATGATCCGGACAAGCTGGGGCAACCGTGCACCGGCGAACGTCTCGGCTGCCGACGTCGCCAAACAGCGGGGTTCGGACACCGGAAGCTCGGCCTCCGGCTGGACGGCATCGGGCAGCGGCTGGTCAATCATGCATCCGCAGCCTTATGGCTACGGCTGGACGTTCTCGCCGCAGACGCATGCTGGTCACGACGAAGCGCAGTAACTCCCTCGCTCTCGCTTTGGCCTGAAAGGACCGCCGCACCCCCGGGTGCGGCGGTTTTTTTTGTAGCCGCCGGCCCCCGGCCCGTTGCGGCCGGATGTGGGTTGGACTTGCCACGGGCGACCCGCGTCACCATCTGCGTCGGACGCCCGTCACCACTCGGAGGCCTGAACGCGTGAAGCGCATCGTTGTGCTGACCGGCGCCGGTATCAGCCAGGAATCCGGTCTCGAGACCTTTCGCGATGCCAACGGACTCTGGGCCCATCACCGCATCGAGGACGTCTGCACACCTGAAGCGCTGGCCCGCGATCCTGCCCTGGTCCACCGTTTCTACAACCTCCGGCGCGCGCAACTGCGCGACGTCGCTCCCAACGCGGCGCACCAGGCCCTTGCCGAGCTTCAGGCCGCCTCCCGCGCAGGGACATGGGCAGGAACCGTCACCATCATCACCCAGAACGTGGACGATCTGCACGAGCGGGCCGGCTCCACCGACGTCATCCACATGCACGGGCGCCTGAACAGCATGCGCTGCACGGCGTGTGAGGCACGGCATGAGACGACGGGCGACACCACACCCGCCACTCCGTGCCCGTCGTGCGGACGACCCGCATTGCGCCCGGACATCGTCTTTTTCGGTGAAATCCCGCTTCATATGGAGGCCATCACGGCGGCCCTGACGACGTGCGACCTGTTCGTGGCGATCGGCACGTCGGGGCAGGTCTATCCGGCGGCGGCTTTTGTCGATCTGGTCGGCGATGCGCAGACGCTCGACATCAACATCGCGCCTTCAGAGATCAGTACGCGGTTCGACGAGACACGGCTGGGAGCGGCCGGAACTCTGGTGCCGCGCCTTGTGCGTGCGCTCATGGAGGCACAGCATGTCGCCTGATGGTGCCGCCCCGCCCTGTGCACCGACTCTGTCCGATCTGCTGGGCGAAGTGCGGGGCTGCAGGGCGTGCGCCGACCTGCCGCTCGGTCCCAGACCGCTTGTTCATGCTGCCGCCGACTCGCGTATTCTGATCGCCAGTCAGGCCCCCGGCACGAAGGCCCATCTCAGCGGCCGGTCGTTCGACGACGCCTCGGGCATACGACTGCGGGACTGGATGGGGATTGACGAGGCGACGTTCTGGGACACGCGGCTGGTGGCGATCATGCCGATGGGGCTGTGCTATCCCGGACGCCTGCCCAAAGGCGGCGACTGCCCACCCCGGCCGAACTGCGCGCCGCTCTGGCGCGCGCGCGTGCTTGCCCTCATGCCGTCAATCGAGCTCACGCTGCTGGTGGGGGCGTATTCGCAGGCCCATGTCCTGGGTCCGGGGCCGGTAGGCGAACGCGCTCTGGATTTTCGCGCGTATCTGCCACGATACTTTCCGCTGCCGCATCCGTCCTGGCGCACGGGCGCGTGGGAGGCCCGCACGCCACGGTTCCGCGCCGAGGTCATCCCGGCCCTGCGCGCACATGTCCGCGCCATCATCGAACGCGCCCGAGGCTGACGCCCTCGGCTAGAACCCGGCGTTATGGACCGTGGAGATCACGATCCCCTCGATCCCGCCGGCCAGAATCTGCACGCCGATACACAGCAGGATCAAGGCCGCAAGCCGACTGACGATACGCGCGCCAGTGCGTCCCAGCAGGGACACAAGCCGCTCGGCATAGCTGTAGGCCACCCAAATCACGATCGCCATGCCAGCAGAGGCAAGCGTCAGGCCGAAGAAAAACGCCATCATCGACTCGTGCGCCGGGCGCTCCGAACTCAGCGCGATGGCGACGGACATGCTGCCGGGTCCGACGGTGAACGGCATGGCCAGCGGGAAGAAAGCCATGTCGCGCCAGCTTTCGGCGGCGGCGGTGCGGCCGCCCTGCAACGCCTGCTCCTCCTTGCGTGCCTCGACCGCCTCGGGGGCCTGCAACAGGTTCCAGGCACGGACCGCCACCACCAGACCGCCCGCGACGCGCAGCGCATCGATCGTGATGCCGAAGAAGGCCAGCACCGCGCCACCCATCCAGATCGACACTACCAGCAGCAGGAACGAATAGAACGCAACCGCGCGTGCCAGCGCCAGACACTCCGCGCGCGTGCGGTCGGACGTGGCCTGCGCGAAAATCAACGCGGCACCGATGGGGTTGACGATCGAAAACAGCGCCGGGAAGGCCAGCAGGAACGCGCCGGAGAGGCTCCGCAGTCCCAGATCGGGCACGATATGATGGACAGACGGTGTCAACGGCACGCGGAGACCTCAGTTTGGGTCCGTTACGGAGCCGGGCCCGGACCGTGACCTTCTCTATCGCGGCGCGCGGACCCTGCCAATCCCCGCCGCGCCGCCACTTCGGCGGATTTTCGCGACTCGCGCACCATCACGTCCCGCAGGCGGGAATAGTCCTCCGCCGCGCAACATACGAACTGCTCCACCTTGCCCGACATGGGCCACGCGGTCAGCCCCATATCCTCATACGCGCGCAGCAAGGTCTTGCCGACGCGCCAGAACGCCAGACCCCGTCCTTCCTGCGCGGCCAGATCGCGCAGCTTCCAGATGGCCGACGCACAGGCCACTTCGGCGCCGGCCGGATCGCCAAGCCCGATCAAATAGCGCTCGGTGCGGCAGAACGGCAGCGCGGCGGCGGACGCATCCCCCACGATCAGACCGTTCGGCCGACGCGCGCCAAAGTCCTCCAGCGCGTGATCGAGGCCCCGATAGAGCGCATGGGCCTCCTCGTTCCACGGCCACACAAGCAGTTCGCCGCGTTGCAGAAGGCGCGCGATGGTCACCAGTCCCAGGAGCACCGACAGCACGATCGCCCAGCGGATCGGCCCCGGCGAGAACAGCACCAGTTGCCACCAGGTCGAGTCCTCGTCGGGGTGTGGACCCAGCACGACCAGTACCGTGACCGACCCCAGCAGCAGGAACAGCGCGGTCAGCGTCGCCGGGGCCAGAGGCTCGCTCAGCAGGCGCGCGCGGCGATAATAGCAGCTGCGGAACGGTGCGATCAGAAACGCGACCAGCGCCAGCAGCCCCGGCACGACCAGCATCGTCCCACGCAGCAGCGTCACCAGACACGCCAGCCCCAGAAGACCCAGCGTCGCCTTCCATGCCAGTGTCACGCGCTGCGCGAGGCCAAGGGCCAGCCCGATTAGCGCCATGCCGACCAGCGAGAGGAGGTAATCGCCCGTCACGCTCTCCAGCCACCGCAGGCCGTGCGCGCCCTGCGCATCGTCCATCGGCGCCAGAATCGCGATCGCCAGCAACATCAGGCCGCTGGCGCTGACCCCGGCCGTGGCCACGACGACGGAAAAATCGGCCTCGCTCTCGCGAATCACCTGGCTCGGCCGTGCTTTACGCGGCCCCCGCTCTGGCGCCTTCTCCCCGGCGGCACGGCGCGCGAGAGCCGCATCGCCGCGCAGGAACAGCTCGTGCCCCGCGAACATCAGGCCCGCCAGAATCAGCGGGGCGATGTAGTAAAACAGCCGGAAGATCAAGATCACGCCGATGATCTGCGCCGGCGCCATATAATACCCGAGTGCCAGCATCATCGCGCCGTCGAACACGCCCAGGCCCCCCGGCACGCTGGCCACCAGACCGGCCGTGTAGGACGCAAGATAGATCGCGATGAACGCGCCAAAACCCAGCGACACGTCCGCGGGCAACAGCACGTAGGCGATGGCTGCCGTCGCCGCCAGTTCCAGCGACGCGACGGCAGTCTGCGCGATGGCCATCCCCGTGCGCGGCAGTTCGATCACATGCCCGAACAGCTTGACCATCCGCACCCGGACTGACAGCACGACATAGGCCGCCAGACCGATCCACAGCCCACACCCGATCAGCCGCAGCCCCCAAAGCGGCACGTGCGGACCCAGCATGGGCACCGCGCCGGGTTCGAGCAGCAGGATCCCGCCGATCAGCGCGGCGGCCCCGAGCAGATAGGTGGTCGAGCAGAACGCGATGATCTGAGCGACCACGACCGACGACACACCCCAGTTGCGATACAGCCGGAACCGAACGGCAGCACCGGAAATCGCCGAAAACCCAAGGTTGTGCGACAGCACGTAGGAACAGAAGGCGGCGAAGGCGGTGCGCCGGAACGACACGCGCTCACCCACATGGATGACCGCCAGCCGGTCGTAGAACGACAAAATGAAATACGACAGAACCGTGCAGCCGACGCCCGCCAGCAGCGATCGCACCGGCATCGCGGCGATCGCCTGGCGGATATCGGCAAAGTGCAGGGTGCGGACTTCGTGCTGCATCACGCCGATGGCGGCCAGCATCAGCACCACGCCCAGCAGATGGGGTAGATGGCGCAGATAGCCGCGCCACCACTGGTCGCGCTCGGACGGCACCACGCGCGGTTCGGGGGATGATGACGTCATGACAGGGTCACTGCGTCGATCAACCGACCTGCGCCTATCCGCCGGAGACCCGCAGCACGGCGGCGTCAATCAGCGCGATGGTCTCGCTTACACCATACAGCGCGATGAAGATCCCGAACCGCGGGCCCTCCTTCTGGCCCAGAAGAACCTCATACAGGCAGCCGAACCACGCACGCAGCGGCTCGAAGCCATGACGCTTGCCGATCTCGAACACCAGATTTTGCAGCGCATCGGGCGTCGGCTCGCCCTCGAGCTGCCGCAGGGCATCCGCCAGGTCGACCAGGGCCGCGCGCTCGTGCGCGTCGGGGGCGCGATACGACTTCGCGGGACGGACGAAATCGGCGTAATAAACCACCGCATACGCAACCAGCCGGGCCAGCAGCGGCGCGTTCTCGGGCGTCGCCGACGGGTCGTAGCGCCGGATGAAGCCCCACAGCACGTCCGGCGTCTCGGCATTGGCGACCGAGGCGAGGTTGAGCAGCATCGCAAACGACAACGGGCTGCCGGCGTCCGCCGGAACCTTGCCGCCGTGAATGAAAAAGGCCGGGTTGGCGCGCAGCCACTCGGGCGTGATATCGGGCGCCGCCGCCTTTTCGGCATTGGCAAGGTATTCGTCCACGGCCTTGGGAATGACGTCGAAATACAGGCGCTTGGCGCGCTGCGGCGCGTTGAACATGTATTGCGCAAGGCTCTCGGGCGGCGCGTAACGCAGCCACTCCTCGACGGAGATGCCATTGCCCTTGGATTTTGAAATCTTTTGCCCCTGCTCGTCGAGGAACAGTTCGTAGGTCAGGCCCTCCGGCGGCTCCTTGCCCAGAATGCGGCAGATCTTGCTCGACAGCTTCACGCTGTCGATCAGATCCTTGCCCGACATCTCGAAATCGACGTCGAGCGCATACCAGCGCATCGCCCAGTCCGCCTTCCACTGCATCTTGGCCGCGCCACCGAAGACGGAGGTCTCAAACACCTCGCCCTCAGCGTCAGTCCATCGGACGGTGCCCGCGTCGGGGTCGATCGCGTCCATCCTGACCTGCATCACCTGCCCGGTGCGCGGATGGATCGGCAGAACCGGCGAATAGGTCGCGCGGCGATCCGGCCCCAGCGTGGGCGCGATGGTTGCGACGATCTCGTCATGCACTTCCAGCACACGCCGCAGCGCGGCGTCGAAGCGGCCCGACGCGTAATACTCGGTGCTGGAGGCGAATTCGTAATCGAATCCGAAGGAATCGAGAAACGAGCGCAGACGCGCGTTGTTGTGCGCCGCGAACGACTCGAACGTCTCGAACGGATCAGGGACGCGCGTCAGCGGCAGCCCCAGATGCCGGGTCAGCATCTCGCGGTTCGGCACGTTGTCGGGCACCTTGCGCAGAGCGTCCATGTCATCGGAAAATGCCAGAAGCCGCGTCGGGCGCCCGGTCATCAGTTCATAGGCCTGTCGCACCCATGACGTGCGCGCGACCTCGCCGAACGTGCCGATATGCGGCAGGCCGGACGGGCCATAGCCCGTCTCCAGCAGGGCCGGGCGCACCGCGTCACCATCCACCGCCGCGCGTTTGTCCACCCGGGCAGCCACTTTCGCGGCCTCGTCGAAGGGCCACGCCTTGGGGGGCATACGGGGTGCGGGGTTCGGAGACTGTGCCATGATCGGCGGAAGCTAGGAAGTGCGCGGCGCGTGGTCAAGCGCGCACGCGCATGCACCGACGCGTTCGCCCGCCATGCGATGCAGGGCGACAAGGCCCTCCGAACACCGTATGGTCGGTCGGATCGATGGCCGCTCCGATGTCCCCGCATGACGCGCCCGCCCTGATCGCCTTGCACGGCACCTGTTCGCTGCTGACCGATGATGGCGAGTTGCTCTCCCTTCCCCTGGCGGTGGCGCGCGCCCGGCTGCGCGGCATGCCGCCGCCGCTGGTCATTCACGGGCCGGCCACGGCGCG
>NZ_JABXXR010000037.1 GCF_013376175.1 Ameyamaea chiangmaiensis
CCTGGTCGCCGCCGGCACCCACGGCGCGCGGCGCCCCGGCGTGGGCGAGGAGTTCTGGCAATTCCGCCCGGCCCTGCCCGGCGAGCCCATTGCGCGGATCGACTGGCGCCAGTCCGCGCGCACCACCCACGCCTGGGTGCGGGAGGTGGAGGCCGAATCAGCACAGACCGTATGCCTGTGGTGCGATCTGTCACCCTCGATGCTGTGGCGGTCGGACACGGCCCTGGACTGGAAATGCGATCGGGCGCTCCTGCTGACCCTGGCACTCGCCGACGTGCTTCTCCGTGGCGGCGAGCGGGTCCGGCTGATCGGTCTGCCGGGCGCGCCCCTGTTCAGTGGTCGCTGCGCCATGGATCGCCTCGGCGCAGCGGTGGCCCGGCAGATCGACCGTGCGCTCACAACACCGGAGATCACCTGGCCGGAGCCAGCGCTGGTCGGACGTTACGCAAGGACCGTCCTGATCGGCGATTTCCTGTGGGAGACGGAACGGCTGGGTCGAACGACCCGTGCTCTGGCCACACGCCCGTCGCGTCTGCATCTGGTGCGCATCTCGGACCCGGCGGAGCGCAGCCTTCCCTATACCGGCCGTGTGCGCTTTACCGGCCTTGAGGGCGAGACACCGGTTGTCCTGCCGTCGGTCGAGACGCTCCATGAACACTACGCCGCACTCTCGGCCGCGCATGGGGTCGAGATTCGTGACACCGCCCATGCCGCGGGGGCCGACGTCCTGTCGCACACCACCGACCAGTCCCCGGCCGAGGCCCTCCTCGCCCTGCATGCCCGACTGGGAAGCGGACACCGCGCATGATCTTCCTCGCGCCCTGGATCCTCGTCGGCTTTGTCGCGCTACCCGTGCTGTGGTGGCTTGTCCGCGCCCGTCCCCCCGCCCCGCGTCTGCAGACCTTTCCGCCGGTTGCCTGGCTGCGTGCCCTCAGACCGCTTCGCGACGATGCCGCCCGCGCACCTTGGTGGCTGCTGCTCCTGCGCAGTGCCGGCGTCGCACTCCTGGTGCTCGGCCTCGCCCAACCCACCATCGTCCACACCGCCGCGCTGAGCGACGTCAGCGGCCGTACCCTGATCGTGGTCGACAATGGATGGGCGGCAGCACAGGGATGGAACCGCAGGATCGCCGCTCTCGACACCGTTCTCGACCATATTGCCCGCGCGAACGGCCGCGCGGATCTGGTGCTGACCGCGCCCGACGGCACAGGTGACCTCCCGCCCATCGTTGCCGACCGCCCGGCGACCTCACTGCGGCCGATCATCGATGCGCTGCGCCCCCAGGCATGGGGCACCGATCGTGCACGCGCAGCCGATGCGGTGGCACGCGCGCCACACCCGAACCAGATTGTCTATCTTCCCGATCATCTCGCAACACCGAAGGACGCCGTCTTCAGGCGCGCGCTTGAAGACAAGGCGCCCGTGCGCGCCCTTGACCTGGGCGACACCGCACCCGTCGCGCTTTCGTCCGCGCTGGACGCCGATGGTCACGTGCGCCTCCACGTCGCCACGCTCCCCTCGTCTGCCCCCCGTCAATTGCGGATCAAGGCGCGCAACCTCAGCGGGGGCGCGATCGCCGACGTGCCGGTTTCGATCGCGGCCGGCGCCTCGTCCGGGGATGCGATGCTCTCCCTGCCCGCCGAAATCCGCAACGTCATCGACCGTTTCACCATCGACGACGCTTCGGGGGCAAGTGCCCTGCATCTGACGGACGAAGGCGATCGACGTCGCCCTGTCGGCCTTCTTCTCGCGGGCTCGGGCGCGGAAACCCCGCTTGTCGGCGCGGCGTTCTACCTCAAACGGGCCCTGGCGACGACGGTCGATCTTCGCGAAGGCGAAGTAGCCCACCTGCTGCAATCCCCCTTGTCGGTCATGATCGCCGTGGACGGCACGCTGTCCGATCCCGCGCAGCGTACCCTCATCATGCAATGGGTGAAAAAGGGCGGTACGCTCATACGCTTCTCCGGCCCCTACCTAGCGCGCTCCGACCAGACCGACAGTGCGGGCACCGGCCCGGATAACCTCCTGCCCGTCACGCTGGTCGGTGGTGCGCGTCAGCTCGGCGGCTCCATGTCATGGGGCACCCCACAGGGGCTGGCGCCGTTCGATGACACCTCTCCCTTCCACGCACTGCCCGCGTCACGTGACGTCACCGTCTCGCGTCAAGTGCTTGCGCAACCGACAGCAGATCTCCCGGCCCACACCTGGGCGCGCCTGACGGATGGAACACCGCTGGTGACGCACGCCTCGCTCGGCGATGGCCAGATCGTGCTTTTCCACGTCACCGCAACACCAGACTGGTCAACCCTGCCCCTGTCCGGCCTTTTCGTGGACATGCTGCACAGTTTGATCGAACGCGCCTCAGGCGTCGATCTGCCGGCAGACACCGCACAACTGACTCCAGCGCTCGCCCTGGATGGCGACGGCAACCTCGTCCCGCCCCCCCCGGCCGCGCAAAGCCTTGCCGCCCGGGCGTTCGGCCATACCCCTCTCTCCCCGCACCACCCGCCGGGGCTATACGGACCGCTCCAGGCGCGCCGCGCGTTGAATGTCGGTGATACCGTCCTGTCCCTTGTTCCTGCCGCACCGTTCGGCACCGTGGTCGATATGGACACGGTTCACCGTGATCATGCCCTCGGGCCGCTTCTCCTCGCCGTCGCCGTGTGCCTCCTGCTGATCGACATGATCGTCAGCTTTGGCCTGCGCGGCGCGTTTTTTCGCCGCTTCGTCGGGCTGGCCCTGCTGTGCGTGCTCGAGGCGACCACTCCCGCGGCCCGCGCCCAGACACCCCCGCCAGGGGCCGCGCTCGACACGCGTCTGGGATATATCCGAACAGGGCATGACGATCTCGACACCGTGTCTCGGCAAGGGCTGCAGGGCCTGTCCGACTACGTGAACGCACGCACCTCGGCAGATCTCGGACATCCCGACGGCGTTACCCCCGAACACGACGATCTCGCGTATTATCCGATGCTGTACTGGCCGATCACATCGGACGCGACGACCTCGCCGGCACGGATCGCCGCACTCAACACCTACATGGCGCACGGCGGGATTCTGCTCATCGACACGCAGGGCAACGACCCGGCCACCGCCAATGACCAGCATGGCCCCTTCGCACCCGACGCTCCCGGCACCGCTGCGGCCCTCAAGCGCGTGACGACAGGCCTCAGCATCCCCCCGCTCGCCCGCCTGACGGACCATCACGTGCTGGCTCACACATTCTACCTTCTGCACGATTTCCCCGGACGCTATGCGGGACAGCCGATCTGGGTCGCCCGCGAGGGCGACGCCGCCAACGATGGCGTCAGCCCCGTCATCATCGGCAGCGCAGACTGGGCCCACGCATGGGCGGTCGATAATGATGGCAATGCGCCCTATGCCGTCCTGCCCGACGGGGACGATCAACGTCGACTGGCCTACCGCTTTGGAGTCAACGCCGTGATCTACGCGCTCACCGGCAACTACAAGGCCGATCAGGTCCACGTGCCCGCACTTCTGCACAGGCTGGGCCAATAATGGATCCTAAGGCCCTCCTGTCCGGATCGATCGGTCATCAGATCGGCTTCATGCCTTACCTGCCCCTATGGGCGATCGATGGACTGGCGGTGGCGGCCGTGCTGGGGGCCGTGCTGGGGGCCGTGCGACACGTCCGGGGCCTCTCGGCGCGCTCGGCCGCACTACTCGTGGTGCTCGCGTGGCTCGCAGGTCCGCAATGGGTCACGCGGACATGGCACCCACTGGGCCAGACCGCGCTGGTAATCGACGACCAGTCCGCTTCGATGGGCCTGAATCACCGCCGCGAGCTGGCCCGCGATATCATCTCAGGCTTGCAGGCCGAGTCCGCCCGTGTGCCCGGCCTGACCCTTAAAGTCATAGCGTCGCGTGGCGGCACACCCGACACCCATGGGACCCGTCTGTTCGATGCCCTCACGCAGGCAGCAGCCGACATCCCCCCCGATCGCCTCTCGGGCGTCGTTTTTCTGACAGATGGCCAGGTTCACGACGTTCCCCACGGCATTCCCGCCGCACTGAGGCCCACGGGATCGGCGTACCCTCTGCCGCTCAACATCATGCTTACCGGCCGTGGCGAAGAAACCGACCGTCGTCTCAGGGTCCTGTCGGCGCCCCCCTACGCGATCGTCGGACAAACCGCGACGATCCGTGTCGAGGTCGATCAGTCTGGTCCAGCCCTCCACGCGGCCGACGACCTGACCACACTGACCATCACCGCGGCCGGCGAAGAACCCATCCACGCGCAGGTCCGCGCCAACACGCCCCAGGACATCCCGGTGCCCGTCCGCCGGCCGGGGCCCCTGCTCATCGGCCTTTCGGCAACCGAACTCCCCAATGAGGTCTCCGCCCTCAACAACAGCACGATCGTCACCATCAACGGCGTGCGTGACCGGCTCAAGGTGCTGCTGGTCTCCGGCACACCTAATCAGGGCGAACGCGTCTGGCGCCGTCTCCTCAAGGCCGACCCCTCCGTTGATCTGGTGCATTTCACCATTCTCCGGCCACCGGACAAGGATGACGGAACACCACTGTCAGACATGGCGCTCATCGCGTTCCCGGTGCGTGAGCTGTTCGAACAGAAAATCCGGCAGTTCGATCTGATCATTCTTGACGGTTTCCAGAACCGCGCCATCCTGCCTCCCGCCTACCTCCGCAACATCGCGTCCTACGTGCGCGGCGGCGGAGGTCTGTTGCTGATCGCAGGGCCGGAATTCGTCGGCGCCGGCAGCCTTCAGGACACGGCGGTCGGATCCGTCCTGCCCGCCCACGTCCCAAGCGACGGTGCCCTGATCGAACAGGCGTTCAAGCCCACACTGACAGCCGTGGGAGAGCGACACCCCGTCACAAGCGGTCTGCCGCAAAGCGCAACTACCTCAGGGCCCACGGCAGCCCCCGACTGGGGGCCGTGGTACCGCGCCTTACGTCCCGACAGCACCCAGGGCGAAACCCTTCTGACCGGACCAGACAACGCCCCGCTGCTTATCCTCGATCACGTCGATCAGGGACGCGTGGCACTGCTGCTGTCCGACCAGATCTGGCTCTGGTCACATGGCGAGGGCGGCGGCGGCCCGCAGTCCGAACTCCTGCGCCGTCTCTCGCACTGGCTGATGAAAGAACCTGAACTTGAAGAGGAACAACTCACCGCCACCATCAACGATGGCCGGCTAATCGCCACACGTCGTTCCACGCATACGGCCGACCTGCCAACGCTCTCGGTGCGCTCGCCCGACGGTCATGACACGCACGTCGCGCTCCACGACATGGGCAACGGCGTCGCAACAGTCGGGATCGAGGCGACACAGCCCGGAATCTGGCAGGTCGACGACGGCGCGCACCGCGCGTTCGCCGCCCCGGCGATCAACGACGCGCTCGAATATTCCGACCTGCGCGCCACGGCGTCCCCTCTCTCCCCGCTTGCCTCACAAACAGGCGGTAGTGTCGTATGGTCCGGAAACCCGGCCGTGACACCCCGCCTCGCTCTGGTCGAACCGGGAACGGCGCCTCAAGCGGGGGCCCTTATGCTGGCAGACCGCCACGCACGCAGCATCGCAGGTGAACAGTCGCGCGCCCTCCTTCCCGGCTGGCTCGTGCTGGCTCTTGCGGCTCTTCTGCTGGCTCTGGGATGGTGGCGGGAAAGTAAGCCATGAACAGCGGCCATGATCGACGGGACGCCCATACACCCGGTTCGCGCCTGTCATAGAAAATACCATCGCCTCGCAACCGTCGCGCCTCTATAGTGATGGCCGCTACCTCCCCCCTGTCCCGGACCCGCTATGAGCCTCCAGATTCGACCGCGTCGCCTGCCTCACATGCTCACCGTGGCCTCCATGGCGCTTGGCGCAATGCTCCTGATGCCGATGCACCACGCTCAGGCCCAGAGCGACGACGACGCGGAAGCGCAGGCCGAGGCCGCCGACCACCAGAAAAAGGCCGAAGCGCGCCGTAACGCAAAGGCCGCCGCCCCCCCGTCCGCCCTCCCCGGCGCTGAGTCACAGGAAGAGGAAGGCGGCCACGCCAACGCGGATCTCAACCCTACCGCAGCGCTGTTTGAGGCGATCAATCGCGGCAGCCTGAATGCGGCGAAAGAGGCGCTCAACCGTGGGGCAGACATGGGGGCCCGGAATGTTCTGGGGCAAAAGCCGATCGACCTTGCTATCGACCTGAATCGCAACGACATCATCTTTCTGCTTTTGTCTCTGCGAACTTATAACGACGCGGGCGCCACGCGCCTCGCGTCCGAGGCTGACGCCGCGCCCGAGGGGCACGCATCGATCCACGGACGCGCCGTCCGCGAGGTCAGCTCGCATGCCACGAAGCGTCCCACCGTTGGCGGCGGCACCCCCCGCCCCGACGTCGGATTCCTCGGCTTCGGCGCACCGTAAGATCTAAATGTCCCGGACTTACTCCCCGAGATAAGTCCGGTTCGTCGCCACCAGCGTGTCCCAGCCCTCGCCTCCCGGCAGCCGACCCGATGCGGGGACAAGCTGACGCCACGCCAGACCGTGGCACTCCATAACGCGCGACCGTATCCAGCGCCATGTTGCCTGTCGCACTGTGCCCCAGGTCAGCAGAGACACCAAATCCTCGTCGTCAATACCCGTGTAACTCCATCCCAGCAGACAGTGGCCGCCCCATGACCCCGGGGTCTGGTCGCCCGGTGTGGATGTGTCCCATACGCCGTCATGCTGGTCAGCCAACGCCAGCCTCACGCCCAGATACGCGGCCCCCATCCCCGCCATGATGTTGCGCATGCCGTTAAGATCAGCCGGGTCCGCAGATCCCCAGATCGGATACAGGGTGTCATTGCGCAAACCATAACCATTGCGCGCAGCGTATGTCAGAACGTCGACTTCGACACCCCCCTGATCGGTCGCCGGGTTGCCAGGCTGATACCCTGTGGATTGCGCATAAAAGCGCACGGCGTCAACGTCGCGCACGCCCACCTCGAACCCAGCCAGGGCAGCGGTCGCACGAAGATGGTTCGCGATCCCAACCGACGTGCAGTTTCCCAAAATATCGTTGCCCAGCATGGAGGGTTTCGGATCTATCCCACCGCGCTCCAACTGGTTCGGCGCGCGCCGGACCATCATTTTCAATACGTTGAGCGAAGGTTGTTGTGCGCGCGTCTGCGCCGGCCGCGCACCAAGGCAGTACAAGGTCATGCTGTTCCTTCATAAATAAATCGAAATAAAGATCAGTTTTTGCAAAACGGGAACCGCGTGCCCATTACGCCGTTCAAACCCCACGACAGCGCTGTCCCGCACAGCCTGAGGTCGCACAAGGAGTTTTCGCCAATGTCCAATCGCTCGCTTGCCACCCTGTCATTTGCCTGCGCCATCGCCGCAGCCGGGATCAGCAGCGCCCACGCTCAGCAGACCGTGCCGCAGCTGCCGTCGGGCGCCGTTACGTCCTACGCGCCATCCGGCACCGTCGGCGTGCAGGGAACCGCACCCCAGGCCACGAATGGCGCGCAGATCGTTCGCAACGTGACCGGCGTCAACCCGGCGACGGCGGGCGCAGGAGTGCCCGACATCTCGACCCTGTCGAACGGCAATGTCGCCGGACTTCTGTCCTACTGCGTCCGTAGCCATACGCTTAACGACACGACGTCTCGCCACGTCGCACGCGCAGCGGCAAAGCATCCCGGAGTGACGACCGATCAGGGCTACTCGCTGGGTGGTCAGGGACTCATCCAAATCAACGGCGGAAATCCGGTCGATGTTTCGACGATGAGCACCACCGATCGCACGAAGCTCTGCAGCGATCTGACGAAACACGCCCAAGGCAACATGTAAGTCCCGACTCTGCCTTCCCGACTACGCCCGGGAAGGCAGAGTCTCCGGCTCCGGCACAGCGCCGAGTTGCAAAACGAGACACATCAGCTCGTCCCCAGAAATAAGCGACGCCGAGGGTCCCACGAGCCCCGCCGACGCCAGCGCGCCCCTGACAAATTCGAAGCAATACGAGTCACGTCGCGACTGCAGTCTCGGCAGGCGAAAGAGCCATCCAAGCAATGACAGCCAGTCGTAGTGCCGTCCGACCCGCGCTCGGCACCACGTGCGTGCGGCCGACAATTGGTCGTCTGTGACCGCCAGCGTAAACGACCGGCCGCCCCGTGGTGGCTGACCGACAGCGTCATTCTCGGGCGGTAGCATCAAAACCTGTGGAAACGTCGCGGTGTAGACGACGTCGTCGAATTCGATGCTTGCATGGCAGTAGTCCGATTCCAGCCGCCAGCATATGGCGCGCCCGATGAAATCGGCCGGGGTATACAGCCGAACGCGGACCGTTCGCAAAGCTTCCACCATCTCAGGACGTCACACCCAACGTGCGTAGCGCCTGCGCCTCGGGCATGGACGGCCGCCCCGCGTCCACGGACACCATCCCGAGCAAACCCTGGAAAATCGAAACAACACTGCTCAGCGCAGCAAGTACCACCGATACGGTGTCGCGTGCCGACGCCGGAATGGCGTCGCCGGCCCCCGTAATCGCGGCCGACAGATCACTCGCCACAGATTCGAGAGCCGACAGAAGACTGTCGACCTGTGTCTTGAAAGAGGTCGAGTCATACGTGATCGTGACAGCATTACCCGCTGCGGCGGCAAATGCGTTCAACGCCCCTGCCAACGCGGTATCGGCCGCGGCAATCACGGCCGCCGCTGGCGCGCCCACCGCGGACGCAACCGCAGCAATACTCATCACCGTCGACACGGCATTGAGACCCGCGACACCATAAGTCCGGATTGCCTTCACGTTGAGTGTAATGGTTGTTACAGACCCGTTCGTGGTCACGGTGCACCCGGCGATGGACGCCGCCGTCAACGCCGTAAGCCCTCGCAACATGGAGCGTCTCGAAAAGGAATTCATGAATACTTGACCTGTAAAAATAATAGAAATTTCGCGTTCAACGCTTTTTTTCCGGCTCTGCGGAGCTCGGATCAAAGCGGTTTCGGGCCCAGCCGATATTCAAGGCAACCGCATTTACAAGCCGGTACAGCGGCAGCCAGCGTGACGTGTCCGCCGGCGCCGGAACACACACCGTCACCAATTTGCACGCCACGATCACGAATGCGACGTAACGCAAGTCGCTGTCAGGCAAGCAAGATAAGAGAAAAGAGATATCCATCACCGACCATCGCCCATCAGTCCGACACGGTAAAACCTGTGTCTTCCAATCGATATTTTGAAAAATGCGTCTCGCGCCCACAAAGGCCGTCTCGAACCCGCCGCATAATAACTGTCGGCACCTGTCGTAAGGTCAGGGAGTTCGGCCGCGCACAGGCGCCGTGCAAGATTCAGGGCAGCCAGAAACACCTTGTCCGCCACATCGACGGATATGAGTTTTTCCCTGTTTGGATCATCGACGTTCCAGCACGAAAACTGTCCAGGCGCGAGACAGACGCCCGCGATGCCATGCCCCCACCATCCGGGATACGCTGCCCGGTTGCCAATCGCATTCAAGACAGCCTGCATCCCCGACAACCCCTCCCCACGGGCCTCTCCCCAGGCCGTGCGGGCGGCAACCTCAGCCGGATCAAGCATCACGGTCCACCAACCGTAAACGCCAAGTGAACAGCGCCCGATCCCAGTATTGATGTTGCCAAAGTAATAAGCGTGGTCACCACCGCGCGCGCACCAAACAAGCGATCCAGCTTGGAGTTCGCAATCTGAAACTTCTCGGTGATTTCGCTTTGTCCCTTTTCTATCTTGCTCTGTAATTCGAGAATCCGCTCCCTGAGCGACTTGATCTCGCTTCGAACTTCGTTGCGTAATTCTTGGTGTTTGTCAGACAGACCACCCTGCGTGGTCTCCACCCGCAACAGCCGGTCCTCCGTCAGGCGTACAGCCGCCCGTAATGCCTCCAGCTCAAGCTGAAGCGCCTCGGTATTTTCAGTCATTTCGCATTAATCCAAAAAAAAAGCGCCCGATGGGGCGCTTTTTGGCCAGCTATTCTGGCACTATTGGATTCACTACTCGATACCGCGCGCGGCTGCAACGCGAAAATTCGGCCCCCCGATTCATTCCATCGCACGGCCGGAACAGCCGCCGATCCAGGAACCAGAAAACACGCGGTTCTGACCTAGCTTATCTCAATACCGATCTGCTTGATGTCATGGAATTTCAGCTCCGGCTGCATCTCGCTTGTGCGACGCATCATAAAGGCGGAACTTGCGAGAAAGACTGGATCGCCATCGATATCATCGGCCATCGCCGTCCGATTAGACATGGCAAATGCCTCGAGCCGAGCCTGCGGGCCAGTTACCCAGCGAGCAAGAGAGTAAGGCGTGGACTCAAAACCAATCCCCACGCCGTACTCCTGCTGCAAGCGCGCCTGCAACACGTCCAGCTGCAACGTGCCGACCACACCGACAATGGGGGCGGACCCATCCTGTGGACGGAAAAGCTGGACGACCCCCTCCTCCGCCAACTCGACCAATGCCTGACGCAGCTTCTTTGCCTTCATCGCGTCATCAAGGCGAACGCGGCGCAAAATCTCGGGCGCGAAATGCGGAACACCGGTGAAGCGCAGATCCTCGTTCTCCGTCAGCGTATCGCCAATGCGTAACGTGCCGTGATTGGGAATGCCGACAACGTCGCCGCCAAAGGCCTCCTCGGCCAACTGCCGGTCCCGCGCAAAAAAGAACTGCGGCGTATGCAACGCGAAGTGCTTGCCGATCCGCACGTGGCGCAGTCGCATACCGCGCGTCAGTCGCCCCGAACACACGCGCGCGAACGCCATCCGGTCACGGTGATTGGGGTCCATGTTCGCCTGAATCTTGAACACCAGCGCCGTCACGGCGTCCTCGTCCGCACGCACCTCGCGCGTCTCGGTCTGCTGGGCACGCGGCGGCGGACCGAAGGCCACCATGGCATCAAGAAGATCGGTCACACCGATCTCCTTCATCGCACTGCCGAAAAAGACTGGCGTCAGATGCCCGGCGTCAAACGACTCGCGATCGAACGGCGGCAGAGCCGCCTCGACCAGCTCCAGCTCCTCGCCCAACGCCACCATGCGTGGGTCCGACTGCGCCATGTCGCCTGGAACATGCAGGGCCTTTGTCCGCAGGTCGTAGGTGCCCGCAAACTGCGCCGCCCGCCCAACAGGCCACGTTGCCGGCGACGTATCGAGCGCCAGCCCCGACGAGATCTCGTCCAGAAGCGCAAACGGGTCCTGCGCCTCGCGATCCATCTTGTTGATGAACGTCACGATCGGAATATCGCGCAAACGGCAAATCTCGAACAACTTGCGTGTCCGCTCTTCAATGCCCTTCGCCGCGTCGATCACCATCACGGCCGAATCCACCGCCGTAAGCGTGCGGTATGTATCTTCGGAAAAGTCCTCGTGACCGGGTGTGTCCAGAAGATTGAAAACGCAGCCGCCATACTCAAACGTCATCACCGACGTCACGACGGAAATCCCGCGATCGCGTTCGATCCCCATCCAGTCCGATCGCGTGCGCCGCCGTTCGCCCTTGGCACGGACATTACCGGCAAGCTGGATCGCACCACCGGCACGCAGGATGCGCTCGGTCAGCGTCGTCTTACCCGCGTCAGGATGGGAGATGATGGCAAACGTGCGTCGGCGCGCAATCTCGGCGGCGATCGTGGTGACAGGCTCGGTCATGATGGCGCTCCGGCAGGCAGACAGCGTATCGATACCCCGGAAACGGCGACGCCGGCCGAAGGGATCACTGTCCCCTCGGCCGGCGTCACATCCAGCCGTTTCCGGCCGAAAACTCTTAGCGGGAGTAGAACTCGACCACCAGGTTCGGCTCCATCTGCACCGGATACGGCACATCGGAAAGCTTCGGCGCGCGCACGAAGCGGCCCTTCATCTGGCGGTGATCCACCTCGATGTATTCCGGCACGTCGCGCTCGCCCGTCTGAGCGGCATCCAGAACGATCGCCAGTTGCTTGGAACGCTCGCGCACCTCGATCACATCGCCGTCACGCACCAGATAGGACGGAATGTTGACCTTGCGACCATTGACCGTCACATGGCCATGGCTGACGAACTGACGCGCCGCGAACGGCGTCATCGCGAACTTCAGACGGTAAACCACCGCATCCAGCCGACGCTCGAGCAGGTCGATCAGGTTCTCCGAGGTGTCGCCCTTGCGGCGCACGGCCTCGTCATAATACTTGCGGAACTGCTTCTCGCTGATGTTGCCGTAGTAGCCCTTCAGCTTCTGCTTGGCCATCAACTGGACAGAGAAGTCCGACGGCTTCTGCTTACGACGCTGACCATGCTGGCCGGGGCCATACTCGCGCTTGTTGACCGGCGACTTCGCGCGGCCCCAAAGATTGACGCCAAGACGGCGATTGATCTTGTACTTGCTCTCAAGGCGCTTCGACATACGGGCGCTCACTCTCTATCAATCTGCGCGATAGCCGTCACCGGCCCTCGCGATGGCACCGGTAGGCCACGATCCATCATGGATCACAGCGGGCGCACTCCGTATCATCGACGCCGGGGAGCAACCACCCATAAGGCCTCGACCGGAGCGTCCACGTTCCCGGCAATGGGTGGCGCCAATACAACCCCCACCCGCCGCTGTCAAGAAATCCCGTTCTCCGCCCCGTCCGGAATCCCCGCGCACCCTTGCCTCACGGCCGCGAATAGGCCCCAATCCCGTCAGGCGCGTCCGATACGCGGACGCCGACGGACCGTGCAAGGAGATCACAATGCCCATCCCTCTCGCCCAACGCTGGGGCCTTTTCGTCGCGCTCGGCGTCGCCTCCATTATCCTGGGCGTCATCGCCTGGATCGACGCCATCAACGTCTCACTCGCCAGCACCGTGATCATCGGCGGCGTCCTGCTCGTCGCGGGCATCGTGCAGATCGTGCACGCCTTCAACGTGCGCGACTGGGCCGGCTTTGCCCTGTCGAGCATGGGTGGCGTCCTCTACGGATTGTGCGGCATTCTCATCATGCGCGAGCCCGTGGCCGGCTCCATGATCATCACCGCTTTCATCGCCGCCTTCCTCGTCATCGTGGGCCTGTCGCGCATCGTCATCGCCGCCACCCACCGCACACTGGGTGGCTGGTGGATCATTCTGTTCGGAGGCCTCGTCAGCCTGCTGATCGGGATCATGCTCTATATGACCCTGCCGTGGTCCGGCCTCTGGCTGATCGGAACCTTCGTCGGCGTCGAACTGATCGTGGCCGGCTTCAGCTGGATCCAGATCGGTCTCGCCCTTCGCCTGACCACCCGGCAACCCTGAACGTCCGCTCACCGGCAGCGTCCCGCCAGGGGTGTTGCCGGGCCGACTGTCCCCAGCGACGCGCAAGCGCCCGCCAAGGCCGCGCGCAACAACCCCCACATCGTCCCCAGATCATTCACACGATCTCCCCCAGCCTCATCCACAAAATTGTGGATAACCCGTTGAAGCGACGGACCTTGCGCGGCAGCACGTTTTAACGCCACGATCCCGCCATGCTTCCCGACCGTTTCCGCACGCTGGGCCTCGCCGCCGTGATCGCCGCGACAGCCGCCTTCGCCACCACCCACACGTACGCCGCCGAAGGCGCCAGCGGGGGACAGGCCGAACGCCTTTACACCCGAATCCGTCAGGATCCGGAACGACTGGCCATCTTTCTCCGCGCCTTCCCGAAAGGCGCCGACCTGCACAATCATCTCGCAGGCGCGATCTATGCCGAGCCCATGCTCGCCTGGGCGGCCCGTGACGGCCTGTGCGTCCGCCCGAATACTGGAACCATAGGCACCTGCGACGCCGGCAGCACACCCGCAACCGATCTCCCCACAAGCGAAGCCGCCACGAACGCCATGATCGACGCCTTGTCGATGCGCGACTTCGTACCGACCGCCACGGACCGCTCCGGCCACGACCACTTCTTCGCAACCTTCGCCAAGTTTCAGGCCGCCCAGATCCGCCATCAGGGCGATATGCTGACCGAAGCCGTGCAAACCGCCGCGCGCGACAATGTTCACCTGATCGAACTCATGATCACGCCGCAGTTCGGCGCGATCGCCGATGTCGCCCGGACACACGCGCTGGCAGGGGAAAACTTCCAGGCGACCGCCGACAGCCTCATTCCCGCGCTCGCCCCCGTCATCGCCGCCGCCCGCGCGGACGTCGACTCGATGGAAACCACCCGTCGTCGGGCCTTGGGCTGCGACACGGATCACCCGAAGGACGGATGCGCGGTCACCGTGCGCTACCTGTTCCAGACCATCCGCGTGATGCCGCCGGCCTTCGTCTTCGCACAGATCGCGACAGGCTATGCACTGGCGCAGCAGGACCCTCGTTTCGTCGGCGTCAACATCGTGGCCCCCGAAGACGACCCGGTGGCCATGCGCGATTACGACCTGCACATGCGCATGTTCCATTTTTTCGGCCAGCAGCACCCCGAAATCCACCTCAGCCTGCACGCCGGCGAACTCACACCCGGGCTCGTCCCTCCTGACGGCCTGCGCAGCCATATCCGCAACGCCATCGAGGTCGCCAATGCGTCCCGCATCGGGCACGGCATCGACATCGCACAGGAAGACGATGCCCCCGGTCTGCTGAACCTGATGGCCCAACGCCACACTCTAGTGGAGATCAACCTCACCAGCAACGACGTCATTCTGGGCGTTCGGGGCGCCGATCACCCCTTCGCCCTCTACCGGGCCGCTCACGTCCCCGTGGCACTGTCCACAGATGACGAAGGCGTCTCGCGGATCGACCTGACCCACGAATACCTTCGTGCAGTGACGACGTGGCCGCTGCGTTACGACGAGCTTCTGGATCTCTCCCGCGCCAGCCTCCAGTACAGCTTTCTGCCCGGCGACGCCCTGTTCAGCCCCACGACTCCTCTGACACGTGCCGCGGCCTGCCGCACCGATCAGGCCGGGTCCCCTCACCCCTCACCCTCCTGCGCCGCTCTGCTCAGCCACAGCGAAAAAGCACGCGCCCAATGGGCGCTGGAGGCCGACTTCGCACGCTTCGACCGCACACCGCCCGCTCTGTAAGCCCGCCACCACCTTTCCCGGGAACCCTTCCGATGCGCTTCCTGTCGTGCCTCGCAGCCCTCTCGGCCCTGGCCCTGTCATCGGGCATCGCCCGCGCTGCTCCGACCCCAATCCGGGTCGTCGTCGTCACAACATTCGAAATCGGCCACGACACCGGCGACACGCCGGGCGAATTCCAGACATGGGTCGAACGCCTGCCGCTGTCCACGACCATCCCGGCCCCCGGCACCGATCACGACGTGATGCGCTATAACCCGGAGCTGCACGTGCTCGGCATCGTCAGCGGCGAGGGCCCGGAACACATGGCCTCCGCCATTACTGCCCTCGCCCTCGATCCGCGTTTCGATCTCCGCCACGCCTATTTCGTGCTCGCCGGTATCAGCGGCATCGACCCCAATTTCGGCCCGGTCGGCGCCGCCGTATGGGCCCCTTCCGTCGTCAACGGCGGCCTCGCCCACCTGATCGACCCGCGCGAAATCCCCGCTGACTGGCCGGACGGATTCACCCCCATTCAGGGCGCCACCCCCGACCCGAAACCACGGCCAGCCCTGCACTCCCTCTCCGGCGACATGGCCTACACGCTCGATCCCGGACTGGTGCGGTGGGCCTACGGGCTGACACGCGCCGTGCCCCTGCCCGACACACCGGGCCTGCGCACCATCCGCGCGCGCTACACCGGTTTCCCCAAGGCGCAAACCGCCCCCGCCGTCCTGCTGGGCGACACTCTTTCGGGCGAGACCTTCTGGGTCGGCGAACGCATGAACCGCTGGGCGGAACGCTGGGTCAGCTACTGGACCGACAATCACGGCACGATGGCCACCACGGCCGAGGAAGACATCGGCTTCCTGCAGGCCCTGACCGCACAGGCCAAGGCAGGCCGCGTCGACGCGCGACGGGCGCTCATCCTGCGGACCGCGTCTAACTACGACATGCCCCCGCCCGGCCAGACCGCCGCACAACTCCTTGCCCACGAAACCGGCAACGAAGAAGCCTATTCCGGCTTTCTGCCCTCCCTCGACGCGGCCTATCGCATCGGGTCCGTCGTCGTCCGGGAACTGGCCACGCACTGGGACCGCTACGACGCAGCACCACCCTCGGCCCCATCGCCCTGAACCGCCGATCCCTCAGCGACGACGACGCACCCGGTCACAGGTCAACGCGGCCAGGGCACCCACCAGCATCAGGACCGTCATCGGCAACGGCCCGGGCGTGTCGATCCGACCGACAACAACGGTGCTCACAGCACCGATGAAAAAAACCACGGTTCCATAAAGGGCGGAGGCGGAGGCGGCCGCCCCCTTGTTCGGCAGCACCGATCCCAGAGCCGCCCCCGGCAGCAAAAACCCCAGTACCATCATGCACAACGTAATCCCGCACACCTGCGCCCAGACCCCGCCCAGACCGAACCACGCCGCCACGACCATCAGGAGAGTTACGATGACCAACGCCGTCACCGCTCCGCTCAAGACACGGCTGGCACCGTAACGCGGCACCATGCGGCCGTTGACGTTCGTCCCCAATGCATACCCCACCGCATTCAGCACGAACACGCTGCCGAACAACGTGGGCGACAGGTGATACCCCGACAGAAACACCATCGGCGCACCTCCGAGAAACGCAAAAAGCGAAAACGTCGCGAACCCGCCCTCCAGCGCATGCAGCACGAACACACGCTCGGTCATCACCACGACATAGCCGGTCAAGGCGCGTCCAAAGGCAAAACGCACATGCAGCGCGGGCGTCAGTGTGTCGGGCAACGCGCGCTGCACCAGCCACAGGCAGAAAACGCCATACAGCGATGCCATCCAGAAAATGCCCCGCCAGTCCCAGTGCTGCACGATCAACCCGCCAAGCGTCGGCGCCATCATGGGCACGATGCTCATCACCAGCACCATCCGGCCGAGCATCCTCGCGGCGTCCCCGTCGGTGCCGACCACATCGCGGATGACCGCCCGCGGAATCACAAGGCTCGCGGCCGCGCCGAACGCTGCCAGAAGCCGGAATATGGAAAACAGAACCATATCCCCGGCCAGCGCGCAGCCGACCGACGCCAGTGTATAAATGGACGTCCCCAGCAGGAGTGGCCCCCTGCGTCCGTAATGATCCGCATAGGCCCCCCATGTGACCTGCCCGATCGACAGGCCGAAAAACCAGGCCGCAAGCGTCATCTGTGTCCCGCCAGCGCCATAGCCGAGCGCGTCGCTCATGGCGCCGAAAGCCGGGAGATACATGTCGGTTGAAATCGGGCCCACAGCGGTCAGGATCGCCAGAACCGCCGTAATCGCCACCAGGGACTGCTTCTGCTTCACCGAGACGAAGGCCCCTCGTGCTGACGCGTGCGCGCGGCCGGTTCAAGGGTCGCGTCGTTCTTGTTGTTTTCTAAAGCGAAAGGCTAATCCCGGGTGACCCCGGCCGTAAATACGCAACCCATGTCACGTCAGCGTGGCCACGTCTCAGCCACGTTAGGGCTCGCCGCCGAACGCGCGCCAGCGACCAAGCGCGAACGCATGACGAAAAAGCGAATTGCCAGCATCAGCGACACACTCGCCAGACCGACGGCAAGCCCCCACCAAAGCCCCGCGACCCCCCAGCCACGCTGGAAAGCCAGCCAACCGCCGACCGGAAAACCGATAAACCAGTAACCCACCCCCGCCAGAAGCATCGGCACCAGACTGTCTCCAAACGCCCGCAACAGGTTCATCAGCATGACCTGAATGCCATCAACCACCTGATACAGCGCGGCAACGCCGAGCAGAACCGCCGCCAACGCCACCGTCTCGCGCCCCGACGGCGCACCGCCCATATACAGACCGGCAATCCACCCCGGCAGCATCAGCAGGACCAGAGCCGTAGCGGCGCTGTAGGCCACCACCAGGCCCAGAGCCGCCGTCGCGGCCTTTCGCACCTGCCCGACCCGCCCCGCGCCCATCAGATGCCCGACACGCATATTGGCCGCCTGCGCCATCGCGAAGCTCACCATGAAAGTCATGGTCGTGACATTTAGCGCAATGCCATGCGCGGCCAGCGCCTGCATGCCGAAGAACCCGGCCCGCAATCCGCTGGCCTGAAACATCATGACTTCAGCCGCCGCCGCGATCGACATCGGCAGGCCAAAACGCAGCAGCCGCACCAGCATCGACCAGTCCCCGCGCGGTGGCCACAACACCACCCGCCGACGCGACGCCCCGAGCAACACACCATAAAGCGCCACGCCGCAGCCCCAGCCCGTGACCATCGTCGCCGTCGCCGACCCCCAAAGGCCCATCCGTGGCAATCCCGCCAGACCGAACACAAGCCCCGCATTCAAAAGCACGTTCAGCACCAGCGCCGACGGCATGAGCCACAGCAACACCTTCTGCGCGCGCAACGCCGGCAGCACCTCATACGGCACACCTACGCCGACGATGGACGCCGGCAAGGACCAGCACAGGATATGAATGAACCGGCCGCTCAGCGCCGCGATCTCCGGCGGCTCCCCGATCCACAGCAGGAACCGCCCGGCATTGGCCAGAACCAGCGCACAGGGCACGCACATCAGCAGGCCCATCACCACCGTCATCGCGTGAACAACCGCAATGTCGCGCACCCGCTGACCACCAAAGGCACGGGCGATGAACACACCCCCCGCCCCCAGCGCCGCCCGCGCCGTCGCCGTCACCGTGAAATAGAACGTGGTGCTCAGGGCCGCCACGGCCAGCGCATCCGGCCCCAGCCGACCCAGCAGCATGGAATCCGACACACCCATCGCCATCTGCGACAGTTCTCCCACCCCCAGCGGCAGCGCGGTTTTGACAAGCGCCCGCACCTCGGACCACAGGGTGACGCCGCACGCGTGCTCGATCTCGGTCATGTGTGTCATGGCGGCGGTGATCGCAGATCGCAGTGCCCGAAACCAGACCATGGGGCAGAATTTTGTGCCCTGAACCACACATCGTGTTGCGTCGTCCGCCACGCTGACGCATCAAGACGGAATCATGTCGCCGCCCGCCAGCACCCCTGCCCTGACCCTGCACGACAGCCAGCGCCGCGCGCTCGTGCCGTTCGCGCCCCTCGACCCGAACCATGTCCGCGTCTATTACTGCGGCCCGACGGTGTACGATCTGGCCCATGTCGGTAATCTGCGCGCCATGCTGACGGCCGACCTGCTCGTCCGCCTTCTGCGCCGCCTGTATCCGCGCGTGACCTTCGTGCGCAACATCACCGATGTGGACGACAAGATCACCGCCCGCGCGCGCGCGAACAGCGAAACCATCGCCGCCCTAACTGCCCGCACCACGGCTGATTTCCACGCCGACCTCGCCGCCATCGGGATCGTGCCACCGGACCTGGAACCCCGCGCGACCGATAACATCGCCGAAATGCAGGACATCATTACGCGCCTGCTCGCGCACGGTCACGCCTACGAAGCCGAAGGGCACGTGCTGTTCGCGGTGCAGAGCTTTCCCGGCTACGGCACCCTGTCTGGCCGCGACACTGACGACCTGATCGCCGGCGCGCGGGTCGAAGTCGCGCCCTACAAACGCAATCCGGGCGACTTCGTCCTGTGGAAGCCGTCCGACGACACCCAGCCCGGCTGGGACAGCCCTTGGGGACGCGGCCGCCCGGGCTGGCACATCGAATGCTCCGCCATGGCACACCGCTATCTGGGCGAAAGCTTCGACATCCACGGCGGCGGCGACGACCTGCTGTTTCCCCACCATGAAAACGAGCGCGCCCAGAGCCTGTGCTGCTTCCCGAACGGGACGTTCGCCAACGTGTGGCTGCACAACGCCATGCTGCTGGTCGACGGCGAGAAGATGTCCAAGTCGCTTGGCAACTTCTACACCGTCCGGGACGTGCTGGCGCGCGGGCCGGCAGAGGCCCTGCGCCTGCTGCTGATGACCAGCCATTATCGCTCGACCCTCAACTTCACGTTCGGTGGCCTGGAAGACGCGACGCGCACGCTCGATCGCTTCTATCGCGCGCTCGAAACGACCCCGCCCCGCGCGGACGGCATCGTGCCCGACAGCGTGATGTCGGCCCTGTGCGACGACCTCAACACACCCCGGGCGCTCGCCGCCCTCCATGCCTTGGCGGATGCCGCGCTGGCCGGGGATAGCGAGGCCTCATCCGGCCTGAAGGCCTCCGGCGCGCTGCTTGGCCTCCTCGACCAGACACCGGCGGACTGGTTTCGCGCCGGGGTGGGTCTCGACGAGACCACGATCGCCACCCTGATCGAGGAGCGCCTCGCGGCCCGCAAGGCACGTGACTTCGCCCGCGCCGATGAGATCCGCGCCGCCCTCGCCGCCCAGGGGGTCGCGCTGGAAGACACCGCCACCGGCACGCAGTGGCGCCGGGGATGAAGACCATGTCGACCCTCCCCACCCTCCCGAGTCCCTGCCACCTCGGCGCGCGAGGCACGCCATGACCGGCCGTGACGGCGGCGCCGATATCGGCCCGATCGGCAACAGCCCGGTCGTCATCCTCGTGCGCCCGCAGATGGCCGAGAACATCGGCACCACCGCCCGCGCGATGGCCAATGGCGGTCTGTTTCACCTGCGCCTCGTCGCCCCGCGCGACGGTTGGCCGCAGGAACGGGCCTGGCGTGCCGCGTCCGGGGCCGACCGTATTCTCGAAGCCGCAACGGTGCACGCGACGGTCGACGACGC
>NZ_JABXXR010000038.1 GCF_013376175.1 Ameyamaea chiangmaiensis
CGCACGAGATCGCGCCCGTCCGCGACACGCTCGACCGCGCCCTGCGCACACTGCGCGAGCGCTGCGACGAGGAGGCCACGCATGGCCGCCCCGTACGCGATACGGCCCGTCCGCCGCCCGATTTCCTGGTGGACGGCTCGCGCCGCGTTCAGGCGAGTTCGCCCGAGATGCGCTTTGTCTTCTCGCTTCTGGTCGAGGATCTGCGCCACGCGGCGCAGGTGCTCTGGCCGGGCGGGGAGGCTATGTCACCCAACACCCGAGCCGAGTGAAAGGCACGCACCCGGGCGCCATCAGGCGCTCCATGACCGAACCCGGGCCGCGGCCAGCCGTTCCAGCCACGACCCTGCCCCGTAGAGGTCGCCTTGCGCGGCCTTCCAAGGCCCTAGACCGACTGACAGGAGTACTCCGATGAACCGCACTTCCCTGGCCTCGCTTCCCGCTGGCGTCCGTGGACCGTCCTACGATCCCGCGACGCTGACCACCGGCATCGTGCATTTCGGCGTCGGCAATTTCTTCCGAGCGCACGAGGCATATTACATCGACAAGATTCTGGGCGAGTCGGGGGCAAACGTGTGGGGCATCCTGGGGGTCGGCCTGACCGCCGGTGCGCGGTCCGAGGCCAAGGCGGCCAGCTTCACCGAACAGGACTGCCTGTATTCGCTGACCGAAACCGCTGCTGACGGTGCGTCGAGCGTCAGCGTCATCGGCGCGATGACCGGCTATCGTCTGGCCCCGGCCGACCCGGAGGCGGTGCTCGATGCCCTGTCGTCGCCGGCGGTGAAGATCGTGACCATGACGATCACCGAGGGCGGCTACAACATCGACGAACGCGACGGCACGTTCCGGGTCGACGACGACGCGGTGAAAGCCGATCTGGCCAGTCCCGGCACACCGTGCACGATTTTCGGCTTCGTGGCCGAGGCCCTGCGCCGTCGCCGTGCCGCCGGCACGGGGCCGTTCACCGTCATGTCGTGCGACAATCTGCGCCATAACGGCGACGTGGCGAAGACGGCGTTCGTCGGTTTCGCCCGCGTGCTGGACGCCGATCTGGCGGCGTGGATCGAGCAGAACGTGACCTTCCCCAACGCGATGGTCGATCGTATCACGCCCACGGTCACGCCCGAGATCGCCGCGGCCCTGAACGCGCACAGCGGACTGGACGACGCGCAGCCGCTGGTGGCCGAGACGTTCACCCAGTGGGTGGTGGAGGACAGGTTCTGCGCCGGTCGGCCACCGCTCGAGAACGCCGGTGTGCAGTTCGTCTCCGACGTGACCGGGTATGAGCACGTCAAGGTGCGCATGCTCAATGCTTCGCACGTCCTGCTCGGCTTCCCTGCATTGCTGCTGGGGTATCGGGAGGTGGACAAGGCGCTGGCCGACGACGACCTGCGTGCGCTGATCGACACGTTCCTCGACCGCGATGTCATTCCGCAGATCGAGGCGCCGGAAGGCGTGGATCTGGTGACCTACAAGAACACGGTGCTGGAGCGCTTCTCGAACGCGGCGATGGGCGACCAGCTTCTGCGCGTTTGCGGCGATGGCAGCTCCAAGATCCAGGTGTTCTGGACCGAAACGATGCGCCGCTCGATCACCAGCGGCCACGACCTGTCGCGGCTGGTGTTCGGCATGGCCGCGTACCTGGAGATGCTGCGCGGGGTGGACGAGAACGGCGACCGCTACACGCCGTTCGAGCCGACGCTGGATGCGAAGATGATCGCGCTGGCCTCGGATGACGATCTGTCCGCCGGGCTGGCGCTGCCGACGTTTGACGGCTGGCGGTCGCTGATGACGCCGGAGATCACCGAAGCGGTCGTGGCCGCGCGGCGATCGATCCGCGACAAGGGCGTTCGCGCCAACCTGCCGCGCTGAACGTGGCCAACCTGGATGATCCTGCCGCGGCCTTGCGTCTGACCCTGCGGCTGGACGCTCATGGCCGCGCGCTGCTGGGTCACGGCAAGATACGGCTGCTCGAACATGTGCGCGACACGGGTTCGATTTCGGCCGCTGCGCGGGCGATGGGCATGTCCTATCGCCGGGCGTGGCTGCTGGTGGAGGCGACCAACGCCGCCTTCGCCACTCCGCTGGTGCTGGCCAAGGCGGGCGGCGGTGGCGGTGCGACCCTGTCGGAAGCGGGTCGTGCGGTCGTCGCCGCCTATCGCGCTCTGGAAAAACAGGCCGATGCCTGCGCGCGGGACGCGTTTGCCACTATTGGGGCCCTGCTTTCACCTTCAAAATGACATAGAACCTGTGGAAAGGCGGGGCGTTGGGGGTTCTTCGCGCCTTCGTTTCACACATAGAGGGAATCTGTTCTTGCGACGTCGTGACCTTGTGACCGGTACTGCCGCCTTGTCCGCGCTGGGCAGCCCGCTTCTGGGCGGTCTCGTCCGTCCCGCCGCCGCCGCCGATGCCCCGCTTCCGCCGCCGACGGGCGCCTTTACCGAGGACACGGTGCGCCAGATCGCCCGCCAGATGGCGCGCAGCGGCTATCGCGCGCCCCGGCAGGATTTGCCGACGCAGGTCGATAAGCTGACCTTCGACCAGTATCGCTCGATCACGTATCGGGCCGACCGGGCCCTGTGGCACGGCGACAATCTGTTCTTCGACGTGGAGTTCTTTCCGCGCGGGTTTCTCTACCGCCCCCGTATCGACATTTACGAGGTGCGCGACGGGCAATCCGCACCCGTCGCCTACAACCCCGATCTGTTTGAATATGGCGACCAGCAGCTGCGCGTGACGGACGATCTCGGCTTCGCGGGCCTGCGGTTGCGCGCGCCGATCAACGCCCCCGGCCAGATGGAGGAGTTCTGCGTCTTTCTGGGGGCATCCTATTTCCGGGCGGTCGCGAAGGGACAGAATTACGGCCTGTCGGCGCGTGGCTTTGCCGATGGCACAGGCGACCCGCGTGGAGAGGAATTCGCGCTGTTCCGCGCCTTCTGGCTGGAAAAGCCGCAGCCGGGCGTCGCCTCGGTCGTCATTCACGCACTGCTGGACAGCCCGTCGGTGACCGGCGCCTTCCGCTTTACCATCCGTCCCGGCGACATGACCGTCTTCGACGTCCAGTCCTATCTCTATCCCCGCACCACGATCAGCGAGTCGGGCGTCGCGCCGCTGACGGGCATGTTCTACTTCGATCGCAACGATCATTCCCGCGTCGACGACTGGCGCCCGGCCGCGCATGACAGCGAAGGCCTGCAGATCTGGACCGGCGGCGGCCAGCAGCTCTGGCGCCCATTGGTCAACCCGGTCGATGTGCGCTTCTCCGCCTTCAGCGACACCGCGCCGCGCGGGTTCGGGCTGATGCAGCGCAAGCGTTCCTTTCACGACTTTGAAGATCTGGCACTGAATTATGAAAAGCGGCCGTCCCTGTGGATCGAGCCGATCGGCGACTGGGGCCCCGGATCGGTCGATCTGGTCGAAATTCCGACACCCAACGAGGTGAACGACAACATCGTCTCGTTCTGGCGTCCGAAGGACGGCCTGCGCCCAGGGCAGGAATATCCGTTCACCTATCGCATGTTCTGGGGATGGGACACGCCCGAGCCGACGCCGCTGGCGCGGATCGGTGCCACGTATGTCGGCTCCGTTACCGATGACAAGGCCGCGCGGTTCTTCGCCATCGATTTCAGTGGCGGGTCGCTCGCAAGCAAGCCGGCGGACACGCATTTCCATCTGATTCCGCACGCGTCGGCCGGCACGATCCGCAATGTGGTGGTAGAGCCGAACCCGTCCATCCAGGGCTGGCGCAGCACGTTCGAGTTCGTGCCCGGCGACGCGAAGGCGGCCGATCTTCAGTGCGTGCTTGCCGATGATTCCGGCCCGGTCTCCGAACAATGGGTGTATCGTTGGAACGCGTAGCTGCGGTCGACACCGTGTCCTTCACCGCCCTGCCGGATGAAGCGCCCCTGCGCATGGAGGCGCAGTCGCTTTCGGCGCGTCCCGACCGCCACGGGCGCCCCGCCACCCCGGTGACCGAGCCGCCCTTGATGGCGCTGCGGCGGCTGGCCGTGATCGGCGGGGCGTTCGCGCTGACCGCGTTCGGCGGGTATGAGATGAACCTCGTGCTCAATGCCAGCGGCACGTCCGTGCTGGGCGTGATCGTGCTGGCATTGTTCGTGGTCCTGTTCTGCTGGATCGCGCTGTCGTTCACGTCCGCGCTGGCGGGTTTCGTCTCCGTACTCAGGCACGGCGGTCTGGGGCTGGGCATCCGGCGCGACGGTCCGCTGCCCGCGCTGCGGGCGCGCACGGCGATCCTGATGCCGACCTACAACGAAAACCCGGGCCGCGTGATGGCCGGGCTGCGCGCGATTTATGACAGTCTGGAGCGCGCCGGCCGGATCGACGCCTTTCATTTTTTCATTCTGTCAGACACCACGAACCCCGATATCTGGGTGCAGGAAGAAGCCGCTTTCCTGAGCCTGCGTGAACAGACGGGGGGAGGCGCGCGCATCTTCTACCGTCGCCGTGCGAAGAACATCGAGCGCAAATCGGGCAACCTGATGGAATGGGTGCGCCGTTTCGGCGCGGCCTATCCGCATATGCTGACCCTCGATGCCGACAGCGTCATGGATGGCGCGACGATCGTACGTATCACCGATGCGATGGAGCGCCACCCCGGCGTCGCGTTGATCCAGACGCTGCCGGCGATCGTCAACGGCACGACGCTGTTCGCGCGCATGCAGCAGTTCGCCGGGCGTGTGTACGGGCCGCTGATCGCGCACGGCATCGCGTGGTGGCACGGGTCGGAGGGGAATTACTGGGGGCACAACGCGATCATCCGCACCCGCGCCTTCGCCGAACAGGCCGGGCTGCCGCATCTGCCCGGACGCAAGCCCTTCGGCGGCGCGATCCTGAGCCATGATTTCGTCGAAGCCGCGTTGATGCGCCGTGGTGGCTGGGCAATTCATATGGTGCCGGGTCTGGTAGGCTCGTATGAGGAAAGCCCGCCGTCGCTGACCGACGTGGCCATTCGCGACCGGCGCTGGTGTCAGGGCAATCTTCAGCACGGCAAGGTGCTGGGTGCGCGCGGCCTGCACCCGGTCAGCCGGCTGCATATGCTGATGGGCATCGGGTCGTATGTCACGTCACCCTTGTGGCTGGTGTTCCTGCTGGCAGGCATCCTGATCTCGTTGCAGACGCGTTTCGTCCGGCCCGAGTATTTCGGCGACACGAAACTCCTGTATCCGCATTGGCCGCGCGTCGATCCGGTACAGGCCAAGCTGGTGTTCATCGGCACGATGGGCATCCTGCTGGCGCCCAAGGCGCTGGCGCTGATCACGCTGTTGTTCGACGGCGCCACGCGCCGGGGGTGCGGCGGCATGGCGCGGGCCATCGGCTCAGTCGTGGTGGAAACCCTGATCGGCGGTCTGATCGCGCCGATCGCGATGCTGATCCAGACCTCGGGCGTGCTGTCGATCCTGCTGGGGCAGGACTCCGGCTGGAACGCGCAGCGGCGCGACGATGGCGGCGTCCCGCTGGGCGATATCGTGCGGGGGTACTGGCGTTACATGGTGATGGGGCTGGTGCTGGCGGTGACGGCCTGGGCCGTGTCGTCGTCGCTGTTCTTGTGGATGACGCCGGTTCTCGTCGGGCTGGCGCTGGCCATACCTCTGGCCGCCAGCACCGCAAGCCGCGCCGTGGGGCAGGCCCTGCGACGGGCGGGCCTGCTGCTGATTCCCGAAGAGACCGATCCGCCGGAGGTTCTGGTGCTGGCGGAGCAGGCGGAGATGGCCATGCACGCGTTCCTGTCGGAGCCGGAGGAGGCGTTGGCACTCCTGTCGCGCGACGGGGTGCTTCGCGCGGCCCACAGGGCGATGATCCCCCCGCCACGCCGCCCGGGCGATCCCATCGACGCGAATCTTCTGGTTGGCGAGGTCAAGCTTGCGGAGGCGTCGTCGGTGCAGGAGGCGGCCCAACGCCTCACCCGAGCGGAAAAGGCGGCCGTTCTGGGGAGTGGTGCAAGCTTGGACACGTTATTAAAATTAAATCATGAGCGCAAAATTCAGGGTCAAAATAACCCAATAAAATAGAAAATGTTTTTCATTTTGGGGGTGCATCGGTATAGCTGACGGAGTTCCTGTCATCAGCCGAAGTGCCTTTCATGATCCAACCGCTCGACTGCTGGTCTCAAATCTTCGGCCCCCTGACGTCGGAACCGGCTGTTTCGACAGCTCAGCCCCCGCAGGTCGTACTACCGGTCGGACAGGTCAAGTTCACCTTTTTCTATAGTCAGGGGCATCCGTGGGACAGTGGTCTGTCACTGTCGGAGCCGGCGCTTATTCTTTCCGATGTCATTGCGTCGCACGGCTATACCTACGATGCCTACACACCCGCGAGGCTACGTCAGCTCGGGGCATACGAGACGGTGCGTTCGCATGAAGGAGACTTTGCGAGCCACCTGTTTTTCAACCCAGGGCTGAGCAATCTGGGCCTGGCCGCTTGGAAACCGTTCGTGATGCTCCATGCCACGCGCGATCTCAAGGAAGACGACATCGTCGTCTACATCGATACGAATATAAAAAAACATACTGAACTGCGCGGCTTTGTCGAAAATTGCCCGCACATCATCCAGACCTGCCTCGGACAGCGGGATTTTTTCGTCGGCCGCGAATGCCCGAATCACGATTTGATGGCGACCTCGTTCTCCAATCTCCACCAGATTACGGAGATCGGGCTCGATACACCCTTCACGCGCGCATTTCCAAACCTTATTGTTAATTTCGTTATCTGTCGGAATACGGAGGGTGGACGACGCTTCCTGACAGAATGGCTTGCGCTGTGCCTTCAGGAACGCTTTATCCGTCCGCCCGCCGACGGGTTGGCGCATGATGGCTATCGCTGGTTCTGCCCCGAACAGTCCGTCTGCAACATGCTGATTGCCCGTAAAATCCAGGAGGGACAGCTCGAGCCCGGCTTTCCGTCGTTCTCCTGCATGCGCGACGGCATCATCCGATCGACAGACGATGACCATGTAGCGCATTTGCCCGCCATGCCTTTTACCGGCACGCCGCTGTCGGAGCAGTTCGGCGAGCTGTTCCGTCGCACCGATGCGTGGGTCGCGGACCTGCTCGCCGGGCGCGTACCGCCCTCGGCCGGGTGGCAGGTGCTGCCGATTGCCCCGGACGACTGGACTGCCCATGAAGACGGCGCATGGACGGAGGTGGACGACGACGGCCGGATCATCATCGGTGAGGGCGATGAAGAGCGCTTTCACCTGATTCGTTATCGGCACGATGCCCTGAATTGTGCCGAGGTCGAACTTAGCGCCGTCGTCCAGAATGTCGGCGATCCGGACAACCTGTTCTACATCAATATGTGGGGCGGTTGGCACGTCTGCCGTATCGGCTTTGACGGACATGTGCGGCCCGGCGGCTTCTACGCCGCCGCCACGGTCGAATGCCTGAACGAGAACACGATCAGCTGCACCATACGGTTTCAGAACTTCCACGACTCGGTCGCCATCGGTATCGCGCGTCCTGGCGGCCTGTATCGCGGCGAATCCTGTCCACAGATCATCCTGACCTCCGTCCAGGTGCGAACGCGCGGGTTGCGCGCGATCTGACCACGCGCCGGAGGCGCGACATGGACAGACACGGGTGCGCCGGATTATGGCTTCCGCTCGACAGGGGGCGGCGATGCAGATCAGTGGACGAATTCTGGCCGGAAGCAAATGGATCGACGGTCATGTGACCTGTCGCGATGGCCTGATCCAGTCGATCGCCGCGGCTCCCGCGCCGGACCGTTTTATCCTGCCCGGCTTTATCGACACCCACGTCCATGGCGGCGGCGGCGCGGACGTAATGGACGGTGCGGACGCAGTGCGCGCAGTCGCGGCGTTTCACCTCGCCCACGGCACGACGACGCTTCTGCCAACGACCATCACGCGCCCCTGGACGGACGTGATGAGCGCCCTTCGCGCCGTGAGCGAGGTGATGGGCACCGATGATCCCGACGGCCCCTCGATTCCGGGCGTGCATCTGGAGGGTCCCTTCGTCAGCCCTCACCGGTTGGGTGCGCAGCCCCCCTTCGCGCTCGACCCCAGCGTCGATCGGATCGACGAGGTTCTCGCGTCTGGTGTCGTGCGCGTGGTCACGCTTGCGCCGGAGTTGCCGCACGCCGACGACGCCATGCGCCGCTTTGCCGCGGCCGGTGTCCGGGTCAGTCTCGGGCACACGATCGCGGACGTTGAGACGACGGAGCGCGCGTTGCGTTGTGTCTGCGAGGCTGGTGGCACGGTCGGCCTGACGCACCTGTTCAATGCCATGAACCCGATCGAAGGACGACGCCCGGGGCCGGTCGCCGCCCTGTTCTGTCATGATGCCGGCTATGCCGAGATGATTTTCGACACCCATCACGTCCATCCGGCGACGTTTCGCATGGCGCACCGCGTGCTGGACCGGCGTCTGCTGTTCATCACCGACGCCATGCGCGCCACGGGGCAGGGCGACGGACCCAGCTCGCTGGGTGGGCAGGCCGTCATGGTGCGCGACGGTGTCGCGCGTCTGCCCGATGGGACGTTGGCCGGAAGCGTGCTGACGCTGGATCAGGCCCTGCGCAATGCTGTGGCGCACGGGACGCCTTTGGCCAAAGCGGCCGAACTGGTCAGCACCAATGCGGCCTCCTATCTCGGCCTTACTGATCGTGGTGTGATCGCACCGGGCAAGCGGGCCGATCTGGTGGTGCTCGACGCATCATTGACGGTTGTGGAAGTCTGGGTCGCCGGACGGCGTGTCAGGGGTTGAGCACGCTCATTCCTTTGTATTGCTATTGATAGTTATTATCATTTCGTGTAACTCCCTGCGCGTCTGTCGGGGAGCGTGTCATGAAGCGGATCGGATGGCTGGTCCTGTTGTCGAGCGGTTTGATGGCGCCCAATGCTGGCGCACGCGCTGCCGACCCGTCCGCCGCCGCGACGGATGCGACACCATTTCTCGAGCCTCCGACCGAGGAGGTGAACGTGCGTGGGGCACGTCGGCACCTTCTGGCCGGCATCACGACGGCGGCGACGAAGACCGCGACGCCGATTGAAGACACCCCCCAGAACGTGACGGTCATTACCCAGGGGCGCCTGGCGCTTCTGAACAGCCGCAGCGTGTCGGACGCGGTGCGCTACGCCTCGGGCGTGTCCGACTACGGCTCCAAGGACGATCCGCGCGGGTATTTCGGAACGATACGGGGCTTTTCGCCTGATATCTATCTCGATGGCACGCGTACACCCGACGCCGCCAGCTCCCAGTCCTTCAGCATCGAACCCTGGGGGCTTGAGGAAATCGATGTGCTGAGGGGCGCGACCTCGGCCCTGTATGGTTCGGGGCAGTTGGGTGGCATCATCAATGCGGTCAGCAAACGTCCGCGCGCTGATATGCACGACGAGGTCCAGATCCAGACCGGTTCGTACAATCGCGTGCAGGGTGCCGCCGATATTGGCGGCGCGCTTGACGGCGACCGGACATGGCTATGGCGGTTCAATGGCTTGATCCGAAAATCGGATACCTACGCCAAGAATATTCTCAATAACGAGATTTATGTCGCGCCGTCCGTACGCTGGGCGCCTGACAGCCGGACCGATGTCACGTTTCTGGCCAGTTTCGAGCAGCTTGATGCGGGTTCGACGGCACAGTTTCTGCCAGCGCAGGGCACTGTGTTTGCCACCCGGTACGGTCGAATTGCGCGATCGTTCCTCAGCAGCGACGCGGATTTCGATGTGTATTCAAAGCGCCAGGCGGCAGTCGGCTATGCGCTGCGTCGCCAGATCACGCCCAACTGGACGATCACGCAGAACATGCGTTACGCGCATCTCGATCTCGCCTATCGATTCGTCACGGCCAATGCCCTGCAGGCCAATCTGCGCACATTGACACGACAGGCCCTGCTGCAATCGGGAAACTACAACAATGTGACCCTCGACACGCGGTCCGAAGTAACATTTCATACCGGCCCTGTCGGTCATGATATTCTGTTCGGTGTCGATTTCCGCAGCGATTTTATTGCGTCCCGTCGCGGACAAGGCGCCGCGCCGTCAATTGATCTCTATGCGCCGGTCTATCGTCGTGTCACATGGCCAACGTATGCAAACCGGACAAACAGCAATGAGACCGAGACCCAGACCGGTGTTTATGCGCAGGAGCAGGCCGACTGGCACCGCTTTCATCTAACCCTGTCGGGCCGGGGAGACTTCACGCAGAGCCTGACGGTCAACAATATCAATGGCGTCAGCACGCCGCAGAAGAACAATGCTTTCACCGGTCGTGCCGGCCTGCTGTATCAGTCCGCCATCGGGCTGGCGCCGTATGCCGCGTATTCCACGTCTTTCCAGCCGCAAGTCGGCGTCACGCGCCTGAACGCGCCTTTCGTGCCGACCCGCGGACGCCAGGTGGAGGCCGGTGTGAAATACCGGCCGCCGCAGAGCGCCGCATGGGGCAGCGATATTCTTCTGACGGCCGACGTGTTCACATTGACGGAAACCAATGTCCTGACCACGGATCCCGTGGATTCGACATACAGTATCCAGACCGGTGCCCAGAGGACGCGGGGGCTGGAACTCGAAGGGCTGGGACGGCTTCCCGGCAAGGTCGACGTCATCGCGTCGTTTACATGGCAGGATCCGCGAATCACGAAAACAACGGTTGCGGCCCAACTCAATCAGCGTCCGGTGGTAGTGCCATCGCATATGGCGTCGCTGTTCCTGGCGCGCGACGTCCGCCTGACGCCGGCGTGGACCGTCGGTCTTGGGGGCGGTGTGCGCTACACCGGTAACACGGCCGGTTCGTTACCGGAGACATTTGCCGTGCCCAGCCAGCTTGTGTGGGATCTTGAAGCCCACGCGGATTATCGCAAGCTGCGTGTACAGTTCAACGGCACCAATATCACAGATCGGAAATACGTCGCGATCTGCACCCGCTCGGTAGCTTGCGCATGGGCTCCCGGGCGGGCAGCGTTCGTCACCCTGTCTTATCGCTTCTGACAAGAACCGGAGACCGTCAAGCGCGGGGGCGTACCCTCAGAGTCCGGCGAGGGCACGGATCCCGGGCGCGATTTCCACCAGAAGGTCACCGGCCGGCTGGGCCGAGGTCATGCTGGCACTCATGTTCGCCGAGGCCGCATGGTCGGCGTCCATCCGTGCAAGCAGGGCGTGTGCCTGAGGTGTCGGCGCGTGTCCCGCCAGCGCGTCGAGACCGACCTGAGCCAGGTCGCGCAACGCTGCCGATGCCATCAAGGTGTTTTGAAGGGCGGGATGGCTGGCGGCGAGGGCACGGATCGCGTCATCGTTGTCGTGCCACTGCGTCAACTGTGCGCGTAGTTGGGGCGCGAGTGCATGATCGCCCGCGCGATAGGCAACGGCCAGACGGTTGAACCGGACGGCTGCCAGCGCGTCGGGCTGGGCGACGTCGGCCAGGGTGTCCAGCACGGCGGGCTGGCCGGCCGGGCGATGCAGGTTGTGGGCGTAATAGCGCACCGGGCTGGTGGCATCGGCCAGGATACGAATCGGGTCCGGCCGGTCGGGTGACAGAAGCGCGATCTCGCGTGCATGGTTTGCGTCGGCCTGCAAACCCGCGCGGCACAACGTGTCCTCTATCGCCGGCAGCCGGTCGAGCATGTCGGCCGTGTCGGCCTGTGTGGCGGGGGACCAGAAGCGTTCGGCCAAGGCGGCCATACGCGGCCACATCCGATACTCCATCATGGCGTCGGAGACGATTTCCGCCCAGAGCGGTGCCTCGCCCCCCAGAACAAGCGTCGCCTGCGCGGACGACAGGGTCGCCGTGGGGTCGCGGGTAAAGGCGTCGACCAGCGGGCCCATCTTACCCCGTATCCGATCGGCCTGCGCCTGCGTGAGGCCGCTGGCGCGTGGATCGAGCGGGTCCACGGCATAAAGGTCGGCGGAGGGTTGCAGAAGATCAAGGTAGTAGCCGGCGGAGACGATCACCGGGTGCCCGGCCGCCGTGGCGGACGCCACGAACTTCGACGACCGCCATGCCTGCACCACGACGTCGCGGGGGAGAGGGGATTCGGAAACCTCGTCCCAGGCGATCATGATCTTGCCCTGACGTGACAGCATCGCGGCGACGGCGTTGGTGAACGTCGCCTGCAGGGCCTGTGGTGTTGCCAGACCATGCGCCTTCATGAACGCCATGATCGCGGGGTTGCCGGTCCATTGTTTCGGCTGGACCTCGTCCCCGCCGGCGTGGACGTACCGATCGGGAAACAGGCTTTCGGTTTCGGCGAAAAGCTGCGTCACGAACGTAAGAGTAGCCGGATTGGTGGGGTCCATCGCCGGCAGGTTGGCATGACGCGCGTCGGCGTCGTCGGGCGTGTGGGCGGCCAACGCCGGGTAGGCCTGCAGGATCGCCAGCGTATGGCCCGGCACGTCGATCTCCGGGACCACGCGGATGCCGCGGTCCCGTGCGTAGGCCACGATGTCGCGGATCTGGGCGCGGGTGTAGACTTCACCGTGGCCGCCGACGGCCTGCAGGCGCGGGAAGCGGAGGCTTTCGATGCGGAACGCCGCGCCGTCACTCAGATGCCAGTGCAGGACATTGAGTTTCGTCATCTCCATTGCATCGAGATGCCGTTTCAGGGTTGCCACCTGCATGAAGTGCCGCGCGGAATCGACCATCGACCCGCGCCAGGCAAAGCGTGGGGCATCGTCGATCGACGCGCCGGCGAAAGACACGCCACCCGGTCCGCGCTGGATCATCTGCAGCAGTGTCGCGAACGCGCGCAGCACGCCCGTTTCGCCATCGGCGGCGATGCGGATGGCGCCGGGTTGCACATCGAGCGTGTAATGCTCGCGTGCGGCCAGCGTCAGGAACGACGGATCGTGGCGTGTCGTCACATGGACGGTCAGCGGGGGGCCGCCGTCGCGCGCGGAACCGCCCAAGGCGACAAGGCGGGTCAGAAAGCGTTGGCCGGCCTGATCCAGGAGCGGCGACCGCTCCGCGTCCCAGACGATCGTCACACCGTGCGGTGCGGCGATTGCGGCGTCATGCCAGACGACCGAGCGCGGCATGGGCATCAGGGCCGGATGCTCGGCCGCGTGCGCGGCCCCCCCGGCGGACAGTGCCAGAACCAGAACCAGTGTTGCCGCCCGCATGTGCTCTCCGTCCATTTGCCGCGCGGGGGCCATGATGCGTGCGCGATCGGGCTTTGTCACCGCCGCGCGGGGCTTTATGGTCGGTCGTGCATGACGACACCCCCTCCCTTCTCCCCCGTTCGTGCCATCGGCCTGATGAGTGGCACGTCCCTCGACGGTATCGATGCGGCCCTTGTGGAGACCGACGGCGTGTCCGTCAGCCATCTCGGTCCCGCGATCAGCCTGCCGTATGAGGCGGCACTCCGGGCCCGGCTGCGCGAGGTTCTGGAGCGCGCGGCCGAACTGACCGTCGACGACCCGATGCTGCGCGACGCTGAATGCGCCCTTACCGAACGCCATGCCGAGGCGGTGGCCGCGCTGCGTGCCATGCCGGGGGGCGAGGGAGCGGCGCTGATCGGGTTTCATGGCCAGACGATTCTGCACGCCCCGCACCGGCGTCGGACGTGGCAGATCGGCGACGCGGCTGCGTTGTCGCAGCGCACGGGACTGCCTGTCGTGCATGATTTTCGCAGCGCCGATGTTGCGGCGGGCGGGCAGGGCGCGCCGCTGGTGCCATTCTATCATGCTGCCCTTCTGCACGATCAGCCGTTGCCGACCGCCATTCTGAACATCGGCGGCGTGGCCAACGTGACGTGGCTGGGCCCCGCCGGCGCGGTACAGGCGTGCGACACCGGCCCGGGCAACGCGCTGCTCGACGACTGGGCGTTTCGCCACACCGGCACGCCGTGCGACGTGGACGGCGCGCTGGCGCGTCGGGGGCGGGTCGATACGGCCCTGCTCGCCCGGATGCTGGACGATCCGTTCTTTCGCCAGCCGCCGCCGAAGTCACTCGACCGGCTGAGTTTCCACCGCGCGCTCGACCAGGTGTCCGGTCTGTCGGCGGAGGATGGTGCCGCGACGCTGGCGGCGTTCACCGTGGCCGCCGTGGCCGCCACGCCCTTGCCAAAGGCGCCGCGCCGCTGGTTCGTCTGTGGCGGCGGCCGGCGCAATCCGGTTCTGATGGATGGTCTGGCGCGGGCGCTGGGGGTGCCGGTCGCGCCGGTGGAGGTGTTGGGCTGGGACGGCGATGCGCTGGAGGCGCAGTGTTTCGGCTTTCTGGCTGTGCGCAGCCTGCGGGGACTGCCTCTGTCTGGCCCCGGAACGACCGGCGTGCCTGTGTTGACGACCGGAGGGCGCCTGACCCGGGCTGTGGAGTAGGGTAATCGGTCCTGTTTCCACGGCCGGAAAACTGTTTTAGCCTTCGCCGCATGAACGATGCGGGCGGCCGCCGCCCGTGGCTCATCTCTGTTCCGAGGACCGTGGTCTTGCCCTATCTGTCGTATCCCTACCGCTGTCGGCGCGGCGCCCGCCGGCTGGTTGCTCCGCTTGCCAGTTTTGCCCTGAGCAGCCTGACGGTCGGCGGTTTGGCGCACACGTCGCGTGCCGCTGATCTGCCTGCACCCGATCCGCAACGGATCTTCGCACCCCTGGCCTATCCCGACCAGCCCAACCAGGCCCGCAGCGGCGGCGGCGTGCCGGGACCGGCCTATTTTACCAATCGTGCCGATTACGACATCAAGGTCGCCATCGACCCGACCAACAAGGTTCTCTCCGGCACGGAGACGATCACCTACACCAACAACAGCCCCGACGCGCTGGCGGTCCTGTGGCTGCAGCTCGACCAGAACATCTATCGCGCCGACGCGCGCGCCGACTTCGTTAATCCCGAGCGGCATGCCGAACACACCGATGGCGATGTGATCGAGAACGTGTCGATCGAAAGTGACGGCAAGGACGTGCCTCTCACGCCGCTGATCTCCGACACGCGTATGCAGCTTGTCCTTCCACAGGCGCTGGCGGCCAAGGGTGGAAAGGTGCGGGTGAAGATCGCATGGCATTACACGGTTCCGGGTCCCTGGGGCGGCCGCACCGCCGTCACCCCATCGAAGAACGGCGATATTTACGAGATCGCGCAGTTTTATCCGCGCATGGCCGTTTATGATGATCTGCGGGGCTGGGACACCGCGCCCTATCTGGGGCAGGAATTCTATCTCGATTACGGCGACATCGATTACAGCGTGACCGTGCCGTGGAATTTCACCGTGGTCGGGTCCGGCGCGCTGCTCAATCCAGCCGACGTTCTGACACAGGTCGAGCGTGACCGATTGGCACAGGCGGAGAAAAGCGACCAGCACGTGATGATCCGCACGGCTGCCGATGTGACTGACCCGAAAAGCCATCTGGCGCAGACGGGTACCAAGACGTGGCATTACCGCATGAACAACACGCGTGACGTGGCGTTCGGGGCATCGCCCGCGTTCCTGTGGGATGCCGCCAAGATCGACCTGCCGCCGGTTGTTCCGGCGCCGGGCAAGCCGCCGGTCGCGCGTCTGGCCATGTCGATCTATCCGGTCGAGGGCGCGGGGCCGCATCAGTGGGACCGCTCGACCGATTACGTGAAGCACGCGATCGAATTCTTCTCCGACCGGGTTTATCCCTATCCGTGGCCGAACGCGGTCAATCTGGGTGGTCACGGGGCGGGGATGGAATATCCCGGCATCGTGTTCGACGGGATGACGGACAAGGATCCCGTGCTGTTCTGGCTCACGACGCATGAATTGGGCCACGGGTGGTTCCCGATGATCGTGGGGTCGAACGAGCGTCGTCACGCCTTCATGGACGAAGGCTTCAACACATTCATCGACGCGCAGGCCTCGCAGCATTTCAACCACGGCGAATTCGCACCCAAGCACGACTCCGAATACGCGTCCCAGACCGGACACCCGTCGGACGATATCGTCGCCGTGCTGACCGATCCCGCCGCGCCGAACCTGATGATGCCCTCCGATCTGGTGACGGAGCGCTATCGCCATCCGGTGACCTATTTCAAGGCAGCGTACGGGCTGACCCTGCTGCGTGAACAGGTCCTTGGGCCGGAGCGTTTTGACCGCGCTTTCCGCCGCTACACCGCGCAGTGGGCCTATCGCCATCCAACGCCGTCGGACTTTTTCCGTCTGATGGACAGCGAAGCGGGCGAGGATCTGTCCTGGTTCTGGCGCGGCTGGTATTTCAACAACTGGGGTCCGGACTATGCCGTGCGCGGCGTGAGCTACGTCGACAATGATCCCACCCATGGTGCGCAGATCACACTGGTGAACAAGGGCTGGCTGCCGTTGCGCGTCAGCGTCGCGGTGACCTACACCGATGGTTCGACCGTAACGCTGAACGTGCCGACCGAGACGTGGCTGATGCGTAACGAGACGGTTCTTCAGGTGCCCGGCGGCAAGGCCGTCCGGCAGGTCGTCGTCGACCCCGACCACCTGATCCCCGATATCGAGCGCTCGGACAACAGCTTTACCGTAACGGCCGCCAAACCCGCCGACGCCCCCCCGGCGCACTGAAGCGCTTCCCTCCCCCCGCGCGGAACGTGGGGGGATCGGTCACGGGGCATCGGGTCCAGGGCCCCGATCGACGGACCCGCGGGAGACCAATGCCGCGACGAGCAGGCGTCCCGCGTGTTCCACCTGGTCCTGATAGTCGCTGTAGGCGCCGCCGGTGTAGGTGCCGTTCTTCCACCCGACGGGGATGATGACGTCTGGTGCCGCGACGGGGCCATACCTGTCACCGCCGCCCGGCTCCGAAGCGGCGCAGGTGGACGGGACGCAGGCCATGGCCCTTCCGGCGAGCGCCGCCAGCGCGGATGTGCCGCGGGTCAGGCCGCGGCCGGCCGTGCGTCGAGGCGCTTGCGGATATCCTGCACAAAACGCGAATGGCGCACCCCGAAGAAAAAAATGTCCATCAGGATCGATGGCATGCCCCGGCATGGCCGCTTGACCTGAAGCAGAAGCACATACCGGTCGTCCTGCGTATTGTTGAACACTTCATGGTTGCATGTGTCGTCGAACAGCAACGAGTGCCCGTCCTGCCATGGCAGCACGCGCAGCGTGTCGCCGTCCTCGATCTGGATCCAGCACTGCTCGCGGTCGGCCGGCACTTTCAGCGCGAGGTGATAGGTCAGCATCCCCTTGGTCATGCCGCGATGACGCGGGATGTGGCAGCCGGCTTCGAGAACGGAGAACGTCGCGGTCACGAGCCCCGGAATCTCGTCCAGCAACGCGGACGTCACCGGCACGCGAGCGCGGTTTTCGTCGCGTCGGTACCCGTAGCCCTCCAGAAAGAACGACCGCCACCGCCGGTCGGCCGCGATCCGCCCGTGATCGGGCGAGATATCCCCGAGCGACGGGATTTCGGTTGCCTGAATGCGGATGGCCTCGTCCCGGATGCGGGTCCAGTTCTGCTCCAGCCGCTCCATCCACCCGAAGGTGTCGGGTCCGAAGACAGCCAGGTCGGGCAGGAGCGAGCGACGCATGATGAAACGGTCGAGCGTATCACGCACGCCCTTGGTCACATGGTAGATCGTCTTCTTCTTGCCCGGCGGCGCGCTGACCCCCAGAATCCGTTCCAGCCTCTTCAGCACGGCGGCCTCTCCTGTCGTTCGCTGCGGTTGACATACCATAAACCGTGTCTCTCCAGCAGGTTGCAACAGCATGCATGTCCTGCGCCCACGTGTGGCGGGCACCAAAGGCGTCATACCATGGGCAGCGCGCGATCATGCGCGTATGTTCCGGCCGCTTTTCTTTCCCAGCCCGACAGGATCCCGATGCCGACGACGCCTGCGCGTTCTTCCGTCTTTCCGTTGTCCGTGACGCGCACGGCGCCGTACGTTCTGGCGGTAATCACGCTGATGGTGCGCTGGCTGGCATTCGACAACCCGCTGGCCGACCTGGATGAACAGTTCTACCGGCTTGTCGGGGGGCGGATGCTGCACGGCGCGTTGCCGTATGTGGCGATCTGGGACCGCAAGCCCGTGGGGCTGTTCGTCCTGTTCGCCGGGTTTCATCTGTTCGGTGACGGTGTGCTCGCCAGTCAGAGCGCGGCGCTGGTGTGTGTCTGGCTGACCGCGCTTGGGCTGTTTCGTCTGGGCTGCCGGATTGCGCCCCCCGCTGGCGCGCTGGCGGCGGCGTTGCTTTATCCGGTGTGGCTCGATCTGGCGGGGGGTGCGAGTGCGCAGACGCCGGTGTTCTACAACCTGCTGACGGTGTGTGCGATCGGGCTGCTGTTGCATGGGCAGGACGTGGCGGCTGCCCGGGGCGGCAATCTGCGGGCGGTCGGCACGGGCGCGATGGCGCTGTTTGGTCTCGGGCTTCAGATCAAGACCAGTATCGTGTTCGAAGGCGTGTTCTGTGGTGTGGCGTTTCTTGTCATCAGTCGGGGTGCGGGGCGCAAATGGGCGGCGCTGTACGTCGATGCCGTGCTCTGGATAGCCGTTGCGCTGGCGCCGACCGTGTTCGCCGCCGCGGTTTATGCGGCGCTGGGGCAGGGTGACGCATGGTGGTTCGCCAACGTGATATCCATCCTGCATCGGGGCACCGAAAGGGCTGCAACGCGCCACCACCGTTTTGTAAAGCTTTTGACTGTAGTGGCGCCGCTGCTCGCCCCGTTCGTGCTGTTGCCGCTTTTGCGCATACGGCCACTGGGCACGCGCGCCGACGCGCGGGTGCTGGTTCTCTGGGCTCTGGCGGCTCTGGCGGGGGTGGCCGTGTTCGGCACCTGGTTCCGACACTATGCGCTTCCGCTGTTCGCGCCGCTGGCGGTCCTTGCGGCACCGCTCTGGCGGCGCCGGACGGGGCGGATCTGGGTGTGCGGATTGCTGGTGGTCGGTGTCGTGCTGGGGCAGAAGGCCGTGTGGCGCCAGACGCGCGACGATGGCGACGCGGTGGTGCTGGACGCGGCGGCTGCCACGGCCCGGGGGCAGCCGGGATGCGTGTTCGTCTATGACGGGCCGGCCGCCTTTTATGACGCGACCCGGTCCTGCCTGCCGACCCGCTATCCGTTCCCCGGCCATCTTCAGCAAAGGATCGAGGACCGGGCGGACGGACTCGACCAGGCGGCGGAGGTGGCGCGCATCATGCGCGGTCGTCCCCGACGGGTCATGACGCGGGAGCCTTCCTATCCGGACGAGAATCCTGCTGCCCGCGCGGCGCTGTACGCCGTCCTGGACGCCGCCTATCAGCCGGTCTTTCGCTATCAGAGCAGCGGGCGTGCCGCGATCGTCGTCTATGCGCTGCGCGGAACGGCCGAGGACCGACCCTTACAGGTGATGCACCCGCCCGCCTCGTTCCTCGCGGCATTGCGATAAAACCACGGGGTGTCAGAGCCCGCCGCGCGGTGCATGGTTGTCAACCGAAGCGCGGAGGAACGACGATGATCGAGGCATTGCTGATCGACAAGGAGCAAGGCGCGCGGCAGACCACCGCTCGGTTCGCCACCCTGCCCGACACGGCCGTTGCAGACGACGAAGCCACGCTGGACGGTGCCATGGTGCGCGTTGCGTGGTCGAGCCTGAATTACAAGGACGCGCTGGCGATCACGGGGCGCGCGCCGGTGGTCCGGCGTTTCCCCATGGTGCCCGGCATCGATCTGGCCGGCACGCGTAGCGCGGACGGCCGCGCCGTTCTGGCCACGGGGTTCGGTCTGGGGGAGCGGTACTGGGGTGGTCTGGCGACGCAGGCCCGCGTGCCCGATGACTGGTTGATCCCCATTCCGCCCCCGTTGTCGGTGCGACAGGCCATGGCGATCGGCACGGCCGGTTTTACGGCCCTTCTCTGCCTGGAGGCGCTCGAGGCCCATGGCGTCACGCCCGCCAGCGGCCCGGTCGTGGTCAGCGGCGCCTCGGGCGGGGTCGGCAGCATCGCCGTGATGCTGCTGGCGCGGCTTGGCTATGACGTGGCCGCCATGACGGGCCGTCCGGCCGAGGAATCGTTCCTGACCGGTCTGGGCGCGCGGCGCATCGTCGCGCGGGCGGAGTACGAACAACCCGGCAAGCCGCTGGCCGCGGAGGAATGGGCGGCGGCCATCGATGTCGCCGGCGGCCACGTGCTGGCCAATCTGTGCGCGCGTCTTCGTCCGGGTGGTGTGGTGGCGGCGTGCGGGCTGGCGGGGGGAATGGATCTGCCCGCCAGTGTCGCGCCGTTCATTCTGCGCGGCATTACCCTCGCCGGGATCGACAGTGTTCACTGCCCTGTGGCCCGGCGCGCGGGGGTCTGGGCGCGCCTTGCGACGCTACTCGATCCCGCGCAGCTCGATGCCATGACCAGCGAGGTCGCGTTCGCCGACGTGATCGCCGCGGCCCACGACCTGCTGGAGGGGCGGCTGCGTTGGCGCGTGGTGGTGCGGTTGCCCGCGTGACCGGCTGGGCGGCG
>NZ_JABXXR010000039.1 GCF_013376175.1 Ameyamaea chiangmaiensis
GCCCAGAACAGCGCCGGGCGCGGCGCCACGTGCGCGCGCCACAGCCCGGCGATCCACAGGCCTGCGAGGGCCACGCCCGCAGGCATCAGGAATATTTCCTCAAGCCAGACGCCCGACAGGGCATGCCCGCGGAGTGCACCATGCATCCACACGACCACGCCAGCGGCCATGACTGCAAAGGCCACGCCCGTGCCCCGTGTTTCGGACCGGGCGGGACGGCGCGCGTCCGCAACAACGAGGGACACGATCCCGCAGGCGGCGATCAGGGCGACGGCGTTCAGGGGGGCCTCGAACGCACGCACAACGAGCGCGGGATCGGCGCCCCGCAGCAGGGCACGGGTCATGCCGGCGGCCAGCATCGGCGCCAGCATCGCCACCAGTCCGTGGGCTGCGACCTGCGCCCAAACAAACGGCGACACGTCCGACAGACGAAGATCCGGCGACCGCATGTTTGCCACGGTGGCCAGCGTGGACGCAGCCTGAAGGGTCACGCCGACGCTCCATAGAATGACGGCGATATCTGTGCGGGCCGGCATCACGGCCAGGCAGAGGAAGCCAATCGCCATGGCCGCCACCCCGCCTGCCGCCACGGCGGGAGCTGCGAGTCCGGGTCCACGAAGTTGCCTCGGCAACCGCGCGGCCCCGAACGTGGACAGGAGCGCCGGCAGCACCGCAAAACAGGTCATGATCACACCGTGATCGAGCTGGAGGCGCATCGCGACGTCACCGGGGAAGCGGAACAGCCGTAGTCCGGTGGCAATCCCGCCGGCGAAGGCGCCGGCCGACAAGGCCAGCACCAGAGACGCAAGCCCTACGGCCCACCCCAGCCGCTGACCGGGCACGTCCGTCAGGGAACGCGCAAGCAGCGCGTGCGTTGGCCCGTCGACAGGATTCTCGAACGAGGTGGCCTCGAGCCGACGCTCAGCCGGGTGCGTCGTGAACGCCATACGATATGCTCTCCTGACTTCAGGATGGCCGACGGTCGTTCGGACCGTCGCGCATCCGGGCGCAACCCTAGCGCCACGTCATGACAAAAACGAGAGCACGTCGTGAAAGACTGCCCCGCCGTTCATGCAATAGTCACATAAACGGCGGCCTGTCGACGTCAGGCGACTTTGGCGACGTCCAGCACGGGTTTGCCGTGCGGCAGCGTGACAAGGGTAAACAGCCCCGCCGGCGGCACGGGCGACAGGGTCGCACGGGCCAGGTCCTCGGGCGGCAACAACGACTCGATGGCGAAGTCCGGATGCCAGCCAAGCGAATGCGACGCCGATGCCATCCCGCGCTCGATCGCCAGACGGACGCCGCCACGCGCCAGAAAATGGTTGACGAACAGGATATGGCCGCCGGGCCGGACAACCCGCTTCAGCTCGGCGAGAAGGCGGTCGGGATGAGGCACGACGGACGCCACGAACATCGCCACCGCGATGTCGAAGCTGTCGTCCTCGAACGTCGTGGCCTCGGCGTCCATTTCCAAAAGCGCGTCGACCGTGCGAAGCGATTGGCGACGGACGCGCTGGCGCGCGCGATCAAGCATGTCGCACGACAGGTCGATACCGGTAATCCGCTTTTCGGACGTGTAGTGCGGCAATGCCAGCCCCGTGCCGACACCGACCTCCAGCACGCGCGTCCCCGGCAGGGCGTTGACGGCGGCGACGGCGCGACGGCGCCCAAAGGCCGAAATACCGCCGAACACGGCGTCATACACACCGGCCCAGCGACGATAGGCCTGCCTTACCGCGTCCGCGTCGAGCGCGGACTTCGGTCCATGTCCCCCGCCCGAGGGCTCACCGTTCTGCATGTCTCCAGACCCCAAAGCAGGCCCGGACCGAACCGCACGCCCCTGAAATACGTCACTCATCGAGTCTCTCTTCACCCTCCGGGGCACCCTCTCGCGGGGCCAAGCGATAGCACCTCCGGGCAGCCCTGTCATGGACCACGCGCGTCCCGGCCCTTCAGGGCGTTACGCTTTCCGCCCGCAGCGGTTTCGTCTATACAGCAGACAGCAACAGCATCGGAAAGTGTTCGGCTGCCATGTTCGTCGCCTTTCTGATCGTTCTCAGCGCCGTGGTCTGGACCGCGGTCCCGGCGCTTTACTTCAAGAAAGACTTGCAGGAGTGGTTCCTGAACCGCTTCGGCTCGGACGACTGACCCCCGCCCGGGACCGTTACTCCGAAACCGCCAGACGCGCCTCGATCCGGTCCCACAACAGGCCCGCGCCGTTCACGTTGTCGAATCGCTGCAACTCCTGAAGCCCGGTCGGCGACGTGACGTTGATTTCCGTCAGCCAGTCGCCGATCACGTCGATTCCCACGAAAATCAGCCCCCGCTCGCGCAGCATCGGGCCAATGGCATCGCAGATCTCCTTGTCGCGCGCGGTCAGCGCCACGGCCTCGGCCCGGCCGCCGACATGCATGTTCGACCGCGCCTCCCCCTGCGCCGGCACGCGGTTGATGGCGCCGATCGGTTCGCCATCGGCCAAGATGATGCGCTTGTCGCCCGCCCTCACGGCCGGCTCGTAGCGCTGGATCATCAGCGGTTCACGCGAACGTGCGAAATGCATTTCCAGCAGCGAATTCAAATTCTCGTCGTCGGGACGGATGCGGAACACCCCCGCCCCTCCGTTGCCGAACAGAGGCTTGACGATGATGTCCTGATGAAGGCTGCGGAATTCGCGAATGGCGCGCACGTCCCAGGTGATCAGGGTCGGCGGCATCAGTTGGGGATAATGCGTCACCAGCAGTTTTTCGGGCGCGTCGCGCACCGATGCGGGGTCATTGACCACCAGTGCCTTGCCCGGCCCGACCCCATGTATGTGTTCGAGCATATGCGTCGCCGTGATGTACGCCATGTCGAACGGGGGATCCTGGCGCATCAGGATCACGTCCATCGTCGACAGGTCGACCTGTTCCTCGGCGCCGAAATCCGCGTGATGGCCGACCTCGCGCCGAACCGTCACGGGGCGAACGCGCGCGAACAGGCGATCGGTGCGCGCACCGGCGGGGGTCAGGCGCCCCTCGGTCAGGCTCAGACTCTCGACCTGATAGACGAACAGCGCCGCGCCGCGCGCCTGCGCCTCCAGCATCAGGGCGAAGGTCGAGTCGCCATTGATGTCGATCCGCTCCAGCGGGTCCATCTGCACGGCGACTTTCAGGCGGGTGGACATGCGGATGAGTCTCCTTGGGTCGGGATCGTGGCCCCGGTCGTAGCTGGCCTACCCTTTATGCACGACGACGGCGCGTGTTGAAACCGCGCGCCCTTTACGCGGGCGGGTCAGGATACCGGATGGCCAGGACTTCGATCAGTTCCTCGCCCGACGGTGTGACCAGCCGGACCTCGTCGCCCTCGGCCGCGCGCATGACCGCGCGCGCCACCGGCGAGAGCAGGCTGACTTCGCCGCGCGTGTGATCGGCCTCATCGGCACCGACGATGGTCACCGTACGGTGCTCGTCCGATTCGGTGGCGTAGGTCACCGTCGCGCCGAAAAACACACGATCCCGCCGCGCCTGTGCCGCCGGATCGACAATCACCGCGTTCTCGACACGCTTGGTCAGAAAGCGGACACGCCGGTCGATCTCACGCAAGCGACGCTTGCCATACTGGTAGTCGCCATTTTCCGACCGGTCGCCGTTTCCCGCCGCCCAGGAAACGATCTCCACGATCTTCGGCCGCTCGTCATGCAGCAGGGCGCGCAGCTCAGAGCGGAACCGGGCCGCCCCCTGGGGCGTGAGATACGCCGCAAGGCCTGGCGCGGCGGTCATGACGGCAGCAGGCGATAGGTGATCGTGGCCGCCAGCCGCTCGCCGGGCGCCAGCACCCGCACGCCGCTGTCGGCGAGGTCCATGTGATTGAAGCCATCATTCATGTTACTCACCGCCTCGCACGCGATGTAGTCGCGCCCGGGCGGCGTATACAGCACCAGATGCCGCAGGGGCGCGTCGGCCGAGATCACAAGGCGCCGCGCCGAGGCCGGCCACGCGATCTCGGCCTCTCCCGCCCAGCCGGCGTAGCAATTGTCGATTGCATCCGATCCGACGTCACGCGGGGGATCGAACGACCAGCGCCCGCTGACCGGCAACCGACGGGACGGCAAGTTATCCGCACCGCTTTCCCATACGCTGGTTGCGCGAAAGCCGACACGCACGCCCGTGTCACGCGGAAAAAACGGGTGGAACCCGAGACCGACGGGCTGATCGCACCGGTCGCGGTTCTCGATCGTCATAACGACCTCCAGCGCCTCGGGCAGCAGGCGATAGGTCAGCGTCGCGCGATAGGCAAACGGCCATTGTCCGGCCGGGTCGCCCGGCGGACTATGGTCGAGTTGCAGGGTCACGTCGCTGTCGGTCCGGGCGACGACATCCCAGACGCGCTCCCACCCGTTGCCGTGAATGGCGTGCGGCTCACCGCCGAAATTGTTGTCGAGCTGCCAGTCGCGCCCCTCGAACGTGAACCGCCCCTGCCCGACGCGGTTGGAAAACGGCACTAGCGGATAGGCGCCGACCGGCTTCATCCCCTGCGCGCGCAGGTTGGCATCGCTCACCGGGTGCAGCACGGCACATCCATCGACGTGCCAGGACAGAACCGCACCGCCCAGGGACGGATCCACACGCAGATGCGCCAACCCCATCGACAAATCGATCATCGTTCTCTCTCCCCGATCGTCGGATCTAGCCCGCGCGGCGCCGACCACGCTTTTGCGTCGGATCGTATCCCCCGCCGCCGGGCCCCAGAGGCACCGGGCCTTTTTCCGCACGTGCCTTGCGCCCGCCGGGCGCGCCGGCGCTGGAGCGGGCGGCAGGCGGCGGTGGTTCGATCCCCAACTGGATCGCCTCCAGCCGCTTGACCTCGTCACGCAGACGCGCCGCCGTTTCGAATTCGAGGTCGGCCGCGGCCGCCCGCATCTTCTTCTCGAGATCGGCGATGGCCGCATCGAGATCCTTGCCGACGAACTCCGTCACCGAGCCGTCCTTGACCGGGGCGACGGTGACGTAATCCTGCTCGAAGACCGAGGCGATCGCGTCGCCGATCGACTTGCGGACGGAGCGCGGCGTGATGCCGTGCGCCTCGTTCCACTCGGTCTGCTTGGCGCGGCGACGGGCCGTTTCCTCGATCGCGTAGGTCAGGGAGTCGGTCATCTTGTCGGCATACAGCAGCACGCGCCCGTCGACATTCCGGGCCGCGCGGCCGATCGTCTGGACCAGCGAAGTGCGGGAGCGCAGGAAACCTTCCTTGTCCGCATCGAGAATCGCGACCAGTGAACATTCGGGGATATCCAGCCCCTCCCGCAGCAGGTTGATGCCGATCAGCACGTCGAACGCGCCCAGACGCAGGTCGCGGATGATCTCGATCCGCTCCAGCGTGTCCACGTCCGAGTGCAGGTAGCGCACCTTGATCCCGGCCTCGTGCATGTAGTCGGTCAGGTCCTCGGCCATACGCTTGGTCAGGGTGGTGACCAGAACACGCCCACCGCTGGCAATCGTGGTGTGACATTCGGCCAGCAGGTCGTCGACCTGATGCTCGACCGGTCGCACCTCGGTCACCGGATCGATCAGGCCCGTCGGGCGGATCACCTGTTCGGCGAACACGCCCGCTGTACGTTCCATCTCCCACGGCCCGGGCGTTGCGGACACGAACAGCGTCTGCGGACGGAAGCTTTCCCACTCGGCAAATTTCAGCGGACGATTATCCAGACACGACGGCAGACGGAACCCGTAGTCGGAGAGAATGGATTTGCGCGCGAAGTCGCCCCGCTCCATGCCGCCGATCTGCGGCACCGTCACATGGCTTTCATCGACAATCAGCAAGGCGTCTTCGGGCAGATATTCAAACAGGGTCGGCGGCGGCTCCCCGGCCCCGCGCCCCGACAGATAGCGCGAGTAATTTTCGATGCCCTTGCACGCACCGGTCGTCTCGATCATTTCAAGATCGAATGTCGTGCGTTGACGCAGGCGTTCGGCTTCCAGAACCTTGCCATTGGCGTCGAATTCGGCCAGCCGGCCGCGCAGCTCGTCCTTGATCGAGACGATGGCCTGATTGAGCGTCGGGCGCGGGGTGACGTAATGGCTGTTGGCGTAGACGGCAATTTCCTGAAGATCGGCGGTCTTCTCGCCCGTCAGTGGATCGAATTCGATGATCGCGTCGATCTCGTCGCCGAACAGGGACACGCGCCACCCGCGGTCCTCGTTCTGAACCGGAAAGATGTCGATGCTCTCGCCACGCACACGAAACGCGCCGCGCTGGAACGCCGCGTCGTTGCGACGATACTGAAGCTCCACCAGCCCTTTGATCAGCCGGTCGCGATCGATCTCGCCGCCGACCTCAAGCTTGACCACCATCCGCGAATAGGTCTCGACCGACCCGATACCGTAAATACACGAGACAGAGGCGACGATGATCACGTCGTTGCGTTCCAGAAGCGCCTGCGTGGCCGCGTGGCGCATGCGGTCGATCTGTTCGTTGATCTGGCTGTCCTTCTCGATGAAGGTGTCCGATCGCGGCACATAGGCTTCGGGCTGGTAATAGTCATAATAGCTGACGAAATATTCGACGGCGTTATCGGGAAAGAACTGTTTCATCTCCCCGTAGAGCTGGGCCGCGAGTGTCTTGTTGGGCGCCAGAACCAGCGTGGGCTTCTGCGTGGCCTCGATCACCTTGGCCATGGTGAAGGTCTTGCCGGAGCCCGTCACGCCCAGGAGCACCTGGTCGCGCTCCCCGGCCTCGACGCCGGCCACCAGTTCGGCGATCGCCGTGGGCTGGTCGCCGGCGGGTTCGTATTCCGACACGACCCGCAGACGATTGACCTTGTCCTTGGCGGGCTGGTGCTGCGGCGCGAACGTGCAGGGCAGTTCGTCGACCCGATTGGCCGCCCCCCTTCCCGCGCGGGACGAGGACTTCGTGGACAGTGCGGCTTTTGCCATGGGTGCGTTCCGGGCCATTCAGGGACAGATGGGCGCTGGTCGCCGGGCGGACAAGAGGTCGTCGTCGCACCGCAAACCGGGCATCGGCGCGACGGCGTTGCCGCCTCAGCCGGAGACTGGCGGTGGCACCCGGGCGTCGGCCAGGGCCACGCGCTGGCGTTCGGCGAGAGCCTGGGCGTCGAAATCGGCGACCAGTTCCTGAAACAGGCGATGCCAGTTCACTTCCGCCCCCAGACGGAGGAAGACGCTGCCCAGCCCCACGGCGGAGCGGTCGACCAGCACGAATTCGCGCGGGGGCCGCACACCGCCCGTACGCTTGAGGCCCGCATACACCTTTTCGGCGATGCTGCGACCGAAGGCCGGATCGTTACTCTCCTGGATCGGGCGAACACGATCCTGCATCAGCGGTTCGTAAATGAAGCGCGCCCATTCGTTGAGCACCCGCATCGTCTCGCGCGACAGGTCCTTGAAGCCCCAGGCCTGATAAGCGTGATAGGCGAGGTCTTCGTCATCGGTCTGAAGGGCGCGGTGCAGATCGATGATCCCCTGCACGAACCGCGCGGGGAATATCCGCACCGCGCCGAAATCGAGCAGATTGAGACCGTAATCGTCGCGCACGGTGAAATTTCCCATGTGCGGGTCGCCGTGAATGACGCCATAGCGATAGAGCGGCGTGTACCAGGCCTTGAACAGGGCCGTCGCCATCGCGTTGCGCTGTTCAAGCGTTGGATTGGTGTCCAGCACCGCCTGCACGCCGCGCCCGCTGACCCAGTCCATGGTCAGCAGACGGCGCGTGCACAGCGCGTCCACCGGCTCGGGCACCGTGACCTCGGGCGTGTTGGCCAGCATCAGGCGATAAAGCCGCAGGTGCGCCGCCTCGCGCGTGTAGTCCAGTTCCTCGCGCAGGCGCTCGGCCAGTTCGACCAGCACGTCGTCCTGACGGATGACGCTGTCGAACCGGTAATACAGTCCGACCGCCATCTTGAGCTGCTTGAGGTCCGCCTCCACCGTCGACTGCATGTCGGGATATTGCAGCTTGCACGCGACGTCGCGCCCTTCGGACGTCACGGCACGGTGCACCTGCCCCAGACTGGCCGCGGCCGCGGCCTCATGGCCGAAGCTGCGGAACCTGGCCTCCCATCCCGCGCCCAGTTCAGCGGTCATGCGGCGGCGCACGAAGCTCCAGCCCATCGGCGGCGCGTTCGATTGCAGATGCGCCAGTTCCTCGGCGTATTCCTGCGGCAGCGCGCCGGGAATGGTCGACAGAAGCTGCGCGCCCTTCATCAGCGGCCCCTTCAGGCCGCCGAGGATGGCCTTGAGATCCTCGGCGTGGACACCGGCATTGGTCTTCAGACCCATCCGGTTGCCCGCGATCCGGGCGGCAATGCCGCCGACGGCGCCGGACGTCTTGACCATCCGGCGGAATTCACCAAACAGGCCGGTCTGGTCGATGTCGCGGCTCATGCCGTCTCTCCCTGTTCGAGTTCATCGATAAAGCCCGCGATGACGTCCAGCCCGCGCCGCCAGAAGCCGGGGTCGGACGCGTCCAGACCAAACGGCGCCAGCAGGTCCTTGTGACGCAGCGTGCCGCCAGCCTCCAGCATCGCGACATACTTGTCCGCGAACCCGTCGAGGCCGTCGCGATACACCCCGTACAGCGCGTTCACCAGACAGTCACCAAAGGCATAGGCATAGACATAGAACGGCGAATGCACGAAATGCGGGACATAGGACCAATACAGGTCATAGTCCGGCGTGAAGCTGAACGCCGGCCCCAGGCTTTCGGTCTGCACCTTGCGCCAGAGCGCGCCGATCTGTTCGGGCAGCAGTTCGCCCTTGCGCCGCTCGTCATGCAGCAAGGTCTCGAACCGGTAGAACGCGATCTGGCGCACCACCGTGTTGAGCATATCCTCGACCTTGGCGGCCAGCATCAGGCGACGGCGCTTCGGGTCGGTCTGCGCGTCCAGAAGCGACTGGAAGGTCAGCATTTCCCCGAACACGCTGGCGGTCTCGGCCAGTGTCAGCGGTGTCGCGGACTGGAAGTAGCCCTGCCGAGAGGCGAGCACCTGATGGATGCCATGCCCCATCTCATGCGCCAGCGTCATCACGTCGCGCGTGCGACCGTGATAGTTCATCAGGATGTAGGGATGCGCGGACGGTACGGTCGGATGCGCGAAGGCGCCCGACGACTTGCCCGGGACCGGCGCGGCGTCGATCCACGGCTTGGTGAGGAAGTCGCGGGCGATGTCGCCCAGGCGCGGGTCGAAGCCGCTGTAGGCCGCCTGCACGCGCGCCTTGGCCTCGTCCCACGCGATACGCGCGTCGTCGTCGCCCGGAAGCGGCGCATTGCGGTCCCAGTGCTCCAGTGTGTCGAGGCCCAGCCAGCGGGCCTTCATCGTGTAATAACGATGCGACAGACGCGGATAATCCGCGACCACGGCCGAGACCAGGGCATCGACCACCTCGTCCTCGACCATGTTGCCGAGGTTGCGTTGCGAGGTGGGGCGGGGATAGGCGCGCAACTGGTCGGAGATCGCCTTGTCCTTGGCCAGTGTGTTCGTCACCAGCGAGAACAGGCGGATATTGTCGCCCAGCGTCGCGCTGATCCCGCGCGCAGCCTCGGCCCGGGTGGCGCGATCGGCATCGGACAGGCTGTTCAATGCCTCGCCCATCATGACCTGCCGTCCCGACATGGTGACGCGAAGGGAGGCCATCGTCTCGTCGAACAGGCGGTTCCACGCGGCCCGTCCGGTGACGGATTTCTCGTGCAGAACATGCTCGACATCGTCTGACAACTGGTGCGGACGGAAGACGCGCACGTCGCGCAGGAACGGTGCCCAACGCGCCAGCGCAGGGTCCGACGCCTTGCGGGCAAGGTCGTCGTCCCCAAGTCGGTTCAACTCCAACGTAAAGAACAGCAGATGCGCCGAGATGGCGGTCAGCCGCTCGTTGATCATCTGCGAGAACTGTCCGATCTCGGGCGAGACGGAGTCGGCCGAGAACAGCAGCGAAGCATAGGACCCGGCGCGCCCCAGGATCTCGTCGAGATGTTCATAGGCCGCGATCGCGTCGGCCAGGGCCGTCGCCGTCAGTGTGGCGACCTTGCCCTTATGGGCGGCGGCAAAAGCACGGGCATCGGCCTCGGCCGTATCGAGATCACGGGCAAGAACGGCGGATCGGGGGGAGTCGTACAGGTCGCTCAGATCCCAGCGCGGCAGGGCAGCGTCCGGCGCACCCGTCTCCGCCTGCCGCGCCTCGCGCCAGACCGTATTGCGTGCGTCGTTCATCGTGCCCTGCTCCTTGCCGTGCCGTACCCCGCAGCCTTGTCCCCATCTGCCCGACTTTTCAAGGTGGGAATGGCGGCGCACACCAGCGCGCCCGCGCGAGGATGCACAACGTTCTTGGTGCGAATCGCGTTGCATGGCCCAGGAGCAGGAGCGCGCGCGAACGACATTGTTTCAAATCATGTCGAATGCTAGCGTTGCTTCTCCCGCCCGGAGTTCCGCGCCCATGCCCCGTGCCCGTCATGTTCCGCCCGCACAGTCGGTCGTGCTCCTGACCATGCTCCTCCTCGGCGCGTGCGCCACGACGTCGGGGACGCAGGCGCCACACATGACCGCACCCGGAAACGGACCCAACCGGCTGTCTCGTCAGGTCAGCCGGTCGCCCGACGGGTTTCTGGTGACGATGGCCGCCGCGTCCGGCGCATCAAGCGTCGTCAATAGCTGGTTTGCCCTGCACGCCGATTGCTCGCTGGACGCTTATCCGCTGATCACGCAGATCGACCCACCGGCCCACGGCTCGCTGTCGCTCAAGCAGGGTATGTTTTACCCGAATTATCCGGCCGGGAACCAGCGTTACGTCTGCAACCTGCATCCACAGCCTGGGGTCCAGGCCCGTTACGTGTCCGCACCCGGATACACCGGCGCGGACACCTTCACGATACGGGTCCTGACGCCCGGCGGTATTTCCTACCGGTCGCACTACACCGTCAACGTGGAATAAGAAGCGGTCCGCGCCCGGCAGCCTGACGCCACCGGGTCGCGCGTCCTTCGTCAGGCCGTCAGGGCCTCGACCACCGGTGCCTCGTAACCGATGACGCGCGCATACTCGCGCGGCACAATGTGCCAGAAGCGCGGCAGGACCTTCTCCCACTTGTGCAGAAGCGTCGCGGCATATGCGCTGCGCGTCTCGCGCGCATGCGTTTCCACGACATCGCGCAGCATGGCCTCCCACTTCGGATCGACCACCCGGTTCCACAGCAGCGTGTCGGGGTTGATCTGACGTTCGAAACGGTTGTGCTCGTCATAGACGAACGCCATGCCGCCCGTAAAACCGGCGCCGAAATTGTCGCCCGTCTCGCCCAGCACCACGACCAGACCGCCGGTCATGTATTCGCAGCCGTTCGAGCCGCACCCTTCGACCACCGCCGTGGCGCCCGAATTGCGCACCGCGAAACGCTCGCCCGCCTGACCAGCGGCATACAGCGCCCCGGCCGTGGCCCCATACAGCACCGTGTTGCCGACGATCGCGTTCTCCTGCGACAGACGGTTCGTGTCATTGGGCGGCCGCACGACGATGGTCGCCCCCGACAGCCCCTTGCCGACATAGTCGTTGGCATCGCCCACGACCTCCAGCTTCAGGCCCTGCACGGCGAACGCGCCCAGCGACTGCCCGGCCGAGCCATGCAGACGCACGCTCATGTGGCCCGGTGCCAGCGTCTTCATCCCATAATGGCGAACGATCAGCGACGACAGGCGCGTGCCGATCGCGCGATGCGTGTTCTGCACGTTGTAGTGCAGCTGCATTTTCTCGCCGTGGTCGAACAACGGGCGCGCATCGACGATCATCTGCGCGTCGAGCGTATCGGGCACCTCGTTGCGCCCGTCGAGCGTGCAGTAGCGCGCGTGCGGTCCCGGGTCGGCCTGCGCCAGAAGCGGGTTGAGATCGAGGTCGTCGAGGTAATCGGCGCCGCGCGACACCTGACGCAGCAGGTCCGTGCGCCCGATCACCTCATTGAGCGTGCGGAACCCCAGCTCGGCCAGAATGTTGCGCACGTCCTCGGCAATGAAGGAGAACAGGTTGATCACCTTCTCCGGCGTGCCCTCGAACTTGCGCCGCAGCTCCTCGTCCTGCACGCATACGCCGACCGGGCACGTGTTGGAGTGGCACTGGCGCACCATGATGCACCCCATCGCGACCAGACTGGCGGTGCCGATGCCGAATTCCTCGGCCCCCAGCATGGCGGCGATCACCACGTCGCGCCCCGTCTTCAAACCGCCGTCCGTGCGCAGCTTCACGCGGTGACGCAGCCGGTTGAGCATCAGGACCTGATGCGCCTCGGCCAGCCCCATCTCCCACGGCAGGCCCGCATATTTGATCGACGTCTGCGGGCTGGCACCGGTCCCGCCGGAATGGCCGGAGATCAGGATCGCGTCCGCATGCGCCTTGGCGACACCGGCGGCGATCGTGCCGATACCCGACCGCGCCACCAGCTTGACCGTCACGGTCGCGTCCGGGTTGATCTGCTTGAGATCGTAGATCAGCTGCGCCAGATCCTCGATCGAGTAGATGTCGTGATGCGGCGGGGGGGAGATCAGCGTCACCCCCGGCGTCGCATGACGCAGCTTGCCGATCAGCTCGGTCACCTTGAAGCCAGGCAGTTGGCCGCCCTCGCCGGGCTTCGCGCCCTGGGCCACCTTGATTTCGATCTCACGACAGTCATTGAGATACTGCGCGGTCACGCCGAAACGGCCCGAAGCGATCTGTTTGATCGCCGAGGACGCGTTGTCGCCGTTCGCACGCGGCTTCGCCCGCGACGGATCCTCGCCGCCTTCGCCCGAATCCGACTTGGCGCCGATACGGTTCATCGCGATCGACAGGGTTTCGTGCGCTTCGGGGCTCAGCGCCCCGAGCGAGATTCCCGGCGCGATCAGGCGCTTGCGAAGCTGGGTGATGCTTTCGACCTGCTCGACCGGGATCGGCGTGCGCCCCCCCTTGAAGTCTAGCAGATCGCGCAGTGCCACCGGCGGCAGACGCCGCACGGCATCGGCATAACGCCGATAGATCGCGAAGCTGTCCTGTGTCACCGCCGTCTGGAGCATATGCACCAGCGTGCCGTCGAAGGCGTGCACCTCCCCGCTGCGGCGCAGCTTGTAGTCGCCGCCGACCGGCAGGGTCGTGACCTGCGGATTCCACGCGACCGCATGGGCCGCGATGATGTTGCGCGCGATACCGGCCAGACCGATGCCGGAGATACGCGACGGCATGCCGGGGAAGAACTCCGCCGCCAGGGCGCGCGACAGGCCGATCGCCTCGAAATTATAGCCGCCGCGATAGGCCGAAACGATCGAGATGCCCATCTTGGACATGATCTTCAGCAGGCCCTTGTCCACGGCCTTGCGATACCGCTCGACCGCCTCGCGCAGGCCCATCGAGCCGAACAGGCCACGACGGACACGATCGGCGATCGCTTCCTGCGCCAGATACGGGTTCACGGTCGTCGCGCCCACCCCGATGCTCACGGCGATCGCATGCACGTCCAGCGCCTCGGCCGTACGGACGTTCAGCGAAATGAACGTCCGCAACGACTGACGCACCAGATGCGTGTGGACCGCCGCGGTGGCCAGGATCATCGGGATCGCCACGCGTCCGTCGGACTGGTTCTCGTCGGACAGGAATACGTGCAGGAAGCCTTCGCGCACCCGGTCCTCCGCCTCGCGCCGGATGCGGCCGATCGCCTCGCGCAGGCCCGCCTCGCCGGCTGCTGCCTCGAACGTGCAGTCGATGGTGCTGCCGGAGTCGCCGCAGAACGCCACCAGCGCGTCATATTCGCCATTGGTCAGAACCGGGCTGGGCAACTGCAACAGGTCGCACTGATCCGCGGACTGCTCCAGAATATTGCCCAGATTGCCCAGACGCGTGGTCAGGCTCATCACCCGCGTTTCGCGCAGGCTGTCAATCGGCGGATTGGTGACCTGACTGAACGCCTGCCGGAAATAATGCGACAGACCACGATAGCGCGACGACAGGACGGCCAGCGGCGTGTCGTCACCCATCGAGCCGAGCGCTTCCTGCGCGTCGGCGACCATGGGATGCAGGATCGATTCCATGATCTCGTGCGTGATCGACACCGCGAGCTGGCGGCGGCGCAACTCGTCGGGAGCATACATCACGGGCTCGGTCACGTCGTTGCGAACGACGGAGCCGATCTTCTGGATGCGCTTGGTCCACGCCGCGAAATCCTGCCGCGCGGCCAGATGGTCGAGCAGGTCTTCCGTCCCGTAGAATTTCGCCTCGTCCAGGTCGAGGCCGATCATCTGCCCCGGACCAAGGCGCCCCAGCCGCACGATCTCGGCGTTCGGCACCTTCACCATGCCGGTTTCCGAACCGACGATCAGCCGCTTGTCCGCCGTGATGGTGTAGCGCAGCGGACGCAGGCCGGAACGGTCGAGCCCGGCCACGACCCAGCGCCCGTCGGTCATGCACAGGGCCGCCGGACCGTCCCACGGCTCCATCACCGCGTTGCAGTAGGCATACAGGTCGCGGTGGCTCTGCTTCATGCCCGAATTGTCGCCGACCGATGCCGGCACCATCAGCGCCTTGGTCATCGGCGCGTCGCGCCCGGCGAAGGTCAGCAGTTCGAACACATTGTCCAGCACCGCCGTGTCCGACCCGCTGGCCTGCACGATCGGCTTGATGTCCTCCATGAACGGGTCGAGGTCCGGATCGGCCAGCCGCGTCTCGTGGCTGCGCATCCAGTTGCTGTTGCCCGACAGCGTGTTGATCTCGCCGTTATGTGCCAGACGCCGGAACGGCTGGGCCAGCTTCCAGGTCGGGAAGGTGTTGGTCGAATAGCGCTGGTGATAGATCGCAAACCGGCTGACGAACCGCGTATCCAGCAGGTCGGGATAGAAATCCGTCAGGTTCTGCGCCAGGAACATGCCCTTGTAGATCACCGATCGGCACGACAGCGAGCAGATATACAGGTCGACCTGTTGCGCGATCGCGGCCTTTTCGATCCGGCGGCGGATCACATACAGGTCGCGCTCGAACGCGGCCTCTTCCGTGCCAAGCAGGTTGCGCACCATGATCTGCTCGATCTCCGGCCGCGTGGCATTGGCCTTCTCGCCGATGCAGGCCGTGTCGATCGGCACCTGGCGCCAGCCATAGATGCCGTAGCCGAACGCCAGGATCTCGGACTCGATGATCTGGCGGCACCGCTCCTGCGCGGCCAGATCGGTCTTGGGCAGGAAGACCATGCCAACCGCGATGCGACCGTCGACACAGTCGTCGCTCGCCCCGTGAATGGCTTCGGCGAAGAAATCCTGCGGGATTTCGACGTGAATGCCCGCGCCGTCGCCGGTCTTGCCATCGGCATCGACCGCGCCACGGTGCCAGAGGGCCTTGAGGGCATCGATACCCGCCTCGACCACGTCGCGCCGCTTGCGCCCGTCCAGCGCCGCGACCAGCCCGACACCGCAGGCATCATGCTCGTCGGCGGGGTCGTACAGCCCCTCCAGCGCCTCGGTGTTGGCCTGCCAGGCTGTGACGAACGCATCGCCGCTTTCGGCGGCGGTCGGGGGGACGGGGGTGCTGTCGATGAACCGTTCCATTGCCGTCACTCCGCCGCCACGGCGCCGACAAGCGCCTTGTTTTCAATCCATTCGTTGATCCGCACCGCCGCGTCGCGGCCGTCGCGGATCGCCCACACCACCAGGCTGGCGCCACGCACGATGTCGCCGGCGGCGAATACGCCCGGCAAGGACGTCTCGAAGCTCAGATGGTCCACTTTCAATGTGCCCCAGCGCGACGTCGCCAGATCTGGGGCGCCCCAGTCCCGTGCGAGGGGTTCCGGGTCGAAGCCCAATGCCTTGATCACCAGATCGGCCGGGACGGTGAAGCTGCCGTTCTCGATCGGATCGACCGAGCGCCGCCCGGTGGCGTCCGGCAGGCCGAGCTTCATCCGCGCCGCGCGCACGCCCTCGACATGCCCGTCGCCCAGGAACGCCTCGGGCGCGGCCAGCCACACGAACTCGACGCCCTCTTCCTCGGCGTTCTTCACTTCACGCAGAGACCCCGGCATGTTGGCTCGGTCGCGGCGATAGAGGCATTTCACGCTGCGCGCGCCCTGCCGGATCGCCGTCCGGACGCAGTCCATCGCGGTGTCACCGCCACCGATCACAACGACATCCTTGTCGCGGGCGTCCAGCAGGCCGCTCTCGAACGCCTCGACACGATCGCCCAGCGAGAGGCGGTTCGACGCTGTCAGATAATCCAGTGCACGCACGACACCCGACAGGCCCGCGCCCGGACCGCCCATCTCGCGCGATTTGTAAACGCCGGTCGCGATCAGGACCGCATCATGCCGCGCCCGCAGGGAGTCGAACGACACGCGTCCCTCCCCATCTCTGTCCGCGATCTCCATGCCGAGATGGAACACGATGCCCGCCTGCTCCAGCAGCCGATGCCGACGCTCGACGATATGCTTTTCCAGCTTGAACCCCGGAATACCGTACACCAGCAGGCCGCCGACACGGTCGTGCCGGTCATAGACATGCACGGTATGACCCTGTGCGCGCAGTTGCTCGGCCGCGGCCAGACCCGCCGGGCCGGCGCCGATGATACCGACCGACGTGCCACGCTCGAACGCCGGGGCCTGCGGGGCGACCCAGCCTTCTTCAAAGGCCGTGTCGGTGACGAAACGCTCGACCGCGCCGATGGTGACGCTCTCGAAGCCCTTCTCGATGACGCAGTTACCTTCGCACAGCCGATCCTGCGGGCAGATGCGACCGCAGATTTCCGGGAAATTGTTGGTCGCGGACGAGAGCTCATAGGCTTCGCGCAGACGCCCCTCGGCGGTCAGCTTCAGCCAGTCGGGTATGTTGTTCCCCAGCGGACAGTGCACCGAACAGAACGGGATGCCGCACTGTGAGCACCGACTTGCCTGTTCCTCGGCGCTCTCGGCGACGAAGGAGCGGTAAATCTCGTTGAAATCGGTGTTGCGGTCCACGGCCGAACGCTTTTCCGGTTGCGCCTGCGGAAGCGAGACGAACTTGAGCATGTTTTCGGCCATGGTGACTCTCCGTCCGCGGCAAGGCGGCAGGCTGGTGCTGGAACTGGTGCGACACGGGGTGCGCCGCACGTATTAAGCATCCCTTCGCAACAAAAAAAGACAGTAATGCTGTCATTTCAGGATATTTCAGCCCGACACGCGCGGGTTCGGCTGGCAATAGAACGCGCAAAAAGGACCGTTTCGGACATTTTTGACGGCAACGACCAGATGTATAACGCGCTTTATCGCATGAGCGGGGGAACGATATCGGCCATACGATCAGGCTCGATGCCTAGCGCCGCGAACGACGGTCGGCCCGGGGCAACGACATTATCGACCGCCAGCATCCGCAGCTGATCGCGCGTGAGCATCTGTCCGGGCAGATGCTCCAGCACCCCAGCCTGCAGGCGGGCCAGCGGCGCGGGCACATCGACCGTCCGCGGCGTCTTGCCCTTGAGGACCATGACCCACGCCATCAGGTCGCGCATGGTGCGGATGTCGGGACCGCCGAGTTCATAGACCCCGGCCGTCTCGCCCGCGACGGCCTTGCCGACGGCCTGCCCGACGTTGCGCACATGCACCGGCTGGAACCGCGTATCGCCGCAGAACACCGGCATGACGGGCAGCCACCGCGCCATGGCACCGAAGCGCGTGAAAAAGTGGTCGCCGGCGCCGAAGATGATCGACGGGCGCAGGATCGTGGCGTCCGGGTAATGCCGGAGCACCGCCAGCTCGCCGGCATATTTGCTGCGGCCATACGCGCTGGGCGCATTCGGCGCGGCCCCGATCGCCGAGATCTGGACGAAATGATGCACACCGGCCTGATGCGCCACGCGGGCCACCCGCTCGGCCCCGTCGACATTGACGGCGCGCAGGGTCTTTCCACCCAGCACCGCGACCAGATTGACCACCGCCGTACTGCCGTCGATCGCACGACGCAAGGCGGGTTCGTCGTCGATGGGCGTGGACACGCCGTCGACCGGCGTGCGGGACGCGATTCGGACGTCATGGCCGGCCGCGCGGAGCACCGCGGCCGTCGCACGTCCGACGAATCCGTTCCCTCCGATAAGGGTGACAACGGAGAAATCTGCCATTTTCTGACTCCGGGACAGCAGCGGCGCTGTTCGTGACGGTTTTTTTGCGAGCAGGGTGTTGACGCCCCACAATGGTGAGCATAAACAGCGCCCACCACCCCGGAAGGTTGCTCCGGGTTGCCACCTGAGCCCAGATGGCGGAATTGGTAGACGCGCAGGTTTCAGGTACCTGTGGCCGCAAGGTCGTGGAAGTTCGAGTCTTCTTCTGGGCACCAAAGTGACAGTCACCGGACAAGCCGGCGCCATCAGGCGCCGGCTTCCGTGTTTCTGAGCCTCCGTTTCCGGGCCCGGTCGGCCCGCCATCGGGCCCCGGGCGTCCATCGGCTTGTGCCGGTCCAGCAGCCGCCGTCCCGGCGCCCCGCCGCGAGGGATATCATGGCCGCTTCGACCCACACCGCCGCTGCCGCCGGTGCCATTCATCTGCATCAGGGCGATCTGCCCGACGGTCTGTCGCTGGGGCCGGTCGTGGCCGTCGACACCGAGACCATGGGCCTCAACCCGCACCGCGATCGGCTCTGCCTCGTGCAGTTGTCCTCGGGCGACGGCGCGGCCCATCTGGTTCAGATCGTGCCCACGTCCCTCGGCGGCACGGGCTATGACTGCCCCAATCTCACGGCGATGATGGCCGACCCGGCCGTCACGAAACTGATGCACTTCGCCCGGTTCGACGTGGCGATCCTCCAGCATGCGCTGAAGATCGCCGTTCGGCCGGTGATCTGCACCAAGATCGCGGCGCGGCTGGTGCGCACCTTCACCGACCGGCACGGTCTGGCGGCCCTGTGCCGCGATCTGCTCGGCGTGGACCTCAGCAAGCAGCAGCAGACGTCCGACTGGGGTAGCCCGACGCTGACGCCCGAACAGATGGCCTATGCCGCCTCCGACGTCCTGCACTTGCATGCCCTGTGGGCGCGGCTGGAGGCGCTTCTGGAACGCGAGGGCCGACGCGCGCTGGCGCAGGCGTGCTACGACTTCCTGCCCGCGCGGGCGGAACTCGACCTTCTTGGGTATGAAGAGCCCGATATCTTTTCGCACCGCGCCTGACGGCGTTCCCGACCACACCACGCTGGACGTCACGGCGCGCTGTTCCCATCTGTGTCTGGCGTGTGACCGCCGACAACGGCGCCGTCGGCGATTGACCGGGGACGGGAAGGCGCAGAGAAAGGGTCGCATGAACCAGACCGTTCCCGAAGGACGGCTTGCCGGGCCACGACCGGCCTCCCCCGACCCGGTCGGGCGCGCGCTCGACGCACTGGCGACCGAGCGCGCCGGTCTCGACGCGCTGACCGATGCCCTGACGAAGAATGTGTCGGGGCTGCGGGACGCGTTCGAGGCGGTGACGGACCGAATCGCGATGTGCGTGGACAGCGGCGGCGGTCGTCTCGTGGTCACGGGCATCGGCAAGTCGGGCCATATCGGTCGCAAGATCCAGTCGACGATGGCGTCGACCGGCACGCCATCGCTGTTCATCCACCCGGCCGAGGCCTCGCACGGGGATCTGGGCATGATCCAGCGTCACGACGTGGTGCTGGCGTTGTCGCGGTCCGGCGAGACGACGGAACTGGCCGATATCGTGGCCTATACGCGGCGTCAGGGCGTGTGTCTGATGGCGATGACGTCGCGCCCTGATTCGACCCTGGCCACCACCGCCGATCATCACCTGTGCCTGCCGGGCGCGCCCGAAGCGTGCCCGATGGGTCTGGCGCCCACGACGTCGTGCCTGATGCAGCTTGCGCTGGGCGATGCGCTGGCGATCGTCCTGCTTGAACGCCGGCGTTTCAGCGCGCGCGATTTCGGCACTTTTCATCCCGGCGGCCGGCTGGGCGCGTCCCTCAGGCTCGTGCGCGACCTGATGCATGGTGCGGACGCGATGCCGCTGGGCGCCTCCGACATGCCCCTCTCGGGCGTCATACTGGAAATGACGCGCAAGGCGTTCGGCTGCATGGGCGTGGTCGATGCCGATGGCGCGCTGATCGGCCTGATTACCGACGCCGACCTGCGCGGCGCGCTGGATCGCGACCTGTCGAGCACACGGGCGTCCGACGTGATGAACCCGCGGCCGCTGACCGTCAGTCCCGACATTCTGGCACCCGAGGCCCTGCGCTTCATGAACGAGCGGCGCAAGCCGATCACCAGCGTCTTCGTGCTGGACGAACACCGGCGACCACTGGGCATTCTGCATGTGCACGACCTGCTGCGGGCGGGTGTGGTATGAAGACCCCCCCCCCCAACCGGGCCGACTTCGCGCGCTCCGACGACGACGTG
>NZ_JABXXR010000040.1 GCF_013376175.1 Ameyamaea chiangmaiensis
CCCATGCCCTGCCGGCGCGCCAGCCCGTGACCCCGGGCCCGCTGACCGCGCAGACCCTGTCACTGCCGACCGACTATCCGGTCGGGCTCGTCACGCTGGCCTATCGGATGCCCGGCATGCGCGATCCCGATTTTGCCGTGGCCGACATCCTGTCCGATGTGCTCGCCAGCCGGCGCGGGGCGCTCTATCAACTCGTGCCGCAGGGCAAGGCGCTGTTCGCGGGCTTCGAGCCGGTCGAAAAGGCCCGCGCGGGCGTCGGCATTGCCGTCGGCGCCTTTCCCTCCGGCAGCGATCCCACTCCCCTCATCGGCGAGATGAAAGCCACGTTGGCCGCGATCCGCGCGCACGGGGTGCCCGCGGAACTGGTCGAGGCGGCCAAGCGCAAGGAAATCGCCCAGATCGGATTCGGCGCGAACTCGATTGCCGGTCTGGCGGAAAACTGGTCGCAGGCCGTCGCCCTGATGGGACTGAACTCTCTGGACGACCTCGCCGCGGCCTACGCACGGGTCACACCCGACGCTGTCAACGCCATGGCCAGACGGATGCTCGATCCCGCACAGTCGGTTACCGCGGTTCTGACGCCTGACCGTTCCGGCAAGGCCCCGTCGGACAAAGGCTTCGGCGGCGCCGAGTCCTTCGCCGCGGCCGCCGATCACAAGGTCGCACTTCCCGACTGGGCGGAGCGCGCGCTCGCACGTCTCGACCTTCCCGCCGAGTCTGCCGCCCCGGACGTCTCCACCCTGCCGAACGGCCTGCGCCTGATCGTCGTGCCGTCGCATGTCAGCCACACCGTCGTGGTGACCGGGCAAGTCCGCCAGGACAGCGACCTTCAGGAGCCGCCAGGCCAGGAGGGCGTAGCCGCCCTGACCAATGGCCTGTTCAGCTACGGGACCACCCGCCATGACCGGCTGGCCTTTCAGAAGGCGCTGGACGATATCGCGGCGCAGGAAAGCGCGGGCGACGATTTCTCCCTCTCCGTTCTCAGCAATCATTTCGACCAGGGACTCGCCCTTCTGGCGGAAAACGAACTGTCACCTGCTTTCCCCGATGCCGCATTCACCGTGGTCCGCCAGCAGCAGGCCCAGACCCAGGCGGGTGAACTGACGTCCCCGGGCTACCTGTTCAGCCGCGCGATCACCGCCGCGCTCAACCCCCCGCATGACCCCTCCCTGCGGCAGGCTACGCCCCAGACGATCATGGCCACCCGTCTGGCCGACGTGAAAGCCTATTACCACGCCGCGTATCGCCCCGACCTGACGACGATCGTGGTAGCGGGTGACATAACGGTCGGACAGGCACGCGCCGCCGTGGCCCGTGCCTTCGGCGGCTGGACGGCGCAGGGGCCGACGCCGGTCGTCGACCTGCCGGGCCGTCCGGACAGCCGTGCATCCGTCGCGCATGTCGCCGACCCCGGCACCACGCAGGACACCGTGATACTGGCCGAGACGGTCGGCCTGACCGCCGCCGACCCGGATCATTTCATGCTCCAACTGGGGAACGAGATCCTGGGAGGCGGCTTTTCGGCGCGTCTCTATCAGGATCTTCGGGTGCGGACCGGGTATGTCTATACCGTCAGCAGCCGCTATTCGTGGGCCCGGCACCGGGGCGGCTACAGCATTTCGTTCGGGGCGGACCCGGACAAGGTCGACGCCGCGCGCAAGGCCGCGCTGCACGACCTGGACATGATGCGCACGCAACCGGTCTCCGACACCGAGCTGGCGATGGCCAAAGCGACCATGCTGCGCGGACAACCGCTGCGTCGCGCAAGTCTGGACGCGATTTCCTCGGAATATCTGTATCTCGTCTCGCTCGGGCTGCCGCTGGACACGCCCGCGATCGCGGCGCGCGCCTATTACGGAGCCTCGGCCGCCGCCATTCAGCAATCATTCGCCAGATGGATGCGGCCGGACGATATGGCAACTGTGGTAAAGGGGCCGGGAGCGCCCTGACACTGCGGGAGGCTCCAGGGCGAAAGGCACGCTGACGGTGCTCTTCAGCCTTGCCGTGGGGGCACTCCAGCATCCCTTTGGGAATGTTTACCTGTGTGCTGCCCGAGCCCGGCCCGTCAGCCGCGAGGCGGCCAGCGTAATGTCGGCTCGGCCCGGCTGCGATCCCGTTCAGGCTGGCCACCCGGCGCGCTCTCCGCACGCTGGGTCGGCAGTCGGCTTTCCCCCCTGATCGGAAAGGCCGCCAGCGCCCGAGGCGCTGCACCCTGAAAAGTCCCGGGGCCGTCGGTCAGCGGCTCCCGGTCCTGAGCGTCGGCCCACGGTCGCACCGGCTCATACTGCACCGGATCAGGCGCTGTCGTTCCCCACGGAAGCGTCTCAGGTGTCCCGCCCGAGTTCGAACGGGACGTGTAAACGCCCCGCGCGCCCCATGCCTCGGACGGCGGCGGCACAGCGTGAGCAACGCTGGCGAAGGAGGTATGCGGCGGGGGCTCCGCACGTGGCGGCGGCTCGAACCGCGTGGGCCGCGGACGCGCCTCACGCGTCGGCCCGGTATCCGGCCGCCCGCTAACAGGTGTCGTCCCGGGTGCAACGCCGCGATCCTCAGACGCTCCCAGCCGGGCGGCGATGACCCTGAGCTCGGCCTTGACCTCACCCAGTTCCAGTTCGACCTCCGCCAGACGTCCTTTGACGCCGAAGACCGCAAACGGCATCAGAAGAAACGCCACGCCGAGCAGGAACGCACCCAGCAGCAGCGCGAGTTGCAGCCACCACGGCACCCAGTCTGGAAAAATCAGCGGCATCATGTCTGTGTTCCTGCTCCGGCATCACCGGGATCAAGACACCACTTTACCACACCAGCCCGGAGCGACCAGACCGGGGTCCATCGACACCCAATGCTACGTCCTGCGTCCCCGGCGACGTACCCTCCACCCCAATTACGGCCTCCGTCGCGGCGCCTCGCGCGCTGGCGATCCCGACACGACCGTTGCCGATTCTGCGCACGCCCCACAGACCACGGGCGCCCGATGTCCGGCGGGACACCCGGCCACCTCAGACGCTGGACGACAATCCCGACGGCGCCCGACCACCTCCCGTCCCCGGACGTCGATAGGTGCCGTTGGCGGTGTACGAATCCTGTCGCGTCGGCAATGCCGCCACGAGAGCCAGTATTTCCTTCTGCACGCCAATCGCGCCCTCCAGCAGAAGGCGATTGTCCTCCGCCACGTCACGGAGCGCGGCCAGATCCTCCCGGCTGCCCGGCTGTGCGCGCACCGTGTCGACATCGACACCAGCAAGCGCGCCCTCGACCACAGCAATCAGAGCCCGCTTGCGCTCCAGCGTGGCGGTCGCGTCCGTGACCCGTCCTTCCCGAAGGGCCGTGTTCTCCGTCGACAGAAGGTCCAGCAGATCCGCCATGGCGTCCTGAAACTGATCGTCTGGCATTACTTCTTCTCCTGCATGGCAAGCATCTGACGGTACAGCGTATCGGCCATCCCCAGACCGCCCGCGCGCTCCATCTCCTTGGCCATCTCGTCGATCAACATCGGACGAAAACTCTGCTCCCCCACGCCGCCATCGAAATCGGAGTCGGTGTGGTCAATGGTGTCGAACATCGGCTGGATCATCTGGTCGATGGTCATGGCCTCGAAATCCGTTGCCGCCTTCCACGCCTTGGCGTCCCGGGCCTGGGTGCGATCGGTCTGAAGCGGGCTCGACAGCGCTGGGAGCACGTTGGCAGGGGCGGCTTTCATCGCACCTCCAGATCCGCCTGCAGCGACCCGTCCGCCTTGATCGCCTGCAGAATACTGATCATGTCGCGGGGGCCGACCCCCAGGGCGTTCATTCCCCGCACCAGATCCCGCAGAGTAGCACCCGACGGCAGCAGACCCAGACGACGTTTCGCCCCTGTGTCCGCATTGATCGTCGTCCTTGGGACAACCGCCGTCGTTCCGTTGGAAAAGGGCGCGGGCTGGGAAACCTCTGGTGTCTCGGTCACCTGAATGGTCAGATTGCCCTGCGCGATCGCGACGGTGCTGATGCGAACATTATCCCCCATGACGATCGTACCGCTGGCCTCGTCCACCACCACCTTGGCCGGTGCGTCGGGCGTGACCAGAAGGTCGCCCACACGTGACAAGGTCGCCACGGGGTCCTGTCCGGCGAGGTCCAACATCACCGTCCTCGGATCAAGCACGTGCGCGGTGTCACTGCCGAAGGTACGGTTGATCGCCATGGCAATCCGCGTGCCGGTGGTAAAATCGGGATTTCGCAGGCTGATCGACATCGTGCGGCGGTGACTGAGATCGACCGGCACCTCGCGCTCCACGATCGCGCCATTTGCGATGTGGCCATTGGTCGGCACGTTGCGCGTGATGGTGGCGGCAGCCCCGGTCGCGATGAAGGCATTCGTGACCAGCGAGCCCTGCGCGACGGCGTATACTTCCCCGTCGGCGGCCATCAACGGCGTCACCAGAAGCGTTCCGCCGGTCAGGGAGCTTGCATCGCCTGCGGCGGAAACGGTGACATCGATCCGACTGCCACCATGAGCAAACGCCGGCAGGTCCGCCGTCACCATGACAGCGGCGACATCGTGGGTCTGGAGCTGCGTCTCCTGCGCCCGAATGTTCACGCCCAGCCGGTTGAGCATGCTGATCAGGGTCTCGCGCGTGAAGATCGTGTTCGTCAGGCGGTCGCCGGTGCCGGTCAGGCCCACGACCAGGCCATAGCCGATCAGCTGGTTGCTTCTGACACCTTCCATATCCGTGATGTCCTTGATCCGCACCTGCGCGGCATCGGCCGGCACCGCCGCCACGATGGCGACGACACAGAACAGAAGCGTCACAAGACAGGACAGGACTTTGGGCATCGCGCATCTCGGGTTCATCCGGGCCCGACCATGCCCCACGCAAGGAAACAAAATCTTAACAACGGACGTCTTTCGTCGCCTTTCAGTGCGAAAAGCGGCGTTCGCCGCATGAACAGGACAGGAACGCCCGCTGTTTGCGGCGCGACGCTCGGGCGATATGCGTCATATTCCCCTTGGCGGGATATCCGTCGGGGTCTATACCCCGCGCGTAAAACCTTGGCAGACCGGGCCGCTGCCACCTGAGGATTGTTGCGCATGATCACGTTGCCCCCGGACTATCGCCCTTCCGACGATGAAGAGTTCATGAGCCCTCTTCAGGTCGAGTATTTCCGTCAGAAGCTTCTCCGCTGGCGCGCCGATCTGCTCAGGGAAGCCGACGATACGCTTGCCAGTCTGTCGGAAGGTGGCATCCACGAAGCCGACATCACGGACCGCGCCTCGGTCGAGACCGATCGTGCGTTGGAACTGCGCACCCGCGATCGGGCCCGCAAGCTGATCGCCAAGATCAATCTCGCCCTTCAACGCGTCGAAAATGGGTCCTACGGTTTTTGCGAGGAAACCGGCGATCCGATCGGCCTTAAACGCCTCGAGGCCCGCCCCATCGCGACGTTGTCGATCGAGGCGCAGGAACGTCACGAGCGTATGGAACGCATACACCGCGACGACTGATCGCCCTCCGATTTTTTTGCCTCGAGGCCAGAGAAGGTCTTGCCTCCTCGGCCTTGAGGCGATACGAACCCCCCAACGACATCACAGGTCCTGCTGCTGTAGCTCAGTGGTAGAGCACTCCCTTGGTAAGGGAGAGGTCGACAGTTCAATCCTGTCCAGCAGCACCAGTCTTTTCAATAACTTACGGTTGGCCCCCGCAATAGTTCTATGGTTCAACTGAACCAGAAAACCCTCTCAGGGCGCTTGCTGCTTTCCTGAGCCATTCCCGGCTATGGTGTCCGTAGACCTTCTCAATCATGACGACTGAGTTGCTCAGGAACCGCGCGACCATGTCCATCCAGGTTACGGAGGTATGCTGCAGGCTGTAAGGCGTCACATGTCAGAGATTTGCCCTCTCCGCAGATCGCCTGAACCCTGTTTTGATGCTCTTCACAGGCTACCCGCGATATTCAATCACATTGTCGGTCGTTCGGATCGAGGCAGCCCGCGCCATTTCCGCGCGCAGTTCGGGGATCATGGGCACGATCGCCCTCCCCTTGTTTCCGGTCCCCCGGCCAGAATTGATGATGCCGGACACGAGATCGATCTGCGTCCAGGTCAGGGACAATCGCCCACCTCAACGCGCTCATGAGCGTCCGTATTCTTTGTGATGATCCTCTGGACTGGCGCCGACAGTAGCCGCACGACGACATAAGCGTTCAGTCATGATATACCGGCTCAATCATATCGAAACTGGTATATGAGCGTGTTGTCCTTACGTCCCTTCCCGCGTTGTGATTTGTGACCGGGCGCATAAAGATCCGCCAGATACAGTTGCTTGCCGAACTGTCGCGTCACGAAACCCTGGATGCGATCGGCATGTAGCAGCCTGCGGCGTCCAGGCTGCTTGCCGATCCCGAAAGCTTGATGGGCCTGACACTCTTCGATCGGGAAGGGCAGCGCCTCGTGCGCAACCCCTGTGGCGAGATCATCATGCGTCGCGCGCTGACCGTAATGGCGGAGCGGGACCGTGCGGGCGATGAATACAACGCCCTGATCGAAGAGCGGGCAGGACGTGTGGCGATCGGGGTCATCGACGCGCCCATGGTCACAATCCTGACGGACGCCATTGCGGAGATTCAGGCGGATCATCCGTTGATCGACATCGACATACTGTCGGTGTCGAGCGCCACCCTGTTCGACTCTCTCTGCACGGGCGAGATTGACATCATGCTCGGACGACCACCGGGCCTCTCCCGCCCGGACCGATACAGCTATCTCGATATCGCGCACGAGGGACTGACCTTCGTCGCACGGCCCGACCTTCCGTTAGTCCGGCAACGCTCCGTCCCGCTCGACACTCTGGCGATGTATCCGTGGGTCTTGCAACGCACGGGCTTGTCCCTTCGGCAGGGTGTCGAGCACCTGTTGCAGGAGCACAAGCGCGCGATGCCCACGCGTGTCCTGAACACGGATTCCCTGTTCATGACGTTGTCATACGCCGCCCGCTCCGACGCCGCGGCCGTCATTTCGCAGCCAATGGCACATATGCAGGCGGAGACCGGACAAATTGCCATCCTCGACACCGCGTATCAGGTCTCCATCTCAAGCTACGGCATTCTCACCGCGCGCAATCGCGCGCTGCCGCCTGTGGCGTCACGTGTGCTGGACGTTCTGCGATGCCACGCCGCCGTATGAAGGCATTCACGGACACGCGCCGTCGCATACGGACGATCTCGGCATCGATCGCGCGAAATGGCCTGTGTCCTACAGACACCCTGTCGCTACCGACCAACTTGACCACAGGCGCGCATGATTGCCGATGCATCCGAGAGTGCCCCTCCCTTCATGCACTACGGTCGTGTGAGGGCCTTTTTATATCAGGCGTGGTCAGCCCGTGTGTTACGGTACTGCGCGCCGATCCTGCCTCAGGACGCCGGTCCGGGAAGGAATTCAAGCGCACCGCCCACTGAGCAACACCGCGGCGTCTTGATCCTTCCACAGCGACCCGTGCAACCGAAGCTCCCGGTGACCAGCGCGCACCTGCCTCCTGATACACCCGCGACAGGCGCTTTCGCCCGATAGCCGTTCCGCCTGGGCCCCCTGGCATGGCGCGGCCGGCCGCCTCAGGAAAGCCGGCGTGCCTGCGGTTCTGCACAGGACCCTGACGAACGGTCAGCATCCGGCTCAGGCCGCCGGTCGCACGACGGCGCTCCACGAGCTTTCCGCTCCACGAAAAGGATGACGTTCGTGCGTCGGTCCGGCACGGCGGAACACCGAACGTCAACCATGCGCGCCCGGAGATTCAACCCTCAGGGCGAATAACCCGCTTTCACGCCGGCCGGGCCGGACGCCAGCATACGCTGGTCCGACTGTTCGCAGCGCCAGTTCTCCGCGTCATTGACATCCCCATGGCCGACATAGCGTGCCATGGCGGGGAAGGGGCAGAGCGGCATGGTACGATCGACCGGGTTCGTCGGTATGCCATCGGCCGCATGACTCGCCACGAGACGTTCAGGCCTGTGCCCCGTTCGCACCCAGACGTCGAGCAGGGAAAGGACATCGCCATCAGGCTTGCCCTCTGCCGCCACGGCACCCGACTGACCAAAGGTGTTGGGGCCCGGACCGCCGCCGCAATGGGCCATGCCTGGGACGGCGAACAGCACCGCGTGCTGCTGAAGCCGGGCATACCCCCCCTGACGACGGGCCAGGGCGCGGTAGACGTTCAAGGTCCGATAGGGCGTAATGTCCCCGTCCGCCAGCCCGTGATAGAGGACGAGCCGATGCCCGGCACGCAGAAAGGCGTCGAGCGTCTTTTCATCCGTCCCGTCTCCGGCCGCGACCCGGCTCTGGAGTGTTGCCAAGACCTCGTGTTTCACGACGGCATGCGCGGTGCCTTCGGTGCCTGAAAAACTGATCGCCGGGTCATCGATACCGCCGAGATACCGCAGTGTCTGGTTGCCATAATACCAAGCTTGGGGTTGCGACGCCGCATCCCGCCACCCGCCGGGCACAGTGCTGAAACCCAGCCAGTAGCGCAAGTTGTCGACCATCGGGCCGCCATCGGCGAGATTGGATGACGGATATCCCGGATAGACGGTGTGTCCGGTTGAATCCGTCATGGCCGACAGCGCGATGTCCAGGCTTTGCGCCTGCGCTTTTGTGAAGCAGGCGCCCGTCGCGTCCGCACCGCATCGTGGAAGATCGCGTTCGGCGATGAAATCGCACCGGGCCGGGTTCTGGATCAGCCCGTCCCGCACGCCGTCCGTCGCATCGCAGCGTTCGGTCATCACCTGATCGGCCAGATGCCACTGCTCGTCGGTCAAGGCCGCGTCAGGCGTGCGCATCTGCGCCAGCACGCCCGCCGCGGCGGACAGGGCCTCACCCTCGATATCGAAATACGGATCGCCGGCAAGGATACCATCGAAATCATCCGGGTAACGTTCCGCCTCGACAAGGGCCTCGCGTCCACCGTCCGAACATCCGGCGAAATACGCGGTTTCAGGCCGGTTTCCGTAGAACGCGGCCGTCCATTGCCGCGCCTGCACCGCGAGACCGTGGACCGCGCGATAGAAAAATGCCGTTTGCCTTGCCTGATCGGGTTTACCGTCTTTGTCGACGGCCCAACGTGATTCCGAAACAGACCACAGACGCGGCGCCGGGCTGGAGTGGGCCACATGCCCGTCATCGGTGGCCCAGACCGCATAGCCACGGCTGACCCAGCCCAGCGGCGCGGGCCCCAGGAACACCGTGCCGCAATTTCCGCCGCACCCGACCTGAAGGATCTTGCCGTTCCAGTGCGTCGGAAGAACGCCGGCGAAATTCGCGCGATCATCCTGTCCCTCACCCAACGCCATGTCGCCGGTGACAAGACAAAGGTCGGTGCCGGCCACACTGCGCTGTTCGGCCCCATCCTTCGGTGCCGCGAGATTACTGGCGCCCCAGTCCTCGATCGCGTGCAGCCGCACATCAGCGCCAAAGACCCGTTGCAAGGAGTCGGGGCGGCACGCCGAGGCCGCATGCGCCGCATGGGCTGCGGCAAGACCGATAAGCAGGACGGTGAGGCTTTTGACCACTCGATGCACGAACCCGGTTCCTCTCACTCTCACAGCGCGGCACATACCGACTTCACCTCGGTGAACAGACGGATTGCCTCAAAGCCGCCCTCTCGCCCCCAGCCGGACTGCTTCATGCCACCAAACGGCAGCACGGGGTCGAAAAGATTATGTGTGTTGATCCAGACATTTCCCGCCCTCAGGCGACGCGCCAGCAGGTGCGCCTGACTGAGGTCCTGTGTCCAGAGACTGGCCGCCAGCCCATATTCGCTGTCGTTCGCAGCGCGACAGACGTCGTCCAGCGCACCGTCCTCGTACCGCAGCACACTCAGCACCGGGCCGAAGATTTCCTCGCGCACACACGCCATTGCAGGATCGGCGCCCGCGATGATCGTCGCCTCCATGAAATAGCCGCCGTCGGCCTGTGCCTTTCCGCCAGCGACAATCTCGGCCCCCTGCGTGCGGGCCTGATCCACATACCCCGCCACACGGTCGAGCTGACGGCGAGACACAAGCGGCCCCAATGCCACATCGGGTTGCAAAGGGTGCCCCATCGTCAGGCCGACCGCCGCTTCGGCAAGGGCCGCCACGATACGGTCATGCCGGGAGGCCGGAAGGTAAAGCCGCGATCCCGCAGTGCAGACCTGCCCCTGATGGAAAAAGATCCCGCGCATGACACCGGCAACCAGCCGATCGATATCCACATCCGGCAAGACGACCATCGGCGACTTGCCACCCAGTTCAAGTGTCACGCGCTTGAGATTGCTGCGGGCGGCGGCACAGGCCACGTCACGCCCGATCGCGGTGGAGCCGGTGAACGCCAGTTTGTCCACATCCGGATGTGCCGCAAGCGCCGCGCCGGCAACGCTGCCATAGCCCGTCACGACATTGATCACACCGGGTGGGATACCGGCATCGAGCGCAATCTCCGCAAGCCGCAGTGTGCTGAGCGACGTGTCCTCGGCGGGCTTGACCACGACGGTGCAGCCCGCCGCCAGCGCCGGCGCCAGTTTGTAGGCCAGCAGGACCATGGGAAAATTCCAGGGCACGATCAACCCCGCGACCCCGACCGGCTCGCGGATCGAGTACGCCAGCATGTCGGCATGACCCGCCACCGGGGGCGCCTCTCCGGTGATCTTGGTCGCCCACCCCGCCATATAGTGATACGTGTTGCACGCCAAAGCCAGATCGGCGTGGCGCGCGTAAGCCCACGGTTTGCCGGCATCGACCGCTTCGATGTCCGCCAGTTCGTCGGCGTGCTCTTCAAGCGCGGACGCGAAACGGAACAGAAGCCTCGACCGTTCGATTGGCGTCAAGCGGCTCCACGGACCGTGGTCGAATGCCTCGCGCGCGGCACGCACAGCGCGATCGATATCGTCCGCGTCGCCGGCTGCAATCGAACTGACGACCTGTCCGGTTCCCGGATCGACCACATCGATCCGGCCGCCTGTGGCCGCTGGACATGATGCGGCCCCGATGACAAGACCATGGCTGCGCGCCAGAAAGGTTCGCAGGCGATCGGAATAAGCGGGGGTCATAAGGACGGCCTCCAGAGACTGACGGCACGGCTGCGCTGTATCATCCGAGCCCGTGCGTCTTACGAATGAAATCCCCCGCGCGCTCGGCGATCATCACGACCGGGGCCATGATGTTGGCGGAGGTAATCTCGGGCATGATCGACGCATCCGCGATGCGAAGCCCTTCGATGCCAAGGACCCTGAGCGTCGGGTCGACGACCGCCAGCAGATCGTCCGGGCGCCCCATTCTAGCCGTCCCGCTTTGATGAAAATATGTCCCGGACGCATTGCGCACGAACGTTTCCAGCGCCGCGCCGTGCAATGCACCCGGCATCACCTCCCGGCGGCGAAAGCCGGCCAGGCGCGGATCATTCCCGATCTCGCGGCAGATCTCCACCCCACGGACCAGCGCCCGGACATCGTCAGGATCGCTCAGGAAATTCGCGTCGATCACCGGAACCAGCGCAGGATCCGCACCACGCAACCGAACCCGTCCGCGACTTTTCGGGCGTGCCAGGCCGGGTGCGAGGGTCCAGGCCGAGGCGGCGCCCACAGGCAGATCGAACTGACGGGCCGTCACGTCACTGGCGAAGGGACACTCCTCCAGAACCGGCATCAGATCGGGCGTGGGCAATGACGGATCGCTTTTGCAGAAGAAAGCAAACTCGGCCGCATTGTTGCGCGGAGGCTCGGGGACTTCGTATTCCCAGATACAGCCGCCCAGAAGGATATGGTCCTGAAAATTCGCCCCGACACCGCGCAACGCATGGCGGCAGGGAATGCCATGCGCGGCGAGTTCCGCGGGATCGCCGATCCCCGACAGCATCAGGGCCTTGGGCGTATTGATCGCGCCCAGGCTCACGATCGCCTCGCGCCTGACCTCGACCGCATACCGTTGCCCGAAGCGGCGGAAAACGACGGAGCCGACACGCGAGCCGCGCAGTTCGATCCGCTCGACCTCCGCCCCGAGCAGCACGTGGAGGTTTGGCCTGTGCGCGACAGGATCGAGATACGCCGTGGCCATCGAAACGCGTTCCACGCCATTGCGCACAAGAACATTGGGCAGCCCACACCCACCGCCGCCCTCCATGGGGTCGGTATTGAGATCGTCGGCAAACGGAATGCCTCGCCCGTCGGCGGATTCGATCAGGGCCTGGACAAGCGGGATCGGATTGTCCGGCAACGTGATGTCCACGGGTCCACCTATCCCGCGCCGCGGGTCAGGCCTGCCATGCCAGTTTTCGATCCGGCGGTAGATCTCCAGCACCCTGTCGTAAGACCAGGACGCATCGCCGGTCACGCTTGCCCACGTGTCGAAATCGTTCCGGTGCCCGCGCGCCCAGACCTGCCCGTTGATCGACGAGCCACCGCCGAGGGCGCGGCCCATCGGCATAGGCGGGGTGCGGCCATTCAACCCGGCCGACGGCTCGGACACGAAACCCCAGTCGCGCTCGGTGCCAATATTCCACATCCACTGCGTGGAATCCATGATCGCCGGCACGTGGTGACTTCCGCCCGCCTCAAGAAGAAGCACGGTCGCCCTTCCATCCTCGGCCAGACGACGGGCGACGACACAACCCGCCGTGCCGCCGCCACAGACGACGAAGTCATAAGCCCGCAGCACACTGCGGCCATCCGGTACCGTCCGCAACGCCGTGATGTCATGCGTGACCATGGATGGTACTCCCCTTCACCGTAGGCAGCCCGACGAGAGCCTCTTCAGAAACCCGCGCTGACGGTGCCGAAGAACTCACGCGGCGCACCGATCTGCATCGACTGGTAATCGCCCGAAAGGGGATTGCCATCTTCGCCCATGTTGGACACGTACACCGTGTTGAACAAGTTATACACGTTAAACGATGCCGTGATATTCTTCAGAAAACCCGCATTGCCGATATGGTATCCCGCCCCGAGATTGGCGAGCCAGTATCCGGGAACGTGCGTGTCATTCGTGTAGCTGAGAAAGCGCTTGCTCATGTAGGTCACATCGATATGGGCGAACGCACCCTTGTATTCATACGACAGGTTCGCCTTGTACATCAGCTTGGGATAATTGACTTCCTGCTTTCCCTTGAGATTATAAACAGCACCATCTTCCGTCAGGTTCGATCCGTATTTCGAACTGTTGTAGCTGATGCTGTTCGTCAGGCTCAGGCCCTCGACAGGACGCAGGGTCAATGTGCCGTCCACGCCGTTCATGTCGACATCGCCCACATTGCGCAGCAGGGACTGGATACTGACGAGGTTACCTTCCGTGACCGTGGCGAGGCGGTTGTGAAAATCAGTGTGATAGAGCGTCAGCAACGCGGTCATGATCGGCGAATTATACCGATATCCACCCTCGAACACGTAATCCGTCTCGGGTTTGAGAGTGTTCTTTTCCGCGTTGAAGATTTCCTGGCTTGCTGATCCCCAGGGAGACGCCTGACTGTACCCGGCCTCGGGGAAGACGCGCATGTTTTTGGAAAAATCGAAGAACACCTCATGCCCATGGGCGATCTGATAATTGATGCTGAACTGCGGCAGGAACGCGGCATTGTTGCTCAGAGAGCCCGAAGCCGGCGTACCACCCGAATAGAGAGGGTTATTTTCGACGACACTGCTTGTGCCCTTGAACATCAGCGATCGGAAGCCCGCGTTGATACGCAGATTTGGCAGGACGGTGATCGTGTCTTGAATATGCGTCTGGACGGTATTATTGACGTAATGCAGGCGCCAGGCCTCAGCGAACGGCGCCGGCGTACCGTTTCTCGGATTCAGCGGCTCGCCCTCACCAAGAACCGGCTCGTTGTAGAACGTGTAAAACGGCTCATACGCGCCATGCTCGTACCAGATGCCGACATTGATTTTGTTCCGGGCGACCGAATACACGAGGTTGGACGTGAAACCGCCACGCTGGGACGTGCTGCCATTATTTTGCTCCGCAAGTGGCGCCCCGCTGGGCGAGGCCACGTACGGATTGGTCCAATAGGCATTGAAGGCCTTGTCTTGCGCATACAGCGTGGTTTTCCAGTTCAGACGATGCGTAAGCTGGGATTCCAGCGTCGCACCCCCCAGAAAATCGTGGCTGGTCGCCGGGCCGTCGTAATAGGACGCATCCGCGGGATCGGACAGTTTACTGTATCCGGCAGGAAGCGCGCCCCCGGGCAGACCGTTGGCGTAGAGCGCGGTGCGATAGGCGGCCCCGTAGTTCGGGTAGTAATAATCGACCCGGGACCCCAGCTTGTGCAGGATTTCGAGCGACGTGTCGCCGTAGGTGTCCGCCACAGCCTGATCCCAGTCGAAAAACGCCGTCAGTTTGGTCGAGTGTCCAAACGGCTGGACCAGCTTCGCATTGACCTGTTGCAGGAACTGGTTTCCGCTGCCTTTCCATTTCTCCTCGTCGCCCCGGCTGTAGGAGACGAAGAACTTGGTGCCTGTCGGGTTGAGCTTTCCGCTATCGATCCGCACAAACGTCAGGTAGCTATTGTAACTTCCAAATGTCTGCGAAATTTTACCGCCGAACTTATCGGCCGGATCGATCGAATAAAACTGCACCACACCGCCGAGATTGCTGGAAGATGGCACATCAACCGCGCCTGCTCCCTGCGAAACGTCGACCTTCTTGATATTCATCTGCGAAATGGCATTCACCACGTTCAGGCCCTGCGCACTACCGTAACTTTGAAGGCCAAGCGGAATGCCATCGAGCGTGAAACCAAGCTGATCCTGTGAAAAGCCACGCATAAGAAAACTCTGCGACCAAAGATCAATGCCCAGCGGATCGGCCGAATTGTAGGCAATCGCAGGCATGGCGCCCAGAAGTTTCAACGGATTGGTGCCAGGGACTGACTGCGCCATCATCGATGCCGTCATGGTCTGGATCTGGCGCGTCGACCCGTGCCCGACGACGCTCATCTCTTCGGGACGAGGCGCGACGGCGGCAACGGCACGCGGAGGCGTCGCCACCGGTGAAGCGACCGTGACCGGGGCCGAAGCCGACTGGGATGATCCATGCGCCTTCTTCGAGGGCCGGACCTTACCGTGCTGGATCGGCACAGAAGACGCGTATACGCCATTAATCGATGCGCCGCTCATCAGCACGACGCTGGTCAGCAGAGTAATCTTCTTCATCCTGAAGCTCCCAGGGGGCATGCGTTGACATCGAGTCAAGACAGATCAAATTCAGGCCCTATCATGGTCAGAGTATCCCTGATCCACAGGCGGACATGAACAGCGCGTTCACCGCGCAGTTATTCTCATCGGTGTCAAGCTACCGGGAACATTCCATGTATGCAACATATATATTACGTATACGCGACATTTGTTTTGCTGCGTCATGGTACGATAGCATCCATGAATCCTGCGAGATTATCCCACGGAATCATGTGACCGGCGTCGGGCACGTGCGTCACGACGATGGATGGATTGAGGGACAGGATCTCTGCCTCGTCTTCCGGCAAGATGACACCTCCACGCGTCGCGACAACCAGCGTCGTGGGGCGCTGCAGATGCGGAAGATCCTGATGAATATCTTCGGTGTGGAATTTTTCGAACGTGATCCTGGTCGCCAGTTCGTCGCAGGTGTGCAGCCACTCGGCCCGCAGGGTACGCTGCTCCTCCGTCCAGGTCGGACAGAATGTCCGCATGTCCTCGGCCGTCATGCCCATGCGCGCGCGACGGATCGAGTCCGTGTACCACTCCAGTTTTGCCGGGTAGGCCCGTCGCCCCGGCCCGCTGACCGGCGGATCGACGAGAATGAGGCGACCCAGTCGGTCGTCATTGGTTCTGGCCATGCGGATCACGATCCGGGCGCCCATGGAATGGCCGACAAGGGCCACGTCGTTCAGCGCCAGGCCATCGATGAAGCCCCGGACGTCGGCTGCATAGCTGTCAAGATCGTAGTCAAGATCAGGGCCTGTCGACGACAGACCCCGGCCCCGCACATCGATCACATACACGTCAAACGTGCGCGCCAGTTCTTCGGCCACGAAGCCCCATGTGATCGCCGGGCTGGTGATTCCGGGGACCAGCACCAACGGCTGCCCTTCACCGCCATAGCGAAGATAGTGCTGACGGATCCCGTTCGCATGGATGTTCCCACCATACAGAAAGCGGCTTTTAGGCATGATGTCTCTCCTCAATAGGCGCCGGACAGAAGGGCACCGGCACCGGGGGCCACGGCCTCCAGTCCCAGGGCGCGCAGCATGGCATAGGTCGTGGCGACGGCGGCGGTCAGGACCGGTTTTCCGGTCAGTGCCTCAACCTTGGCCACGACCGGCAACGACGGCATCTGCACGCATGCCGACAGAACAATGACGTCCGCATCCTTGTAGTTAAGACCTTGCACGATGCCCGGAAGCCGTTCCGGGTCATGGGCCGCGACATTCAGATTGTCCGAAATCTCCAGCGCAACGTGATCGATGACCTCATACCCTTCGGAGGCAATGTAGTCGACGACGAGTTTCGTCAGCGGCTTCATGTAAGGCGCCACGATCACGATCTTTCGCGCGCCCATCACCTTCAGACCATCCACCAGCGCGCCCGCGCTGGTCACGATCGGTGTCGGGGCGCCGTTCCCGGCCGTGCGCTCATGAAGGCGGGCTTCGGAACGCCGGTGATACCCAAGGCCCATCGCCATGATCGCCACCAGACAGGCATAGCCCATCACGTCCACCCGCGCATCGCTCAGTTCCAGCGCGCACCGGTCGGATTCCGCGTCCATGGCCGCCAGTTCGTCCTTACTAACCGTCTTCATGCGCATGCGACTGGAATGAAACAGAAAACGCTCGGGCCGCACAAGCTGGCGCGCGGCCAGCATCGCGGGAATTTCGGTTTCCATCGTCACATTGGAGCTGGGGACGATCTGGCCGATGCGGTAAAGGGTCTTGGTCACTCTGGGCACTCCGACTCAGTGATTGGGCAGGCGCGACAGCAGCGTATCCAGATCCAGGACGTCGCCGCATTTCTGCGCCATATCGAACAGGTTGGCCTCATGCGGGCCGATCGCGCGGTCGCCCACGCAATCCGACACCACAACCGGGCGGAAGCCGGCCTGCATCGCGTCCAGCACACTGGCGCGCACACAGCCCGAGGTGACGCAGCCCGCGACCACAACGGTCTGCACCCCGTGGGTGACGAACCATGCCGCCAGCGGCGTGCCGGAGAATGCCGACGGCACCGTCTTGCGCACGACATACTCCCCCGGCTCGGGCGCCAGTTCCGCCACGATGGCCGACGCCGGGTTATGTTCGGTCAGGCCCAGCATGGTCGGCACCTTCAGCGAGAAGATGTTCGCGTCGGCGCCATCATCGGCAAACACGATGCGTGTATGGGCGACCGCCCAGCCCAGACGGCGCGCGTGGGCCAGCAATGTCGTCGAGCGCGCGATGGCCTGGGGAATATTGCCGCCGCCAAACGCCTGCGGATCGGCAAAACCGTTGACGAAATCGACAAGCAGCAGGCCGACCTTTCCGACGATCCCCATCTCGTTGCCAAACCCCTGCGCCTTGTAGCGCGCCTCGTCACGTTGCAGGTCCGTGTCCATCGCCTTACTCCTCCACCAGAGTGCCGTCGGTCACCACGGCCTCGCCGTCCAGCCGCACCGTGCAGCCACGCATCGGGATATCGATGTGGCAGGCCGCGTCGCGCGTGCCGCCGGCCTCGTTGTTCGGTCCCGTGGACCACAGGAAATTGCCGGCACAGGCACGCGGGTCCATGCCGATCGTCGCCTCGCGGTCGTAGAATCCCATCACCGACCAGTGCGCGCGCCGCTGCAGGCCCCAGCCGATATGCGAGACGGCATAGACCTCCGGATCGCCGAAGCTTTGCATGTAGTCGCGCAGATGTCCGGCCTCGTAGCCGCCCTCGATCGCGCGGACATACCCGCCCGCCAGACGCAGGGTGATCGGTGCGGTGACATAGGATTTCTGCGGCAGCAGGATGTCGCCCGGTGCCAGCACGATCGTACCCTCGGCCGACCCCTCGTTCGACCATGTCGCCAGAAAGCCGCTCGGCCAGTGGTCCCAGCGCCCCGGCGCGTCGACGAAACCGTACTCCTCCAGCATCGGGTAATCCCCCAGCGCGAAGGTCGCGTCTGTGCCCGCGGCCGAGGTAACGTGCATCGTCTTCGCCGCTTGCAATCTGGCCGAGGCGGCCAGGACGCGTGTCCGGTCCTCCATCGTCGGCGTCATGCGCACTAGAATCTCCGGCGGCTCCACCGCCAGCAGGATACGGCCGCCCGCAGCCAGGATCTCGTGCTGTTCCGCCGAAAACAGCAGCGTCATCAGATCGAGCACCAGATCGCTCGCCTTGAGCATCTCGACGGCCGCGCGATTACCGGTCAGCGGCGTCGTGCCCACATAGGCCAGCGGATCGCGTGACAGAGACACACCGCCATTGACCGGTTGCAGGTCGAGCCGGTTGGCGATCGCCCCCTTCTGACGCACCGCCAGGATGGCGCAGCGCAGGGTCTGTGCGTTGGTGTCGGCCGACGTCAGCAGCGTGACCGTCTGTCCGGCCGCAAGCTTGCACAGGTCCAGCACCTGGCTCCACGACTGGACCAGTTCGTAATCACTCACGCTCATCGGGTGGTCTCCCTGGCGGCACGCGGCGCCAGAATACGGTTGAGGATAATGGCGGCAAGACTGGCGGTGACGATGCCGCCCAGCGTGATGCCGCCGATCTGCACGGTGAAATCGCCCGCCCCGGCGACCAGTGCGACACCCACCGGGAACAAGGTGGCGGGCGTGGAAAAATCGACGCGGCTCTCGATCCAGACCCGGACCATCGTCGCCGCGATCAGCCCGAACAGGCCGAGCGCCAGACCGCCCACCACCGGGGCCGGGATGGCCGCCAGAAGCGCCCCGAACAGCGGAGAGAAGCTCAGCAGAACCGCAAGGCCGCCCGCCACGGCAAACACCAGCGTGGAATAGACGCGCGAGACGGCCATGACGCCCAGATTCTCGACATAGGTCGTCACCCCCGTGCCGCCCAGGGACGCCGCCAGCATCGTGGCCAGTCCGTCGCCCAGGAAGGCGCGCCCGGCCAGACGGTCCAGCGGCGCCCCCGCCATGGCGCCGATCGCCTTCAGATGGCCGAGATTTTCCGCCACCAGCACGATGGCCACGGGCGCCATGAATATCATCGCGCCGGGCGCGAACCGGGGGGTGGCGAAATGCGGCAGCCCCAGCAGCGGCGCCTGCCCTATGGCGGCAAAATCGACCGCAGGGGCCAGCGCAAGTCCATTCGCAATCACGACGTAGAGGGCACTGGACAGCACCAGCGCCAGCAGGATCGACAGGCGCCGCACCACCACGCTGCGATGGATGGCGAACCCCGCCATGCACAGCAGCGCAAACAGGCCGCAGACCGTTCCCATGTCGCCATGCCCCAGCCCACGCGTGGCCACGGGCGCAAGGTTCAGCCCGATCGCCGCCCCGATCGCGCCCGTCACGGCCGGCGGCATCAGCCGCTCGATCCAGCCCGCACCCGTGACGATAACGACCAGGCCGATCAACGCATACAGCACGCCGGCGGCGAAGATGCCGCCGCAGGCCAGCCCGATATCGGGATTGGGCCCGTGCCCCGAGTAGCCCGTCAGAGCCACGGCCAGCGTGATGAAGGAAAAGCTCGACCCCAGATAGCTGGGCACGCGCCCTGCGGTCACGACGAAGAACAGCAGCGTCCCCAGCCCCGAACACAGCAGGGCGACATTGGGATCGAACCCCATCAGCAACGGCCCGATGACATTGGAGCCGGTCATGGCCATCAGGTGCTGACCACCCATGGCCAGACTCTGCCAGCCGCCGGGATGTTCGTCCACCGCGACCGCACCATGACCGTCGGCCCGTCGCCAGACTGGAAACCATCGGCCCATGTCACCGCCCTCCATGCTCGGCGCGCAGCGTCCCGATACGCTCGGTCAGGCCGTCCCACGCCGGACGCCCCGGCGCGTTGACCACGCGCAGATACCGCAGCAGCGACGCGATCTGTTCGTCGTCCAGAACGCCCCGGAAGCCCGGCATTTCGCCACGTCCGCGCTCGCCGGCATAGCCCGCGCCATTCAGGATCGCGTGGATCACGTTGTCGGGCCGCGCGTCCTGCACATTGCTGTTCAGGGCCAGGTCAGGCCGGTTGCCGTCCATATGCCGCGCCGCGCCCTCATGACAGGACGCGCAGCTTCCCGCGAAAATGCGCGCTCCGGCGGGCTCGCGCAGGGCGGCCTCGGCCCGACGCGCCAGGGCCGAGGCGCTGACG
>NZ_JABXXR010000041.1 GCF_013376175.1 Ameyamaea chiangmaiensis
CGCCGACACCGGCGACCGCTGCGGCGCCCATGCCGCCGACCGCCATGCCGGTGCCCACAGCAGCACCCGCGCCAAGCTGGGGTGCTCCGGAAATCAGCCCGTTGGCGATGCTGCCGCCATAGATCGACAGGCCGACGATCGCGAGCGACGCCAGCACCACCGAGGTGGCTTGCCCGATGGTCGGCACATCCGTCCCGTAGGACGTCGCGAACTGCTTGAAGAGCACCGAGGCGATGGCGGAAATGACCGCCAGCACCATGATCTTCACGCCCGACGACACGACATTGCCCAGCACCTTCTCCGCCAGGAAGGCCGTTCGGTTGAACAGGGCAAAGGGAATCAGCACGAAACCGGCGAGGCTGGTCAGCTTGAACTCGATCAGGGCCACGAAAAGCTGCACGGCCAGAATAAAGAACGCCGCCAACACAATCAGCCAGGACAGGCACAGCACAAAAATCTGGATGAAGTTTTTGAAAAACGCGACGGGGCCGAGAAGATTATGAACCGAGCCCAATAGCGGCTGGGCGGCATTGAAGCCGGTCGCGGCCAGGCGACCGGGATGGAGGAAATCCGACAACGCCAGACTGCCGCCCCCGGCCTTGAGACCCATGGACGCGAAGCTGTCGAAGACCAGCTTCGCCAGATGGTCGAAATTGTCGATCAGGAACGCGAAGAACCCGACATACAGCGTCTTCTTCACCAGCCGCTGGATGATGTCCTCGTCCGCCGCCCAGGCCCAGAAGAGTCCGGCCAGCGCGATGTCGAGCACGGACAACGACCCTGCCAGCGACACGACGTTGCCCTTCAGCAGGCCGAAGCCGCTGTCGATCGTCGTGGTGAAGGTATTCAGGAAAGTGTCGATAATGCCGACATCGTTCGTGGCCATGGCCGTCAGTTCCCGCTGCTGCCGAACATGGACACTGCGCCGGGCACATAGGCGTCATGCTGCGAAAAATGCTGATACTGCGCCTCGCTTTCCGCTTCCGTTGCGGCGTCCCTTGCCTGTTGCAACGCGGTCGCGCGCCCGTTGGCCGCCAGTTCCGCCTGGATGTCGGAGAGCTGCCGGGATTGCAGCGCCAGGAGCTGGTTTCCGGCCTGCGCGGCCTGCAACGCCCCGGTTGACGTCTGGCTGGCCGAAACCAGTTGCGTCATGGCCGAACTGTCGGACGGAATGTTCCCCACGACACGGGCTTGCAATTTCAGGGCGTCCTCGAACCCACCGACGGAATTCTGCCAGCGTGTCTGCGCCTGGCTGAACAGGGCGCTGTCGGACATACCGGACGAAATCGAGGTGTACGCCTGCTGGTACTGCTGCTCGACGGACTGGACGCTGTAGGCGATGTTCTGCGCCTGCGCGAGCAGCGCTGTGGTCTGGGCCATCGTCGATTGCAGCGTCGAAAGCGTCGACAGGGGTAGGGTCGCCAGATTGCGACCCTGATTGACCAGCATCTGCGCCTGATTAGCGAGCGACGAAATCTGGTTGTCGATCTGCTGCAGGGCACGCGCTGCCTGCAGGACGTTCTCGACGTGATTGGCCGCGTCATAGACCGCCCATTGGGCATGGGCCGCCTGGAGCGGCGCAAAGGAAACCAACGCGAAGCCACTGACCACGACACGCCCGGAACGGAAATGTTTCGCCCAGATATGGAAAGATTTTTCCATCATGGCCCACCTCCATCCCGCAGAAGGTCGGCTGCCCACATTACGCCGCGCGCCTCGAACCAGGCGGGGAGAAAACCCTCCCGCCCATGTTCCGACAGCAGACTATCGATCAGCCGGTGGTCGTCCTTTCCCGACGCCGCGCAGAGCGCCAGCGCCACCGGACCGAGACCCAGTTCGAACAACCGGTTCCCGCGCTGGGTCTGGCAGTAATATTCCCGCTTCGACGCCGCACGCGCGATGATGGCAATCTGTCGGTCGTTCAGACCGAAATCCCGATAGAGCGCCATAATCTGCGGCTCGATCGCCCGCTCGTTGGGCAGGAAAATCCGCGTCGGACAGCTTTCCACCACCGAAGGCGCAATCGGAGAGTTGGCGATGTCTGACAGGCTTTGCGTTGCGAAAATCACTGACGCATTTTTCTTGCGCAGAGTTTTCAGCCATTCGCGCAACTGGCCAGCGAAGTCTTCGTCATCCAGAACCAGCCAGCCCTCGTCGATGACCAGCAGGGTCGCCCGCCCGTCGAGACGGCCCTCGATCCGATGGAACAGATACGAGAGAACCGATGATGCCGCACCGGAGCCGATCAGGCTTTCGGTCTCGAACACCACGACATCGGCATCCCCGATACGTTCGGCATCGGCGTCCAGCAGATGGCCATAAGGACCACCTAGGCAGTATGGGGCCAGCGCCTGCTTCAGGACGTTGGACTGGAGAAGTGCCACCAGACCGGAGATCGTGCGTTCATGGCTGGGCGAGGACGAGAGGGAATTCAGGGCCGACCAGAGATGGGCTTTGACGTCCGGGGTGAGCGTCACCCCCTCGCCGACAAGGATCTGGCCGAGCCATTCACTGGCCCATTTACGCTCGTCAGGATCATCGATCCATGCCAGCGGCTGGAGCGAAACCCCACTTCCCTCTGCGCCGTCGGCGTCCTCGCCGTCCGATAATCCCCCACCAAGATCGTGCCAGTCGCCACCCATGGCCAGCGTCGCCGCGCGGAGCGAACCGCCAAAGTCGAAGGCAAAGATTTGCGCGCCCGCGTAGCGCCGGAACTGCAACGCCATCAGCGCCAGCAACACGGACTTCCCGGCACCGGTCGGTCCTGCGATCAGCGTGTGACCGACATCGCCGACATGCAGGCTGAAGCGGTAAGGGGTCGCTCCGGCGGTCTTGCCGTAGATCAGCGGGGGAGCACGGAAATGGGTATCGCGCTCCGGCCCCGCCCAGACAGCGGAGAGCGGAAGCATATGCGCCAGATTCAGGGTCGAAACCGGCGGCTGGCGCACATTGGCGTAGACATGACCGGGCAAAGAACCAAGCCAGGCTTCTACTGAGTTGAGGCTCTCCGCCATGCAGGTGAAATCACGCCCCTGGATGATCTTCTCGACCAGCCGCAGCTTTTCAGCCGCGATTGAGGTAGAACCGTCCCAGACTGTGATGGTCGCAGTGAGATACGCCTGCCCGACATCGTTGGCACCGAGGGATTGCAAGGCCAGATCGGCGTCGGCCGCCTTGTTGGCGGCATCGTTGTCCACGAGGACCGAAGCCTCGTTGGTCATGACCTCCCGGACAATGGCTGCGATGCTCTTGCGCTTTGCGAACCACTGCCGACGGATTTTCGTCAGCACCTTCGTGGCATCGGTCTTGTCGAGCAGGATGGCGCGCGTCGACCAGCGATAGGGCATGGCCAGCCGGCTCAGGTCGTCCAGAATTCCGGGAAAGGTGCGGCTGGGGAAACCGGTAATGGTCAGGGTTTTCAGAAACGCATCACCAAGTTTCGGCTCCAGACCGCCCGCCAGCGGCTGGTCCACTAGCAGCGCATCGAGGTGCATCGGGATTTCCGGCACCCTGACGCTCTGGTTCCGGGTGGAAATGGTCGAATGGAGATAGGTCAGCGTCTCGCCGTCATCGAGCCAGACGGCCTCGGGCATGAAACCATCCAGCAGGGCCAGCATCCGATCCGTGCGGTCGACGAACGCATGGAGCATGCCATGCGGGTCCGGTCCCTGACGCTCCCCGCCCTCAAACAGGAACCGGGCAGCCCGGTCGGACGATTCCGCCGGCGGTAACCAGACCAGGGTCAGGAAATACCGGCTCTCGAAATGCGCGCCCTCGTCCTCGAACTGCTCCCGGCGTTCCAGATCGACCATCTGACTGGCGGCATCGGGGAAATCGCTCTCGGGATACAGCGTGGCGGGCACACGCTGTGCCTCCACGAACACCGCCCAGCCTGAGCCCAGACGACGGAGCGCATTGTTCAGCCGCCCGGTGACACCGACCAGTTCGGCCGGTGTGGCGCTGTCCAGATCGGGGCCGCGTATCTTTGCCGTGCGCTGGAAGGAACCATCCTTGTTCAGGACCACGCCCTTTTTGACCAGCGCGGCCCAGGGCAGGAAATCCGACAGAAGCGCGGCACGGTTGCGATATTCGCCAAGGGACATCATCGCCCTGCCCTCCCTATGCCCGGAGCCAGGCGGGATAGCGCAGATGCCGCCGCCCGACTTCCACGAATAGCGGATCGCGCTTTGCGCCCCAGACTGCGAGGCCGTGGCCGACGATCCAGAACACCGCCCCGATCAGCCACAGCCGCAGACCCAGAGAAATCGCGGCTCCCAGCGTACCGTTGGCGATCGCCAGAGTCCGTGGCGCCCCGCCCAGCAGGATCGGATCGGTCAGCGAGCGATGCACCGGGACGTGAAAGCCCGGCACCGCGTCATCGTCATATCCCGCCATCAGATCAACGCTCCCCCCGAGAAGGAGAAGAACGACAGGAAGAACGAGCTGGCCGCAAAAGCGATGGACAGGCCGAAAACGATCTGGATCAGGCGTCGGAAGCCGCCGGATGTTTCCCCGAAGGCCAGGGTCAGGCCGGTCACGGTGATGATGATCACCGACACGATGCGCGCTACCGGTCCCTGCACGGATTCCAGAATCTGGTTGAGCGGTTCCTCCCACGGCATGTCCGACCCGGACGCCAGGGCCGACGAGCACCATGCGATGGACAGCAGCAGTATGGCAGAAAGGACAGGCGCGTGCCGACGTACGCGCAACAGCGTGATGTTCATTGGGGTTCTTCCGAATGCTGGAATGGATGGATGCAATAAGCGCCTGTGGCGGGGTCGAGTCCGTCCACGGTGGAAAGTTCGGACAACCGGCGCTGCGTACCCCGCCCGGAGAGGACCGCGATCACGTCGATGGTCTCGGCGATCAGCGCGCGGGGTACGGTGACGACGATTTCCTGAATCAGTTGTTCCATGCGGTGCAGGGCACCGATGGCGCTGCCGGCATGCAGCGTGCCGATGCCACCGGGATGGCCCGTGCCCCACGTCTTGAGCAGATCGAGCGCCTCGGGACCGCGCACCTCGCCGATCGGGATACGATCAGGCCGCAGCCGCAGGGCCGAACGGACCAGCTCGGACAGCGTGACGATGCCGTCCTTTGTGCGCAGGGACACCAGATTGGGTGCCGCGCATTGCAGTTCGCGCGTGTCCTCAATCAGCACGACGCGATCGTCGGTTTTCGCGACTTCGGCCAGCAGGGCGTTAACCAGCGTGGTCTTGCCGGTGGATGTCCCACCCACGACCAGAATGTTCTTTCTCTCGGCAACGGCCTGGCGCAGGAAATCCGCCTGCCCCACCGTCATGATCCCGGTGGCGACATAATCGTCGAGGGTGAACACAGCGACGGCGGGCTTGCGGATCGCGAAACTTGGGGCGGTCACAACGGGCGGCAGCAATCCCTCGAACCGTTCGCCGGTCGGCAGTTCCGCCGAGACGCGCGGTGCTGCTTCATGCACCTCCGCCCCGACATGGTGCGCGACCAGGCGCACGATGCGCTCGGCATCGGCTGGTGTGATCCTGTCGCCCGTATCGCCCAGCCCTTCGGACAGGCGATCGATCCACAGCCGCCCATCAGGGTTGAGCATCACCTCGACCACTGCCGGATCGGCAAGGTGACCCGCGATCGCCGGCCCCATCGCCGTGCGCAGCATGGAAATCCCACGCTGCCGGGCGCCGCTCTCAATCGGTGTAACCGCCATGGAAATCCCCGTCCGTTCGGGTCATCCGGCCTCTCCGGACGACGACGGGGATTATTAGAGAGTGCTGCTTTCTTCCGATTTCAACAGCATTTTCCTGCGATCGTACAGGATCGTAACGGATGCGGTTTTTACTTGCGGATCGCGGGATCAGGATTCCGATGTGGGAGGCACATCATCGGGGATCTCATGCCGGAAAAGTGGCCCCCGACTGAGTCGTCGGCCAAGGGCGGCCACGAATGCCTCATAGCGTTCTGCCCCCTGCGCCCGCGCTGCGGCTGCGGCCGGTTCCGGCAGGGGCGGACTGACCGTCATCCAGTAGCGGATAAACAGCGCCAGCGTCTCAAGGCTGATCCCGAGATCGCGCTCCATGCGGGCGACCTGACGATCGAGACGATCCAGCCTGCGGCTCATCGCCGCTTCCCGCCGCTCATCGGCATCGGGCGACAGGAAAGACGCGATGGCCGCTTCCGCCACCAGGGAGAGGGACAGATCGCGCCGCGCCGCATGAGCGGTCAGGGCGTCCAGCAGCTTGGGTTCCAGATAGACCGACAGCCGCGCCTTCTTTGGGGATGTCCTCATCACGCCCTCACAGACCCAGATCGTTGCCACGGTCGAGCCCGGCCTGCCGGGCGATCCGTGTCAGGTCGGCACGGTCCCGTGCTTCCGGATCCGGTGGCGGTTCCTCACCAAACAGATCGGGTGCGGTGCGCGCCCTGTGCTTGCCGGTTTCCGCCGGGTCATGCTCGCGCGACCATTTCCGCCCTGTGCCGAGGGATTCATCACTATCGGCATCGTCGGGCTTGTCGGGCTCCGCCGCCGACGTTTTCTCCGGTGACAGGGTGGCGGGAAGCGCGCGACCACTCCAGTCATCAGGCCGGACAGGCCGTGGCAATTGTGCCGGATCGGGCGGCGGTAGGACACGTTCGACAAAACGGCGGTCCCGGAAATACCGCGCTTTCCGTGCGCGGATCGGTGGGCAGCCCGCCACCATGACGACTTCCTCCCGTGCCGGGATCTGCATGACCTCCCCCACTGTCATCAGGGGCCGCGCGCTTTCCTGACGGGAGACCATGAGATGCCCGAGCCAGGGCGACAGCCGGTGCCCGGCATAGTTCTTCTGCGACCGGATCTCGGTCGCCACGCCCAGCCCGTCGGACACGCGCTTCGCGGTGCGCTCGTCATTGGTCGCGAAACTGACCCGGACATGGCAATTGTCCAGGATACTGTTGTTCTGGCCATAGGCTTTATCGATCTGATTGAGGGATTGCGCGATCAGGAACGCCTTGATCCCGTAGCCCGCCATGAAGGCCAGCGCGCTCTCGAAGAAATCCAGCCGGCCAAGAGCAGGAAACTCGTCGAGCATCAGCAGCAGGCGACGACACCCCTCCCGGCCGGACAGATCCTCCGTCAGACGGCGTCCGATCTGATTGAGGATCAGGCGGATTAGCGGTTTGGTGCGGCTGATATCCGAGGGCGGGATGACGAAATACAGGGAGACGGGCTGCTCGCCCTCCAGCAGGTCACCGATCCGCCATTCGCAGCGACTGGTCACGGTCGCCACCACCGGATCACGGTAGAGGCCAAGAAACGACATGGCAGTGGATAACACGCCGGAGCGCTCGTTGTCGGACTTATTCAGCAATTCCCGCGCGGCCGAGGCCACGACGGGGTGTGGCCCCGCCTCCCCAAGATGCGATGTCCGCATCATGGCGGACAGGGTCGCCTCGATCGACCGCTTCGGGTCGGAGAGAAATTTCGCCACCCCGGCGAGCGTCTTGTCGGCTTCGGCATAAAGTACATGCAGGATCGCGCCGACCAGCAGGGCATGGGAGGTCTTCTCCCAATGGTTGCGCCGTTCCAGCGAACCCTCGGGATCGACCAGGATGTCGGCGATGTTCTGCACGTCGCGAACCTCCGACGCCCCGCGCCGGACCTCCAGCAGCGGATTGTAGGCCGACGAGAACGGGTTGGTCGGATCGAACAACAGCACCCGCCCGAAACGGGCACGGAAACCGGCGGTGATCTGCCAGTTCTCGCCCTTGATGTCATGGATGATGGCCGAGCCCGACCAGGTCAGGAGCGTGGGGATCACCATGCCTACCCCCTTGCCGGTGCGCGTCGGCGCGAAGGTCAGGACGTGCTCGGGGCCATCGTGCCGGAGATAGGCCCGGCGGTATTTCCCCAGCACGACGCCGTCCTCGCCCAGCAGTCCGGCCGCGCGGATTTCCGCATCCTCGGCCCAGCGGGCGGAGCCATAGGTCGCGGCCCGCTTCGCCTCGCGGGCGCGGTGGACGGACAGCGCCACGGCGGCCGCGAAGGCCAGCACACCGCCCGAGCCCGCAATCCAGGCGCCCCGCGCGAACACCGCTGGTGCGTAGGCGTCGAACTCGTACCACCACCAGAAGAACAGCGGTGGCGCATAGACCGGCCAACGATGCAGAACCGTGAACCACGGTCGGCCGAGTTCCGGCTGGAACGCCAGTTCCCAGGCAGTCCATTGTGTCGCCGTCCACCAGAACAGCACGATCATGGACAGGACCACCAGCGCCTGCCCCCACTGGATACGTGTTCCCGGCTGGTCCATCGAGTCCTCCCCTCGTTATGGGAGACAGCGAAGAACTGGCTTTTTCCAAGGCGCAAGCGTGATCCGTTGGTCGTCGTACCGTAGCGGGCAGGAGCGAAAAAATACTTGCGCGTTGCGGTCTGGTGTCGGCATCCTCATCTTGTGCGCACGACATGCGCATAAGGAGTCGGATCATGCCCAGCCGCACCAACCCCGGCGTTTCCTATGACCGAAGCGCGCCCCGCCGCCCGGTCAACCTGTCGCTCAACACCGATCTGCTGGCGCAGGTCCGGGAAGTGACGCCCAATCTTTCGGCGACGGTCGAGACCCTGCTGGGCGACTACCTGCAATCCGCACGCCAGCAACGCGAGGACGAACAGCGCAAGCTCGACGGCGTGATCGACGCAGTGAACGATCTGCACGCGCGGCACGGCTTCCTGAGCGACGAATTCTCGACGCTCTGATCCGATGTCGCAATTCGCGATCTACCGGAACCCAGGTCGTAACCGGGACATTCCGTTTGTCGTCCAGATCCAGAGCAGCCGTCTGGAGCGCAGCGTGGGCCGCGTCGTCATGCCGCTCGTCAGACGATCGGGCAGCGCCCCGCCGAATCACCCGCTGACGCCGCATTTGCATGTCGAGGGAGAGGAAGTCTTCGCCAACCCGTTCGACCTGGCGACTGTCCCTGCCGCACGGCTTGGAACCGCCGTCGGCGTCCTGGCCGAACGCGATCAGGACATGATCATCAGGGCGCTGGACGAACTGGTCAGTAGGGCATGAGAGACGCGGAACTTCCGCTGTCGCCTACATCCCGGTCGTTCGAACGGCCTTCAAAATTTCCCGAAAGCAGACGTATTTTAACGCGCCATGCTTGGCCAACGGGCCGACGGCGGACTGTCCGGTTGTAGCCAGAAAACGGCGAAAGCTGACCTTGGCAGGGCATGTCATCAATAGTCTGCCTGCACACTGATCATTGTGGCGCTATCCACCCGCTCGCCGGCAAGCCCATCTATGTTCTTCATCGCGAACTTGCCGACGCGCGCATTTACCCCAAAGAAGCGCCCTCTTCGCGAATGGGCCAATGCACCTGAAGTGCAGCTTGCAGTGATGGAACGCAGGCTCGAACTGCTGTCTGCCCTTCGCCTGATCCCTGCACCGGGGCGTTCAGCCGCCATTCAGGTGATGGCGGCCAAAACCTATGGCTGTTTCAACAATAGTGGTGAGGTCGGCGTCTGGTTCGGCTAGCTCGACCAGCCCTGCACCGAGGGACAACGACGGGTGCGCGATCTGTATCCTCAGCTTGTCTAGCTGGCGCACGAACGCCACCCATGGAGAGCACGACCAATTACGCGGCGCGAGCCGCAGGTGCTCTTGGCAGGCGAGCTTGCGCCGTCTCTATCGCGTGGACGCGGAGACCCGGCCTTGTACTCTGTAGAGCTAAAACTGCATTCGAAGGAATTGACTCGCAGTACGGGTCCGATTAATCTCTGTAGAACGAGTTACAGAGGATTTTTTTATGCGACTCGCGGAGCTTTCTGACATTCACTCCGGCTACACTGCGCGTGGCAAGCTCGATCCGCTGCCGAAGGGTGGCGTGCCCGCGCTGCAACTGCGCGATGTCGGGATTGATGGCGATGCGCCAGGCCCGGATTTTCAAAGATACGATCTGGGCAATCTGTCCGACCGATACTTCGTCCGTGGCGGCGAGGTGGTCTTTCGCTCGCGTGGCGAGCCGAACGCTGCGGCGGCCATTCGTGATCCGCTGCCGGAACCTGTCGTGGTCATCGTCCCGTTGGTGATCGTTCGCCCCGACAGGGACCGCGTTCTCCCCGAATACCTGGCTTGGGCCATCAACCAGCCCGACGCGCAACGCAAGCTCGGCGCCGAGGCACAGGGCACAAGCCTCAGAATGATCCCGATGGCGGTTCTCGAGAACCTCGAGATCGCCGTCCCCGACCTGCCAACGCAGAAACGCATCGTCGAACTGGACGCCCTGTCCCGGCAAGAGGGGCAGCTGCTCCGCCAACTTGCTGCTCACCGGGAAGAACTTGTGAGCGCCATTCTCGGCGAGGCCGCAAAGGCCGCCGACCAGAAGGAAATCGCCTGATGACCGATCAGATTACCCAACAGCAGATCAACCAGACCGCTTGGGCGGCTTGCGATACCTTCCGGGGCGCCGTCGATGCCGGCCAGTACAAGGACTACATCCTCGTGATGTTGTTCCTGAAGTACATTTCGGACCTCTGGAACGACCACCTCGAGACCTACCGCAAGCAGTACGGCGACGACGAGGCCCGCATTCGCCGGCGCCTCGAGCGTGAGCGGTTCATCCTGCCCGAGGGCGCCAGCTTCTACGACCTCTACGCCCGCAGGGCCGAGCCCAACATCGGCGAGTTGATCAACATCGCGCTCGAGAAGATCGAGGATGCGAACCGCGCCAAGCTCGAGGGCGTCTTCCGCAACATCGATTTCAACTCCGAGGCCAATCTCGGCCGCCCGAAGGATCGCAACCGCCGCCTCAAGAACATGCTCGAGGACTTCGCCAAGCCCGCGCTCGATCTGCGCCCGTCGCGGGTGACCGAGGACATCATCGGCGAATGCTACATCTACCTCATCTCGCGCTTCGCCTCGGACGCCGGGAAGAAGGCGGGCGAGTTCTACACGCCCATGGCCGTCTCCCGCCTGCTGGCCAAGCTGGCTGCGCCGCAACCCGGCAACACGATCTGCGACCCCGCCTGTGGCTCCGGGTCGCTGCTGATCCAGGCCTCGCAGGAGGTAGGGTCCGAGAACTTCGCCCTCTACGGGCAGGAGGTGAACGGGGCGACCTGGGCGCTGGCCCGGATGAACATGTTCCTGCACGCTAAGGACGCGGCCCGCATCGAGTGGTGCGACACGCTCAACAGCCCGGCGCTGGTAGAGGGCGACCACCTGATGCGCTTCGACGTGGTGCTCGCCAATCCGCCGTTCTCGCTCGACAAGTGGGGCGCGGAGGACGCGGACAGCGACCAGTACAAGCGCTTCTGGCGCGGCGTGCCGCCCAAGTCCAAGGGCGACTACGCCTTCATCACCCATATGATCGAGATCGCCAAGCGGCAGTCCGGCCGCGTCGCGGTGATCGTGCCGCATGGCGTGCTGTTCCGAGGCGGTGCCGAGGGGCGCATCCGACAGCAGTTGATCGAGGAAAACCTGGTCGACGCCGTTGTCGGCCTGCCCGCCAACCTGTTCACCACCACGGGGATCCCGGTCGCAATCCTGATCTTCGACCGCTCGCGCGAGGAAGGCGGCGCGAACGCGGACCGGCGCGATGTGCTGTTCATCGACGCCAGCAAGGAATTCACGCCGGGCAGGACCCAGAACGTGATGGACGAGGCACACGTGGCCAAGGTCCTGAAGACCTACGCCACCCGCGCCGAGGTCGAGCGGTATTCCCATCGGGCCAGCCCCGAGGAGATCGCCGAGAACGGCTACAACCTCAACATCCCCCGCTACGTCGACAACTTCGAGCCGGAGGACGAGATCGACGTCGCCGCCGTGCAGAAGGACATCCTGCGGATCGAGGCCGAACTGGGAGATGTCCGGGCAAAGATGGCCGGGTATCTGAAGGAGCTCGGCGTCGATGCCTAAGGGTCATGCCCGCCGTTCGATCGGTGATCTCTGCGACTTCTTCAATGGCAATGGTTTTCGTCCGCCTGATTGGAGTCCTTCGGGGCTGCCGATCATTCGGATCCAGAACCTGAATGGGTCGCAGAACTTCAATTACTTCAATGGGACGCCTAAGCCGAAATGGATCGTCGAACCCGGGGACCTCCTTTTTGCGTGGGCTGGGGTCAAAGGTGTTTCGTTCGGCCCTACGATTTGGCCAGGGCCTCGCGGTGTCCTCAACCAGCACATTTTCCGTGTCGTACCCAAGAAAGACATCGACAAATACTGGCTATATCTCGCCTTGCAGGTCGCCACTCGCCGTATCGAAGCAAACGCACACGGCTTTAAATCATCCCTCGTCCATGTCCAGAAGGATGACATCACCAACCAGGTTGTTGATCTTCCTCCCTTGCACGAGCAACGCAAGATTGCAGAAGTTCTGCGCACATGGGGCGAATCACTCGAAAAGCTCACGGCGCTTCGCGCCGCCCACGAAGACCGCCTCCTCGGATTCCGGGACTCTCTTATGGCGCGCGCTAGCCGCCGTGGTCAGCCCGTCTGCTTCGGGGACTTTCTGACTGAAAGCCGCATTCCCGGAACGGATGGTGCAACCGCACGGAAAATCTCGGTACGCTTGTACGGAAAGGGCGCGACGGAAAAGATCGAGCCCCGTCGCGGAAGCGCGAGTACCCGCTACTATCGCCGTGCGGCGGGTCAGATCATCTGGAGTAAGCTGGACTTCCTGAACGGGGCTTTCGCCCTTGTCGGCTCTGAGCTTGACGGGTGCGAGTCCACGCTCGACCTACCAGCCTTCGACTGCGACCCCAGCGTCAATCCGGTCTGGTTAATCAAATATCTGACCCGACCAGCCTACTACACTAGGCAACTTCACCTTGCTCGTGGCCAGCGAAAGGCACGCCGTATCGCTCCTGACGATTGGTTGGCATCACCACTGCGTTTGCCAGATCGAGCGACGCAGGATCGCATTGCTGACGCTTTGGAATGCGCGCGAACCGAACTCTCCCTTATCGACGCTGAAATCGAAGCCCTGACCCGTCAGAAACGCGGGCTGATGCAGAAGCTGCTGACGGGCGAGTGGCGCGTGAATTTAGAAAAGGAATTGGCATGAAGGTTCTTGGATTTCGCGGCGACCCGAAGGCCCCCCGCTACGCAGTCGTATCGGAGGTAGGCGGCGCCTACACGTTGGAGAACGCCGCCAGCGACAACAAGTTGTCCGTCCCTGCCTCGATCGGGGAGGACGCAGATGCCGAGCGGCTGGACTGGCTGTACCGAGAAGTCCTCGCGATCTTCGATGCCCATCCTGGCATCGCAAAGGTGATGATCAAGCAGAACGAATACACGCAGAGCGATACCAAGGCGAAGCGGAAGTCGGCTCATGCCGATGCCGCCGTCGTGCTCGCCTGTGCGCATCGTGGCATCCCAGTCGAACTAAGGATCTACTCATCCATGCCCACGACGAGCAAGGACACCAAGCAGCACGCCGAAACCCGGGTCGGAAAGACCGACAAATACTGGGACAACAAGATGGCTGACGCCGTGAACGCCGCGTGGCTGGGGCTGCGCCACCCATGAACCAGCTTGTCCCTGTCACCCTCTCGCCTGGCATGAACCTCTACAAGTACCAGCTTGTGAGCAGGATCGGCCGCGGAAGCTTCGGCGAAGTCTGGCTGGCGCATGATCTGGCCGTGCAGCGAGAGTACGCGCTCAAGATCCTCCAGCCGGGGGTGTCAGTGGACGAACAGTTGCGCGAAGCCCAGATCGGCAACCGCCTCGAGCATAACAACCTCGTATACGTCCACCAAGCCGATGTCGTGCCTGTGTCGGGAGAGCATGCCGTCATCCTCGCCATGGACTACCAGCCGAACGGCTCGGTCGAGACCCTGGCAAATCCGGCCGGCTATCTGCCGCTTCCCGCCGTCCTGCGGATCGCGCGAGATATTCTGCAGGGGCTGGAGTATCTCCATGCGCGCAGTTTCTATCACAACGATATTAAACCGGGGAACATCCTGCTGGGGCCGCAGCAGCAGGCTATGCTGTCCGACTACGGGATTACTGGCGTTTCATCGAACGGCGCGCCGGTAGTGGCCCCGAACGCCTACGTCCTCCACCGTGCACCGGAAGTCCTTGCGACGGGCAACATCGGCGTCAGTTCGGACATCTTCCAGGTCGGGATGACCCTTGCAAGGTTGCTGATTCACCTGGACCACCTGCGGTCAGTCCGCGCCAGCATCGGGCCGGCGCAGTACGATCAGGACATCGCATCGGGGAAGCTGCTTCAGGCGAAGGACTTCGGGTGCCACGTCCCAGCAGCAGTTCGGCGCGTCATCCTGAAGGCCGTCCATCCTGATCCGGCCCAGAGGTACGCCAGCGCCCTTGAGATGCGGCGAGCGCTCGAAAAGCTGGACTACCCCGGGCATTGGACGGTCGACGCTACCGGACACGAAGTCGGCAAATGCGGGATCTATGAGTTCTCGCCTTCACTTGTGCCGGTGGTAGGCGGGAAGTTCGACGTGACCTGCAGCAAGCGCAATGTGGTCTCAAGCAATACTCAGCGCGTGACCCAGTTCTGCAAGCGAAATCTCACCCAGAAACAGGCGGAAAAGGTCGTCGCGGACTTCAAGCAATTCGTGGTTACCGGACAATGACCTTCGACGCTGCTGAGAAATACCAGTCCCAGGTCCCGGCGCTTCAGTTGCTGGTGGCGCTCGGGTTCAACCCGCTCTCGCAGGAGGAAGCTCTACGCCTGCGCGGCGGGCGGCTTCGCAACGTCGTGCTGGACGATGTGCTCGCCGAGCAGCTGATGTGCATCAACCGCTTCACGCACCGAGGTCGCGAGTATGGATTCGATCTCGAGGACGCGCACGAGGCGATGCGGCGGCTGAAGCCCACGCCCGACCGTCTGAAGGGTCTCCGCGGCACGAACCAGGACATCTACGACACGCTCGTCCTCGGTACGACGATCACGAAGTCCATCGATGGTGACTCGAAGAGCTACTCGTTCCGCTACATCGATTGGGAGCGGCCGGAGAACAACGTTTTCAATGTCACTGCCGAGTTCTCGGTCGAGAGGACCGCGTCGAGCCAGACGAAACGCTGCGACATCGTCGCCTTCGTCAACGGCATTCCGATCCTGGTGATCGAGAACAAGCGACCGACCGAGAGCCTGAAGAAGGCGGACAGCCAGCTGATTGGCTACCAGAACGAGGACAACATCCCGCAGCTCTTCCATTTCGCGCAGCTACTGATCGGCATGAACCGCAACGAGGCGCGCTACGCGACCGTCGGGACGCCGCGGAAGTTCTGGCAGACCTGGCGCGACGAGGAAGACACCGACGAGGCCATCGCACCCTTCGCCAACCGCGTACTCACCACGCGGGAGAAGAACGCCATCTTCTCCGGCGACTTCGCGGGGGCGCGTGCCTACTTTGACGCGATGGCGGCCGAAGGCGATCGAGTGGTCACGGTTCAGGACCGGACGGTGTACGCGCTGTGCCGCCCCGAGCGGCTGCTCGATCTCATCCGCCGCTTCACCGTGTTCGATGGCGGCGTCCGCAAGGTTGCGCGCCATCAGCAGTTCTTCGGGATCCGCCGCGCCGTCGAGACGGTCAAGCAGCATGATGTCAGTGGCGCCCGCAAGGGCGGCGTGATCTGGCACACTCAGGGCTCGGGCAAGTCGCTGACGATGGTAATGCTGGGACGATCGCTCGCCCTCGAGCGAAGCATCGAGAATCCGCGCATCATCATCGTCACGGACCGCGACGATCTCGACAAGCAAATCAAGGACACCTTCAAGTCCTGCGACTTGGAGCCGGTCCGTGCGACGAGCGGGTCTCACCTTCTTGAGCTCGTCCACAACAAGGCTCCGCTGGTCACCACAATCATCAACAAGTTCGATACGGCGCTGAAGAATAGCAAGCTGGCGGACGACGATCCGGACATCTTTGTGCTGGTCGACGAGAGCCACAGGACGCAGACGGGCCGCTACGGCGGCCACAGCCAATTCGCAGCCAAGATGCGCCGCCTCCTCACAAAGGCGTGCTATCTCGGCTTCACCGGCACGCCCCTGCTCAAGAAGGAGAAGAATACGCTGTCGACCTTCGGGCGGCTGATCCACCGCTACGCCCTCGACGAGGCGGTCGCCGACGGTGCCGTCGTGCCGCTGCTCTACGAGGGACGTCTTGTCGAGCAGCAGGTCTCGGGCGCCGTGATCGACCGCTGGTTCAACAAGATCAGCGAGGGGCTGACCGAGAACCAAAAGCGCGATATGAAGCGCAAGTTCTCTCGTATGGATGCGCTGGCCAAAACCGATCAGGCCATCCGAGCCAAGGCGTTCGACATCTCCGAGCACTATCGCCAGCACTGGCAGGGTACTGGCTTCAAGGCTCAGCTCGTCGCCCCATCAAAAGCGGCGGCGGTCCGTTTCAAGGACGTCCTCGACGAGATCGGCCATGTCTCGAGCGCGATCGTCATCTCCCCGCCGGATGAGAACGAGGGCAACGAGGAGATCGACCAGGAGTCGAAGGACCTCGTGCGTAGCTTCTGGTCGAAGATGATGGTGCGGCACAAGACCGAGGAGGAGTACAATCGCCAGATGATCGACGCCTTCAAGGGCTCCGGCGATCCCGAGATTCTGATTGTCGTCTCCAAGCTCCTCACCGGCTTCGACGCACCTCGGAATACGGTCCTTTACGTCTGCAAATCCCTGAAGGAGCACAACCTCCTGCAGGCCATTGCGCGCGTGAACCGGCTCTATGAGGACGACGGCAAGGAGAAGCAGTTCGGCTTCATCGTCGACTACGAGGGGCTGCTGGGCGACCTCGACAGCGCCTTGACGACCTACAGCGCCTTCGAGGGCTACGAGGCGGCCGACATCGCTGGGACGGTGCATGACGTCCGCGAGGAGATCCGCAAGCTGCCCCAGCTGCATGATCAGCTCTGGGATCTATTCAAACCGGTCCGGAACAAGAGGGACATGGAACAGTTCGAGCAGCACCTAGCCGACGAGGCGCTGCGCCATGAGTTCTACGCGCGCCTCAAGGCCTTCAGCCGGTGCCTGCACATCTCGCTCTCGTCTGACAAACTGTTCGATGTCTTCGACGAGGCCAAAGTCGAAGCCCTCAAGCGGGATTGGAAGCAGTTCTCCGAACTCAAGCGGTCGGTCCAGCTCCGCTACCAGGAGACAGTCGACGTCCGCGAGTTCGAGCCGAAAATCCAGAAACTGCTGGATGACCACGTCGTGGCGATGCCGGCCGAGACCATCGTTGAGGTGGTGAACATCAACGATCCCGCCGCTCTGAAGGCTGTCGTCGAAGATACGGGCGTCTCCGAAGCGTCGAGGGCGGACCGCATCGCCAGCGCGACCCGGCGGGCAATCACCGAGAAGATGGATGCGGACCCGACGTTCTACAAACAGTTCTCCGAGCTGCTCGAAGAGACCATCCGCGCCTATCGCGAGAAGCGGCTCTCCGAGCGCGGATACCTGAACAGCGTCGTGGACCTCGCGAGCAAAATGGTGCGTAAGGATCGCGGCCGGGACGTTCCGGAAAGCATTCGGGGGGATGAAGACGCGCAGGCGTTCTTCGGGATCCTGGACGGTCAGCTCAAGACAAAGGGAGATGACCCGGTGGCCGGTGATGAAGCAGCATCCATCGCCCTCGATTTCATCGACATCATCAGGTCGCACCTAATCGTCGACATCTGGTCGAACGAAGTGGCCCAGAACAATCTGCGTAATGCCATTGATGACTACTTCTTCGATGTACTGCGTGACGAGAAGGGCGTCGGCCTGCCCGTGGAGGTGCTCGACGATCTCGAACTTAAAATCATGGATCTTGCCCGGGCCCGGTTCGCGGCATGACGCGGGAGTTGCACTGCCTGCAGTACGGCGAGCGGGAGATCCAGTACGAGATCGTCCGCCGCCCGCGGAAGACACTGGAGATTGCGGTCGAGCCGGATACGTCGGTAGTGATTGCAGCCCCGGAGGACGCGACGTTGGAGGCGATCGAAGTCAAGTTGCGTAAGCGAGCAGCATGGGTCACGCGGCAGCAGAGGTACTTCTCCCAGTTCCTGCCGCGGACGCCGGAGCGCAAATTTGTGGCCGGAGAGACCCATCTCTTTCTGGGGCGACATTACCGGCTGAAAGTCGTCCCTCATGTCCAGGAAAGCGTGAAGCTGATCCGAGGATTCATCGTCGTGCAGACTCACCGGCCGAACAGGTCGGAGGTGACGCGTGAACTGGTCGAGGCATGGTATCGCGACCGAGCCCACGTCACGTTTCCGGAGCGGATCGAACTCTGTCTCGGCCACTTCCCGGATCCCGAGGCATTCCGGCCGAAAGGTCTCATCGTGCGTCAGACCAAGCAGCGATGGGGATCAATGTCGCCGGCCGGGTGCCTGCTGCTGAACCGGCGCCTGGTGCAGGCCTCTGTCGACGTTATCGACTACGTGATCACTCACGAACTGTGCCACATGGCCGAGCCTCATCACGGCGCGGCGTTCTTCGAACTTCTCGATAAGGTCATGCCCGACTGGGTGTGTCGGAAGCAGAGGCTGGAACGATCTATGGCTTGAGAAGACCCACGGGACAATAGACGACATGTCATCGTAACCAAGGTCCGCTTCCGGGAAGTGCTGATTGTTCTCCCAACGGCGACTTTGGGGCGCGTAACTGCCATAAACGATAAAAGGGCAAATGTCCGCTCTTCTGACCCCTACTGTCGAACAACAGACAGGCCGCTTCCCCCCTTCCCGGTCATAGACCCAGCCCCCGTTTGCGCGCGAACGTCCAGTCGATCCCCCCATCGCCGCGCATGACGCCCGACACCTCCCGGCCGCGCTGCTTTTCCAGCGACGGCGACCATGGCACCAGCTCGAAGCCCAGCCCGTCGTCGATCATCGCGAACCGGCCCGACGCCAGGTTGAAACGCTGACGATAGGCGCCGGTAACGGGATCGCCCTTTCCGCTCCATCGCAACGGCATCCCTGACGTCACGGCGAGGCTCCGGCCCAGCGTTTCCAGCTCCCGCTGACGCAGGGTGGCGATCAGGTTCCTGGCATAGCGGATGCCGCCGCTGCCTCGACTGGCCAGCCCCTGCTCCACCAGATGAGTCGTGCGTTTTTCCATCGCCTCTTTGACATCGGCACCGAACCCTGTGGACGCGAGGGCAAGAGGCTCCCGCGCGATCGCCTGCCGGTCGAGCCAGGTCGCGCCCTCCGCCGTCACCTGCCTTTCCAGCGGGAAGTCCGAACGCATGGCCAGCGCGACACGGTCACGTCCCCCTTTGTCAGTGAAACGCCGCAATTCCACGATCGAACCAAGCTGCCCATCGCCTGCGGCTTCGAGGTTTGGCAGGCGGACATGGTGCGTGCGCCCGTCAATTCCGTCGATGACCGCATAGGCCGTGCCGCGCAGCTCATCGTCGAGGCCGCGATCGAGCAGCCGACCGATGACGGAATCGGCAGCGTCCTCACCCGCCAGCACCCAGGAGGACGCGGCGCGGTCGATCTTCTGCTCCGCCAGCCCCCGGTGGATGCGCTTGATGATGTCGTTGCGCTCGCTGATCTCCCGCAGGGTCGCTTCCGCGCTCTCGTCCATCCGCCAGCGATCCGGCCCGACCTGGTGCGCCAGCCCCATGGTCTCCAGACGGCGCAGGCGCCCCAACTTCACTGTCGCGAAGGCGTCCGGTGTTTCGCCCGGCGCGCGCCCGAGATCGATGACACCATCCTGCCCCGCGTCTCTCTGAAGCTGCCGGTCGAGCTGGGTCCAGCGGTCGGCGTTCACCTGCCGCTCGACCGCTCGATGAATATCATGATCGGTGCGCGGTCCAAGTTCCAGCGTCACCAGATCCTGGGCACGGGCGCGCATGCCCTCGCGGATGTAATCGCGTGCGATCACCAGGTCGGAACCATCCTCCGCCAAACCCCGCACGATGATGTGCAAATGGGGATGCGCCGTGTTCCAATGATCGACGGCGATCCAGTCGAGTTTCGTACCAAGGTCGGACTCCATCTGCCCCATCAGATCCCGCGCGAAGGCCTGCAGATCCGACATCTCCGGCGCATCCTCGGGCGAGACGATAAAGCGGAAATGGTGACGATCGCCTTCGCAGCGTTCCGCGAAGTCCGAGGCCTGGATGTCGTCGCTGTCCTTGCCGAACAGGCGCGCATCCTCACCGTCCCGCGTCACGCCCTCCCGACGGAGATAGCGGAGATGCGCCGCCAGCGGTGTGGCGCGCGGCGCATGTCGCGCGACGCGGGCCTTGATCACGACGCCCCGTGAACGGCTGGTCAGCAGGCGATTGGCGGCATGGGCGGCGGCTCTGCCGCGCCCGAAACTGGAGCG